>CBFHJI010000016.1:0-28030 GCA_965656255.1 Alphaproteobacteria bacterium
TGATGCGCATCAATAATGGCACAGTCGGTTTCAAGACGAAGCATTTTGGTGTCCTTTATTGCGTTCTGAAAAAATCAGCAACATCAGAAAATGCGCTGGGGTCTTGGGTCATAAAAAGATGGCCGCCATTGTAAAAGGTTAGCTGTGCGTTTTGAATGCGCGATGCCATATTTTTCATACTGCTAGGTTTGGCAATATCATCATATGTACCGCCGCCAAGAAAAACAGGGCACTTTATTTGATCGAGCCTATCCCAACAGTCATGATGCGCACGGGCTTCAAGTTGCTTGGCGTGTCCTTGGAGATAATTTTCTTCGTGATTATAAGTGTCGCGGTTCGCACGCACCTTGAGAGCCTCATATTGCTCAGGGTGATTTGAAATCCAATCATCAGTAATACGATTATCGTTAAGCTTAATGGCGGTGCGCGCTCTTTCGTCGGGATTAAGCTGTGCAAGTTCATGAAGTGGGTAAGATGAGCCCCCGGCGCCCCCAGGGGACGTGCAGAAAAGCGCCAGCGCTTTTAAGCAATCTGGATGGCGGATTGCAAGCTCTTGTCCGACCATTCCCCCAAATGAAATACCTAAAACAAATGCTGGCCCCAAAGACAGCTCTGTTATTAAAGCTGCTGCATCGTCTGCATAATCAGACATTTTATATGCGCCATCGGGTTTGCTTGTTTGCCCTAGACCGCGTTGATCGTAACTTGTGACACGAAAAGATTTTGAGAGTGGTGTGTCCATGACATTTGGACGAAATCGAAGGTCGCCGCCTGATCCGTTTAAAATGAGGCAATTTTCACCGGTACCGTTTTGCTCGTAATAAACTGTAAGATTATTGACTGTAATATATGTCATACCTTGCCTTTGCTTCAAATTTCCGATTTTTGTGCCATATCGACTGTCTAGACTTAACTATAGTAGCCGATTAAGGTGTAATCTGAAATATAGATCATTTTGATCGGCCAGAATTGAGGGATTATGAGCCAGACAGCAGATATAAATGATGGGGCCGAACGTGATCCTATATGGGATCAACTGGTTTCTGAGGCTCAGAGCGTTTCCGCTGATGAGCCACTTTTAGCAGAATTT
This sequence comes from Alphaproteobacteria bacterium, assembly GCA_965656255.1. Taxonomy (GTDB): domain Bacteria; phylum Pseudomonadota; class Alphaproteobacteria; order RS24; family RS24; genus JAYODZ01. Next base: position 1,091 of record CBFHJI010000016.1, read on the forward strand.
ATGAATAGGGTTATTTTGAGTCATAAAAGCTTAGAGCAGTCATCGGCGCTGCATATTGGGCTCAAGCTTGGTAATGACGAAATGTCATCTGATGACTTGCGCACGCTTTTTGAAGATACTTTTTTAAATAATCCGGGAATTGGCAATGCCATGCGGGCGGATGTTCTTGCAATTGTGGAGCGCGATCCTGCCTGCCAAAGTTATTTAGATGCTGTACTCTATTATAAAGGTTTTATGGCTTTGCAGTCTTATCGTGCGGCGCATGCACTCTATAAGAATGGTCGGCGTCCAATCGCGATGTATATTCACAATCGCGCGTCTGAGGTGTTTCAAGTTGATATTCATCCTGCCGCAATTGTTGGCCGTGGCGTTCTTATTGACCACGCAACCGGCGTCGTGATTGGCGAGACGTCTGTCGTCGGCAATAATGTATCTATGCTCCATAGTGTTACGCTTGGGGGGAATGGCAAAGAAAAAGGGGATCGTCATCCGAAAATCGGTGACGGCGTTTTGATTTCTGCCGGCGCCAAAGTGCTCGGCAATATTAAGGTTGGCGAATGCTCCAAAATTGGAAGCGGAAGTGTTGTTTTGCAAGACATCCCATCTTTCAGCACAGCGGTTGGTGTGCCTGCACAAGTTGTCGGTTCGGTCTCGACAAATGAACCATCACGGCTTATGGATCACCGTATAGAGAATGAATAGCTGATTTGATAATGAGCAAGACCAGTGCTTTTGCTTAGAACTTGGTTGGCGGAACAAGGACAAAATTATGAATAATGATGAGATCTTGCGCGTTCAAGCGTTTATGCGATTAAAGTTTGAAAACGAAAAAATGACCCTCAAACGCGGCGCTAAAGACGATATGGTTGAAGTCTATTTAGCCGATGAATTTATTGGCACATTATTCAGAGATGAGGATGAGGGTGAAGTGTCTTATGACTTCAATATGGCCATTCTCGAGTTTGACTTGCCAACAATCTAAATCCAATAGTTATAATAATCAGAAGAAGGCAGATGTCTCCTGAGTGACGCAGTTAGTTTTCTTTGCGGGCATCAGCTCTAAATTGACTTAATTTCTGTGATAAGCGCTGGTTTATTTCTTCCCAGTCTTTGAGGTGCTCTTCTGAAAAACGGAAGATGGCTTGTGCAGTTGTGCCGATGCGCAAACGACCAGTGCACCAAGCCCCATGATTTGAGCTTGGGACACAAATATAAAAAGGACTTTTTTGAGAATCATCGACGCGCAATGTTGTTTCATAAAATATTGCATTGGCATACATGCTGTCGTTTGCAAAGAAGCTCTTTTTTAAACCCGTTTTTGCATCAAGCCTACCTCCGCCAGCGCCTTTTGATAGGATTGGCTGATAAACATCATCGATAAGCCTGTTTGGGGTCATATTATGTTCGATGCGGGTTATCGTGATGAGAAGCAAGTCAGGTGATAGAGCGCTACTTTCAAATGCTTCTGCTTGGTTTATTGTATATCCATTAAGATCTGGCAAAAGAGCATGAAGTTCAACATTATCTCTTTTTGAGCCTCGTCTGTCGCGTCCGTAACGGGTATAATTTGACGGTATAGCAAGCAATGTGCTGCTTACTTCAAGGTTAATGGCGCGCGTACTTGTTGTCGGTGAAATGATATCGCCAGATATGTCTTTCCAGGTCGGTCCGAAGAAAAAGAATAATGCGCCGCCAAGCCCAATGAGCAGAGTTATTGCAAAAATAGCAATTACGCGCCAAATAGGCCATTCTTCCTCGGTTACAGTCGATGAAAGGTAGCGCTTAAACATTTTTCTCAATTACTTTCCTAAAACAGTAGATTTTTATTCAAAATTTCTTCACGATGATTACACGTTTCATACCCATAAATCAAAAGGGAAACACATGACTTTATATCAATTAGGTGATCGTAAACCTCAATTGCCTGCATCTGGGCAGGCTTGGGTGGCAGATAATGCGCAGCTTATTGGGGATATTGTATTAGAAGAAAATGCGAGCGTCTGGTTTGGCGCTACGCTGCGTGGAGATAATGAGCGCATTACCATTGGCGAAAATTCTAATGTTCAGGATGGTTCTGTCTGTCATACGGATATGGGATATCCGCTCACGTTGGGAAGCCACGTCACAATTGGGCATATGGCGATGTTACATGGGTGCACTATTGGTGATTGCACGCTCATTGGCATTGGTGCAACTGTCTTAAACGGCGCTAAAATCGGTCGAAATTGCCTCATTGGCGCACATGCGCTTATTGGTGAAGGTAAAGAAATACCAGATAATTCTATGGTGCTTGGCATGCCTGGAAAAATCATTCGTACTTTAGATGAAAATAATGAGAAATTAATGATGGCGATGGCCGAACATTATGTAGAGAATTGGCAAAGATATAAAAAAGAACTGCACGTTCTCTAATTGAGATTGTCTTAAAACTAGGAGTGTCATGTGACTATTCAAAAAGAAGCTGATTATATTATCGTCGGTGCTGGAAGCGCTGGGTGCGTCTTGGCTGCGCGCTTGTCTGAAGACCAAGATAAAACAGTGATTATACTCGAAGCAGGTGGCAAAGATAAAAGTCTGTTTATTCATATGCCTGCTGGTTACTCGCAGTTGGTTCCCGAAAAAAATGATCATAATTATGGCTTCGAAACCGAGCCAGACCCCAATGTTGGCAACCGAAAATTATTTTGGCCACGCGGGCGCGGGTGGGGTGGTTCCTCTAGTATTAATGCGATGGTTTATATTCGCGGGCATTCATGGGACTTTGACCATTGGAACCAGCTTGGCAACCAAGGTTGGTCTTATGCGAGCGTTTTGCCTTATTTTAAGAAGGCTGAATCATTTGCCGGTGATGGTGATGAAGGGTTTCATGGTCATGACGGCCCACTTCAAGTTAAAAAGTCTGACCGCCAAAATGATATATTGCTGGATAAGTTTGTGGAAGCTGGCGTGCAAGCTGGCTTTCCGGCAACAAACGATTTCAATGGCCGGCAACAAGAAGGCTTTGCGCGTTATGAACATACAATTAAAGACGCGAAAAGATCGAGCGCCGCTCAAGCCTATTTGCACCCTGCTTTAAAGAGAAAGAACCTTGAAGCCATTACGGATGTGAGTGTTGATAAAGTTCTTTTTGATGGCAATAAGGCTATTGGGGTTGAGGTGGTTATTGGTGGTCAACGCCAAAAAATAATGGCGCGACGTGAGGTTATTTTATCTGCAGGTGCTATCAATTCTCCACAAATTTTAATGCGAAGCGGTGTTGGGGACCCCGATGATATAACCCCGCATGGGATCAATATGGTCCATACCCTCAAGGGCGTGGGTAAAAACCTCCAAGATCATTATGGTGTTGTTAGCCAATATGAATCTACCCAACCGGTCACCCTGCATCGCTCAGCAGTATGGTGGCGCCAACAGCTTGCGGGTATTCAATATCTTCTCTTTGGAAAAGGCGATGCAAGCTATCCGCCTACAGCGGGTGGGGCATTTATCAAATCTCACCCAAGTAAAGAAATTCCAGATTCACAAATTCATTATGTGTCAGCTGCGATGAGCGATAGCCACGGGCGAGGCGATTTGCCTAAAACACATGGTTTTTCAAGTATCATCTATTGTTGCCGGCCGCTTAGTCGTGGCTATCTAACGCTAGCGAGTGCGGATGTAGATGCGCCCCCGCGTATTTTCCCAAATTATTTAAGCGAAGAGCAGGATATTATTGATTTACGTAATGCCTTTCGTGAAACGCGACGTGTGTTTCTGCAGAAAGCCTTTGATGACTATCGTGGTAAACAACTTAAACCTGGTCCTGATGTTAATGTTGATGATGATGCCTCTCTTGATGCCTGGATCAAAGCGACAGGGGAAACGCTTTATCACCCTGTGGGCACCTGTAAAATGGGTACAGATGATATGGCGGTAACAGACACCAATGGTTGTGTGCATGGTTTAAGTCAGTTGCGTGTTATTGATGCGTCGCTTATGCCAACTTTGATCGGTGGCAATACAAATGCGCCAACGATCATGATGGCTGAAAAAATATCGGATCATATTCGCGGTCGTGCAGCAATGTCGGCCGAGTTTATTCAGTAGAGGGTTATATGTCATATTCAAACCAGCTCGAATTCTTTTTCGATATTTCCAGTCCATGGACTTACCTTGCGTTTAGTCAGATTGAAGCCTTAGCGGAACGCACGGATACGGAGATATTATGGCGGCCAATATTGGTTGGTGGCGTGTTTAACGCTGTCAATGAGACGGTTTATGAGCAGCGCGCCAACCCGCATCCAACCAAAGGTCGCTATTATGTGAAAGATTTGCGCGATTGGACACGTTTCTATGGCCTTGAAATTGGGCAGCCAGCCGTGTTTCCTGTTCGCGCTGTTGAAATTATGCGAACCGCTATCGTGGCTCAAGAGGAAGGGTGCCTGCCAGCCTATGCTTGGGCGACATTCAAAGCCTATTGGGGTGCATTAAAAGATGTAAGCCAAGCTGATGAGCGTGCCCGATTATGCGAGCAAGTTGGTCTGGATGCGCAAGATGTTGAGGTTCGTATCGCGAGTGATGCTGTGAAGCAAAAACTAAAAAGCAATACAGATGAAGTGATTGCACGCGGGGGGTTTGGCTCACCAACCATGTTTGTTAATGGGGATGATATGTATTTTGGTAATGATCGTTTGGCCCTTGTCGAAGCAGCTTTAAGGAAAAATATCTCTTGAGCAATAACCAAAAGCAACCGTTCTTGCGTGCACCTATAAGTGTGATTGTGCTCTGCGTCTTATTTTTGGGTGTGCACTTTGTTGCCACTCAATTGAGCGGTGCTGATCGCAATATGTTTTATGTCTATGGTGCATTATTCCCAGCACGTTTTTTCGAAGTGGGACTTGGAGGTCTGCCTGGTGGAACTTTGCATGGGGTATTAAGTCTCTTGTCCTATAGTTTCCTTCATGGAAGTTGGGAGCACGTTGTGCTCAATACCGGATGGATATTTGCATTTGGAACTGTTGTTGCAAGACGCATCGGTGGTTTAGGTTTTGTTTTGTTATTCTTTGGTTCGGCTGCCATTGGCGGTTTTGCGCAGGCTTATGCAACGGCGGATAACGCTTACCTTATTCCAATCGTTGGTGCTTCTGCTGGTGGAGCTGGCCTTATGGGTGCTGCTTGTCGTTTCGCCTTCTCGCCGAGGCATAAATATGCCGTTTGGCCAGAATTCCCTAAACCCCTGACAACCATCGAAACATTACGACAGCCAATTACATTGGTGTTTATTTTGGTTTGGTTTGGGCTTAATTTTCTATCGGGTTTGCTGGCACCTTTAGGGCTGATGACCGCGGATGGTAGCGCGGTTAATATTGCTTGGGTTGCACATATATTTGGATTTATTTCTGGTTTTTATCTGCTTTCATTGCTCGACCCACCTCCAATGTCTGCCTCGGGAGGTCCCGGGCGTGTTGATTATGGAGATTGGCGCGACTGAGAAATTGAACGTTACGGCTTGCGCATTGCGACATTCTGACGCACTATAATATCCTCACTATCAATTAGGGGGGAGACACAATGTCAATTTCACAAATTCTAAAAGATAAAGGCGATCATGTGGTCGCTGTTAGGGTTGATCAGTTACTCTCCGAGGCAATAAAGGTTATGACCGAAGCCCGGATTGGTGCTGTCCTTGTAAATGAGCTTTCGGGCGCATTTTGTGGTATTTTGTCAGAACGTGACGTGATGCGCGCACTTGCTGAATATGGGGGTGAGGCCGTCCATAAGACACTCAATACGTTCATGACCGCACAAGTACACACTGTTTCCTTTTCAACGAGCGTGGAAGAAGCTTTGCAAATGATGACGGGATATCGCTGTCGTCATCTTCCCGTTTTAGAAGAGGCGAGGCTTGTGGGCATTGTATCAATTGGAGATTTGGTTAATTTTAGAATTAACGAAACTGCTCGAGAGGCCGATGCGCTCAAAGAGTATATTAAAACAGGCTAGGGACAGCCTTAAAGCTTTGTTGGGTTGGGGGCGTCGCCATAAACCTCAAGAGGATCGAAGACTTTACTTTTCTCTTCAAAGGTCAAAGCAACTGGCGCGTCAAACGACTGACCTGTTGGCAGCGAGCGGTAAAAACATGAGCGATAGCCAACATGGCAGCTGGCGCCATTGCCGCCAACATTAACCCGCATCCAAACACAGTCTTGGTCGTCATCGATACGCATTTCAACGATTTCTTGAACCAAACCGCTTGTCGCACCTTTATGCCATACTTGTTCGCGTGAGCGGCTATAGTAATGAGCTTCGCCTGTTTCTATCGAACGTATGAGCGCTTCTTCATTCATATAACCGTGCATTAGCAATTCGCCAGAGCTATGATCGGTCGTTACGGCTGGAATAAGTCCATTTGCGTCGAATTTCGGAGCTAATTCAGCACCTTCTTCAACTTGCTCTATTGATATTCTATTTGCAAAAATCTGTGACATGAGCCGTTAATTAACTTTTGGATTGGGTTTTGTCGACCCTTAATTTTGTAAAAAGAAATGACTTATTTAATCATTGCTAAAAAACGTGCTTCCATGCGCGGGTCATTGGCAAAAACACCCGTAAACTGGGTTGTTATCGTTGCCACATCTGGCTTCTTAATACCGCGTGTTGTCATGCACTGGTGCTTGGCATCAACTAAGATTGCAATGCCAGCAGGTTCTAGCACGCGTTGAATACAATCAACAATCTGGGCTGTCATGGTTTCTTGCGTTTGTAAGCGTTTGGCAAAAATTTCAATGACGCGTGCAAGTTTTGATATGCCAACCACTTTATTAACGGGCATATAAGCGATATGAACTTTTCCCAAAATGGCGACCATATGATGCTCACAATGGCTTTCTAACGAAATATCGCGGAGCATGACCATGTCGTCATAACCTTCAACATCTTCAAAAGTACGTCCTAAGACATCGTCTGGGTTTTCGTCATATCCAGCAAAAAACTCTTGATATGCTTTAACAACACGCTTTGGCGTGTCGATGAGGCCCTCGCGGTCAGGATTATCTCCGGCCCAAGAAATGAGTGTGCGGACGGCTGCTTCAGCCTCTTCGCGTGTTGGTTTGGTCACTTTTACATCCCGTTCATTTGCAGGTTGGTCGTTGCCATTAATGATCGCGTCCATAATACTTTCCCGTTTGTGAGGAAATACGTCCTCATCACCGTTGGACACTCGCGCCCAAATTATTACAACATGCAATCAATTCGCTCTCAAGATATATGACATCTTTAACGATAATTGCGACTACTCTAAATACGCATAACGCTTTGCACAAATGCGAACCCATCAGCGTGAAACCTTATATTAAGTAAATAGGGTCTATCACCCAATGGGTCAAGGATTGCTCACAAGTTTTGATGATGATGAGCCAAAAATATTATTGAGTTCCTTATGGTTAATTAAAAAATGGGGCACAGAAAAATCAATTTTAGCGGCCATTATGACGATTGCGAATAGGCTAGATGCAAGGTAATGTGCCGATCATGAAACTTTATCTCTATAATAATCGCGTGCGGGAAAAGCAGGTTTTTGAACCACTTAACCCTAAGCATGTCAGTATTTATGTGTGTGGTCCGACTGTTTATGGGCCTGCCCATATCGGCAATGCCCGCCCAGCTGTCGTCTTTGATGTGCTTGTACGGCTTTTGCGTGCATTATTTCCTAAAGTGACATATGCCAGAAATATTACAGATATTGACGATAAAATTAATAATAAGGCCCGCGAAGAAGGGCAGGATATTTCGGTCATATCTAAACGATATACGCAAAAATATCATGAGGATATTGGAGTTTTGGGTGTTTTACCCCCTGACATTGAGCCTTTTGCAACTGATCATATTGAATCCATTCAGTCTATGATCTTAACATTAATCAGCAAAGGCCACGCCTATGAGGCGGAAGGGCATGTCTTATTTGATGTGTCGTCAGATCCCGATTACGGATCATTGGCTCGGCGGAACCGCGATGACATGATTGCAGGTGCGCGTGTTGATATTGCGCCTTATAAGAAAAACCCTGAAGATTTTGTGCTTTGGAAACCTTCATCTGATGATTTACCAGGCTGGGATAGTCCATTTGGCGCTGCGCCTGGTCGTGGTCGACCCGGCTGGCACATTGAATGTTCCGCTATGATTGCAGAACATTTTGGAGAAACAATCGATATTCATGCCGGCGGAATTGATTTGCAGTTTCCGCATCATGAAAACGAATGCGCCCAAAGCCGGTGTGCCCATGGCCAAGAAATTGCACAATTCTGGCTTCACAATGGCATGTTGAATTTAGATGGTGAGAAGATGTCTAAGTCTCGTGGCAATATTAAACTCATTGATGAAATTATTGCCGATCATCCTGGGGAGGTTATTCGTTTAGCTTTGCTTCAAGGACATTACCGCCAGCCTATTGATTTTACCGATACACTTTTAGATCAAAGCGCGAGTATGCTTAATCGATTATATAGCCTTTTGCGCGACAATAGTGAGATGACGCAAGCAGCGCTTGCCTTAAACCCAGCTGTTCCGGCAAAGGTTATGGAAGCGTTATGTGATGACTTAAACACGCCCAAAGCACTTGCGGCCTTGTCAGAGCTTTCTAAGAATGTGGATACGCCGGAAGGGCGGGCGGAATTATTATCCGCCGGTGCGCTTCTGGGTATTTTACAACACTCACCTGATGAATGGTTTCAATCGCGGGCGACGGATATTAACGTTGCTGTCGTTGACGCTCTGATTGAAGAGCGCAATGCCGCGCGCCAGGCGAAAGATTATGCTGCGGCTGATATAGCTCGCGATAAATTAACCCAAATGGGCGTGGCGATTGAAGACACACCCAATGGCACAATTTGGCGTGTGGCTAAGTCGTGATTAAAAATAGGTGTGATATCGATGCTCGATGAGCTTTATACAAAGAAGCTGCTCGCAATAACGGCTAATATTTCTCATATTGGCGAATTGGCCGATGCGCAGGCGCGGGCAACCGCGGTTTCTAAGCTTTGCGGTTCAGAGATTAGTGTAGATTTATCTCTCGATCAGAATGGTCATATTGGTGCTTTTGCTCAGCGCCTTTCTGCTTGCGCCTTAGGGCAAACCAGTGCGGCAATCGTCGCCCAACATATCGAAGGTTGCTCTCCTCAAGAGTTTCATGATGTTGCGCGTATTATGCGGTTAATGCTCAAAGAGAATGGGCCTGCCCCAACAGGGCGGTGGGCTGACCTCTCTCTGTTGGAAAGCGTCCGGACTTATTCAGCACGCCATGCCTCGACACTGCTTGTCTTTGATGCGGTCGAAGATTGTTTAGCCCAACTTGGGGTTTAAATTCATGCGTTATTTGCTTTTGCTACCCATTATCATTTACCGTTACTGTATATCTCCTTTGTTACCCCCCTCATGTCGCTTCTTGCCGACCTGTTCGGAATATACCTTTGACGCGATAAAGCGACATGGTGCATGGTATGGCTTCTGGCTCAGCCTAAGACGGTTATCAAAGTGTCATCCCTTTAAGCGGCTTGGCGCTTGTCATGGTTATGATCCCGTGCCAGTTGAGATTTTGATCGGAGCTTGGTATGCACCTTGGAGAGTGCAAGCCAAAAAATTAGATAGTGAAAGCTGATATGATAAATTTAACTTTACCTGATGGTGCCCAACGCCAATATGAGGATGCTCTAACTGGATTAGAGTTTGCAAAGTCAATTGCCCCTTCGCTGGCGAAAAAAGCATTGGCTATTAAGCTCGATGGTATTGTTTGCGATTTAGCAACCATGATTGATCGTGATGCTCAAATTGAGGTCGTGACTGCAAATTCTGCAGATGGATTGTCGCTTTTGCGGCATGACTGTGCCCATGTTTTAGCCGAAGCAGTGCAGGAGCTGTTCCCTGGCACACAGGTTACAATTGGACCGGTTATCGATAACGGTTTTTATTATGATTTTGCGCGCTCTGAGCCGTTTAGCCTAAATGATCTTGAGGCTATTGAACAACGCATGCGCGAGATTGTTGACAGAAATGAGGCAATTACGCGCGAGGAATGGGATCGCGATGAAGCGATTGCCCATTTTAAAGAAATTGGTGAGGCCTATAAGGCAGAAATCATTGGATCTATTCCAGCCGGTGAAGCTGTCAGCGTTTATCGCCAAGGGAATTGGAAAGATTTGTGTCGTGGACCACATTTGCCATCAACGGGCATGTTGGGCAAAGCCTTTAAGTTGACCAAATTGGCTGGCGCATATTGGCGTGGCGACAGTAATAATGAGATGCTTCAGCGTATTTATGGAACGTGCTGGGCCACGGAACAAGAGCTGAGCAATTACCTAACTATGGTTGAAGAGGCCGAAAGGCGTGACCATCGTCGTATTGGCAAGGAGATGGATTTATTCCATTTTCAAGAAGAAGCGCAAGGTATGGTTTTTTGGCACGAAAAAGGCTGGACGCTCTATCGTACTGTTGAGACCTATTTGCGCCGTAAGTTAGAGCGCCATGATTATGGTGAAGTTCGTACCCCCCAACTTGTGGATCGGAAGCTATGGGAGATGTCTGGGCACTGGGATAAATTCCGAGATGCGATGTTTACGTCCGAAGCCGATGATCGACTTTTAGCCCTAAAGCCTATGAACTGTCCGTGTCATATCGAAATTTTCAAACAAGGTTTGAAAAGCTATCGCGATCTGCCCTTGCGCATGTCTGAATTTGGGTCTTGCCACCGTTACGAGCCTTCGGGTGCTTTGCACGGCATTATGAGGGTCCGCGGCTTTACTCAGGACGACGCTCACATTTTCTGCACAGAAGACCAGATAACTTCTGAAACCGAAGCGTTTTGTTCTCTTTTACGCGAAGTCTACGAGGAAATTGGATTTAACGATATTAGCATTATGTTTTCTGATCGTCCCGAGACCCGCGTTGGTGATGACGCGATTTGGGATCGCTCTGAAGCGGCTTTGCTGGAAGCTGTCAAAGCAACAGGCTTGCCCTATGAAATGAACCCAGGCGAGGGGGCATTTTACGGACCTAAAATTGAGTTTCATTTGCGTGACTCCATAGGGCGTAGTTGGCAGTGTGGGACTTTGCAGGTGGACTTTAATCTTCCAGAACGTTTGGGGGCGACCTATATTGGCGAGGACAGCGCCAAACATACGCCTGTTATGTTGCACCGTGCAATTTTGGGCAGCATGGAACGTTTCCTTGGTATTCTCATCGAGCAATATGAAGGTAAATTTCCGCTTTGGTTAGCGCCTGATCAAATTGTTGTATGCCCGATCGTAAGTGAGGTGGATGGATATGCCGAACAAGTTGTTGCTCAGTTAAAGCAGGCTGGCTTGCGGGTCAAAATTGATGCTCGGAACGAGAAAATTAATTATAAAATTCGAGAGCATTCTCTAGCAAAGGTCCCCGTTGTTATTGCCGTTGGCAAGCGTGAGGCAGAGGCAAATACTGTGTCTGTGCGACGGCTTGGTTCAACAGATCAGACGGTTATGGATTTGTCTCAAGCGATATCAGATTTAAGCCTTGAGGCACGCGATCCTGATCTTGTTCGTTACAGCTCGTGAGGATTAGTCTTCTTACAAAGAGAACGGTATCCGCAACCACACGCCCGTTAGCTTATGATTTATGTCATATAAACTCTCGGTTTTTCGGGATCTTGTGAAGCGTATTCGCGCTGAAAAAGGTGCGCGCGGCAAGGGTAGGTCAATAAAGACGAGATCTTCGGTGATAATGTTCTGATCACGGGGGATATAAACACCATACTCATATCCAAGGGCGACCTGGCTGCGTTCGACTTGTAATAAAGCGCGCATATCAGAAATAGCAATCTTGTCATTGAAAAGATTGGCATATGTTACCTGCCCTAAGAATGATGTTTGACCTAGGGTAACTTTATCACCAATAGCAATTGAAAAACGCCCATAATCAGTATGCTTTGTATTAGGAAACTCCCGTAACATAGTATATCCAAGACCAATGGTTGCTGAAGTGGAGCGACTGACTGGAAAAGGTGATATTTTCTTAATAAGCTTAAATGTAAAAGGCAGGAGGAGGCCGGGGTTTAGTAAAGTGTTTCTTGTGAGAAACATGGCTTCAAACTTCTGTCCTGCACCATAAGCGCCAAAGTCAGGCGTTGAACGGGTCAACCGATTGATGGTCAGCGACCAATTATCCGTAATCCCAAACTGTCCAAACATCTCTCGCTGTGTGGTGGTTGGTGTCTTGAATTGTTTGTCGCTTATATCTTTTTTGTTTGTCGATTTAATGGTAATTTCGGCATGTCCTTTAGGGCTTAGCCAAGCCCCGGCCTGACTTTCAGGGGATTGCAGGAGTGCTATCATAAAAATGCATGAGATCACTTGAGGCCGAAGGGTTCCGCTGATCTTTTCATCAGCTTTGTAAAAAGCTTGAGCATAAGCAAAGGCAAGGGGTTGGGACTTAGCCACGAGATCAGGGAATACCATTTTATTTTCTTTTTTTTAAATGGTTGTTTGAGAAGTCACATTATCATAATAAGTCTAACAAATAATAGGTGTAAAACGAATGTCTGAACTTCTCTCTTTTATGAAACATCGTCGATCAAATCTGACGCGCGAAATGACGGGTCCAGGGCCCAGCGATAGCGATATTGATGAGATTGTTCAGATCGCAACGCGCGTTCCTGATCATGGAAAACTATCTCCATGGCGGGTTATTCATATTGACCAAGAAGCGTCAGAACTACTCGGTGACATTGCAGCTGAAATTCGTGCACTTGAGGGTGCTGATGAGCGTGTTCAGGCCGATGATCGTGCGCGTTTTACAAAAACACCAACTATTCTGGCAATTGTATCCTCTCCTGTTGATCATCCTAAAATTCCGCACTGGGAGCAGCATTTATCTGCGGGAGCTGTTTGTTATGGTGCTTTGATTGGTGCGCAGGCGCTTGGTTATGCTGCACAATGGTTAACAGGTTGGGTGGCTTATGATGCGCGTATTACAAAGCAACTTGGTTTATCTGAATCTGAAAAAATTGCTGGCTTCATCCATATTGGGCGAAGCGACCAACTTAAAGTCGACCGCCCACGACCTGAACTCAAAGATGTGCTCTCTCGCGCCTCTGCGTTGCGGACTGCAAATTAGGATATAATCATGAGTCATGGGCCCCGATGGCGGGCAGATATTATTGATTTAGCAAACCTTGCTTGGCCTGTGATTATTAATCGCTTAGGCATTATGATGCTTGGTGTGGTCGATACAATTATGGTGGGGCGATATGCTGCCGAGCATTTAGCTTATTTTGGGCTCGGGCTTGTCATCAGCAATATTATTATTCTTATAAAAGTGGGGCTTCTGATCGGCGTGCAAGTGCTGGTGTCGCAGTATTTTGGTGCTCATAAATATGCTTCTTGCGGACAGGTTTGGTGGAGATCTTTGCCCTATGCCGCGGGGCTTGGGTTTATTGGGTTTGTCATTTGTGCATTTGCTGAACCGATTTTGATTTTCTTCGGGCAAGATGCTGATTTAGCGCGTGAGGCTGGAAGAGTGTCATTCATTAATGGGCTGAGCTTGCCTATTTTGGCTGTTTATATGGCAACGAGCATGTTTCTAGAGGGAATACGCCGCGTGCGACCAGCCATGATGATTGTGCTTTGCGCTAATATCATCAATATTTTTGCCAATTATGCTTTGGTCTATGGTGAATTCGGTATGCCTGAACTTGGGGCGACAGGTTCGGTTTGGGCCTCATTGCTGGTTCGCTCGCTCCAACTCCTAACGATCTTGAGCTATGTTTGGTTTATGTATGACCATGCGCGTTATGACGTCAGACGCCCGCCCAAACGCAATGTGGCAGATGGCAAAGAAATGCGTCAGATTGGTTATATGGCGGGTATCAGCATGGGTATTGAGAACTTATCTTTCAATGCTTTGACGGTTTTTGCGGGTCTCTTGGGGGGACTTGCTTTGGCGTCTCATGTGATCACCATTAATGTATTTGGTTTAGGGGTAATGGCGGGGCTTGGCTTTGGTGCGGCAACCAGTGTGCGCGTTGGAAATGCGCATGGGGCGGGTCATAATGATGCGGCAATGCGTGCGGGCTGGCTTGGCCTAGGAGTCCAAACGGCGGCTATGATTATTATAACCATTATTTCTGTTGGCTATGCTCATGAAATTGCATCTTTTTATTCAAAGGATGCTGAGGTTATCGCACTCGCAAGTGTCATGATCCAATATATGTCGCTTATTCTGATTATGGATACAGCGCAAATGCTATTAGCCCAAGCAGTTCGCACGCGAGGAGACGGGATGACGCCAATGATAATATATGTGATTTGTTATGGCGGGGTCATGTTGCCACTAACATATATTATGGCTTTTACAATGAACCGAGGGGTATTTGGTTTAATTGACGCAACATTAATTGCTACTCTTCTGTCAATGACACTTGTCGGTATCACATTTTATCGAACACGTTACATTTATAGAAATCTAAAGCCACGCGAAGCTTAGTCTAAATTTCTCAGTCAGCAGATTTAACAATACCCTGAGCAATAAGTTGCTCAATATCACTTGTGGTTTTTCCAAGAGAAAGTAAGACATCGTTCGTATTGTGGCCAACTTTAGGTGCCGGACCTCTTGGGCCATCATTATGCCCATGAAAACGAATAGGCGAAGCTGGCGCACGATAGCTTGTGCCTCTTTGAGTGGGTTGTTCAACAAAGACACCCGCAGCTTGTGTTTGTGGGTCTGCGATAACTTGAGAAAAAGATTGGACGGGCGACCAAATAAGCTTGGCATCATCTAATCTTTTTTTCCATTCATCAAAGTCAAATTTTTTGAAAGCTTCGTCCGCAATCTCGATGAGCGCTGCAGAGTTGCGCCGGCGTTCGCGCGGTGAACTAAAGCGTTCATCATCTGCAATATGAGTAATGTCGAGCGCTTTCATGGCATCGGGCCAGTCCGGCTCTCCTGGGCGAATATTAAGAAACAGCCATTGATTATCTTTGGTTTCAAAAAAGTTGGTCATTGGCACAACAGGCTCATCGCGCTGGCGCGTTCGACTGATACGCTCATAACGTAAATAAGTGCCAAAGTCGCTGCCCATAACATAGGTCGCGTTACGTAAGAGCGAGCTTTCGACGAGGCAGCCTTTGCCTGTTTTTTGTGCTTGGATAACCCCCGCCAGAATACCAGCGGTTGTTGAAATACCGGTTACGTGGTCACCAACCGCAACGCGGATTGGGTCAGGCGCAGACCCTTTTGGGGTCATGATCCAAGCTAATCCTGATTTCACCCAAAAAGCAGCTGAGTCAAAGCCCGGCTTATCTTTTTCAGGGCCTTCAAGGCCAAAGCCTGTGACGCTTCCATAGACAAGCTTTTCATTGATTGCATTTAGGCTGGCAAAATCAAGCCCTTGCTCGACGAGCTGCGTCGGGCGTAAATTTGTAATAAAAATATCTGCATCCTTGACCAAGTCGCGGACGAGTTGTTGGCCTTCTGGGGTCGATGTATTGATCGCGATTGCTCGCTTGCCGCGATTATCGAGGTCAAATACTGGGTTATCATCATAGCCATCGGTCATAGCGCTCGCAAAAAAGTTACGCATTGGGCAACCTGTAAGGGGCTCAATTTTAAGCACATCGGCGCCCCAGTCTGCTAAAAGTCCGCCTGCGGCAGGTGCGGCAACATAGGTCGCCATTTCAATTACTTTCAAACCGTTAAGCATTCTTATCTCCATCGAAAGGCATTTCTATAAATTGCCGCGCGCTTGATTAATGCATCAGGATCATGCATCAAGCCATCAGTGATTGGGTAAATATTAGAGTTGGCCAAAGAGTTTGCAAAGCTGTAAATGATCGAACAATGCTGTTTTTCGTTACTGCTTGGTTAAAATTCAAATAAAAAAGGTTTTTCAGTGACAAGTCTCTCATTTTTTCGTCAGCAATTTGCTTTTCTAAGCTTCGGAATGCTCTGTGCGCTTTTAAGCAATTTTGGTCAAACATTCTTTATCGCGCTTTATAATGAGGCTATTCGCACTGACTTTGATTTGAGTTTTGCCGAGCTAGGATCTCTTTATGCCGGGGCGACGCTACTAAGTGCAGTTGTTTATTTCTTTGTTGGCAAGTTTATTGATGAATGGCCACTGGCTCGTTTTACCTTATTTGTGTTTTCGGGGCTTGTGATTGGCTGTGTGTTGTTGGGGCTTACGTCAAATATTTATTTGTTTTTTGTTGGTCTTTATCTCGTTCGTCAATTTGGGCAAGGGCTGGCCTCACACACAGGAACAACTGCGATTGCGCGTGCTTATGAAAAGAATAGAGGTACAGCTGTTGCAATAGGTCAGCTCGGTTTTCCAATTGGTGAGAGCTTTATGCCTGCTCTTGGCTTGGCAATTATTTTGCTTGTTGGCTGGCAAACAAGTTGGTTGGTTTATGCCGTTTTTATTGGCTTTATTGCTTTGCCAATTTTGCTTTTTCTAACTCGCTATGAACCTGTCTTAGATCCTCAGTCGGACGAAGCAGTTAAGTCTGGTGATCGCTCAGATGTTCTGCGTGATCCAATATTCTATCTTATATTGCCGCTTTATTTATCGTCCCCGTTCTTGTTGACAGGTATGTTTTTTAATCAAGTGGCTCTCGCAAGTGAGCGCGATTGGACCCTAAGCATTCTTGCTGCGGCATTTTCTTTTTTTGCGCTATGTAAAATTATTTCTTCTTTATTGGCCGGGCAGTTGGTTGATCGATTGAGCGCCAAGCGTGCTCTTCCTTTTACAGGCATTCCTTTGATGGTTGCTTTTCTCATTTTGTCATTTCCGGGCGTCGTGACTAATGCTGGCGTAAGTGACCATATTATTGTTTTTCTCTATCTTGGTTTATGCGGCATTACGGTTGGCGTTACATCGCCGGTTAGCGGCAGCCTTTGGGCAGAGCTTTATGGCACGCGTCATTTGGGAGCTATTCGTTCTATGACCGGTCCGATCATGATCTTATCGACGTCTTTAGCACCAATCCTATTTGGTCTTGCCTTAGATGCTGGGGTAACATTTGTTACAATCGCGAAATTTGGCGTTTTGTATATTTTGATCACGAGCCTACTTGCCTTTGTGGCGACGCGGCGTAAGCTGAATACTTAAACAAATTAGTAAATGTAAGGATGTCACAATGACCAATGAAAACCCGCTTATAGATGCTGCAACGGTTATGATTGTTCGTGATAGGCCTGAAGGCATGGAAGTATTCATGGTTGTACGCCATCATCAAATCGATTTTGCGTCTGGTGCTTTGGTGTTTCCGGGCGGTAAAGTGGATGCGGGGGATCGTGACCCTGCATTGGTTGAATATTGTGTTGGCGCTGATGGACTTGATGCGCGCGAGGTTGCATTTAGAATTGGCGCTATTCGAGAGTCTTTTGAGGAATGCGGTGTTTTATTTGCACGAGAGAAAGGGGCTTTGGACTATCTCTCAGCTTCTCGGCTGCAAGAGTTAGATGTTTGGCGAGACAGGTTTAATGCGGGCACATGCGATATGCTGACTTTCGCACGTGAAGAAGGTCTTGAATTCGTATTGGATGCCTTTGGGCACTTTGCGCATTGGATCACGCCTGACTTAATGCCAAAGCGTTTTGATACACATTTCTTTTTAGCGCGTGCCCCTGAAGATCACGTGGCCTTGCATGATGGCTCTGAAAGCGTTGACTCAGTATGGATACGTCCTGCTGATGCAATCATTGCCGCAGATGCTGGCGAACGGACTATTATTTTTCCAACACGGATGAATGTTGAAAAATTGATGCGCTCATCTGATGTTGCAGTAGCTTTGGCGTCATGCGGAAATGTCGTAACGGTTGAGCCATTTTTGAAAAAAGAAGAAGACGGAACCACATTCTTGCGTATTCAGGTTGATGCAGGATATGGCGACCCGAAAGAACCGCTTGGGCGGTTGCCAAAATAAGTAATCTTCTGGCAATCGTCTTAATTGTAATTCCATTTTTGATTGAGCCCGAAATTTAGCTTATGCATTAAGCCAAATTATGGCGTGAACTGTTCTGTTAAGATGCGTTCATCAAGCCCGTGGTCTTGATCAAAAAGCAAAAACATTTCAAGGCTTCGATCTTCAAATATTTCGACATGCTCAATGTTGCGAAATTCTGAGTGGTCAGCAACCGCACTAATAGGGCGTTTTTCAGATTCAAGCGCGCTGATTTTGACACGCGCATGATTTGAGAGTAATGCGCCACGCCATCTTCTTGGCCGGAATGCTGAAATGGGGGTTAGGGCCATGAGCGATGCAGTGATTGGCAAAATGGGGCCATGAGCTGATAAATTATAGGCTGTGCTCCCAGCTGGTGTAGCAAGTAACACGCCATCGCAGACAAGCTCATCTAAACGTTTGCGACCATCGACTGAAATTTCAAGTTTGGCGGCTTGCGCTGTTTGGCGAAGCAAAGAGACTTCGTTAATGGCCACAGCTTCAAAACGTTCGCCATTATGGTTTGTGGCAATCATTCGCAAAGGGTGTAGTAAAGTCAGGCTAGCCCCACTAAGGCGTTCGCTGAGATTTTCAGGGTCAAATCTGTTCATCAAAAAACCGATAGACCCAAAATTCATACCAAAAATTGGAATATTCTTGCCCATTACTTTGTGTAGGGTTTCGAGCATCAATCCATCGCCGCCCAGAGCGACGATTACATCAGCTTCCTCAATGCCCACACCTTTGTGACGCTTTGTGAGGTCAGACTGCACGCTCTCTGCACCTGAATTTTCTGAAGCTACGAAAGCGATTTTGTTAAATTTTCTCATCTGTAACACGCTGATTATGTGCAATCTTTGCAATTAAACTATATCAGACCTATCATGGACGTGAATAAAATAACAGACAAGTTTTGCGCTGAACCCTCAGGAGGGGTCTATGTCCACTTATATTCTGGTAATTGATCAAAGCACGACCTCTACATCCGCTTTTGCTTTTTCAAGCAAGGGCGATATTCTGGCTTCTCATAGTTGTGACTTTCCTAATTATTTTCCACAAAATGGTTGGGTTGAGCATGACGGCGAAGAGATTTGGCAGTCTACTCTTGATGCCTGTAAGGGCTTAATTGCCTCGGATGCACTTAAAGGCGCTACTTGTTCGGCTGTCGGCATTACCAATCAACGTGAAACAAGCATTATTTGGGATCGTCTAACGGGGGAACCCATTTGCAAGGCCATTGTTTGGCAAGATCGGCGGACAGCTAGAGTGTGCGAAGATTTGAAAGCGGCTGGGCATGAAGCAATGGTTCAGGAGAAAACGGGTCTTCTTCTCGATCCATATTTTTCGGCCACTAAAATTGCTTGGATGCTTGATCATGTGCCAGGTGCACGTCAACGCGCTGAAGCAGGTGATTTAGCCTTTGGAACTATGGAGTGCTTTTTAATTTGGCGTCTTACAGGGGGGCATCATTATAGTGATGCTACAAATGCTAGCCGCACAAGCCTTTTGAATATTCATACGGGTCAGTGGGATGACGATTTATTATCGATATTCAATGTTCCTCGGGCTCTCTTGCCATCTGTTGTCGATAACGCGTTTCATTATGGGGGCATTGATAAAAACTTGTTTGGCATTGATGCACATATTTATTCAGCTATTGGTGATCAGCAAGCAGCTGCTTTTGGACAGAAATGCTTTGCCATGGGCGATATGAAGTCGACCTATGGTACGGGTTGCTTTGCATTGGTTAATACAGGCGATGATATTGTTGTCTCTGAGAATAAACTTCTTTCCACAATTGCGTTTCAAATTGACGGTAAAAAAACTTACGCCCTTGAAGGCAGTATTTTTATGGCCGGTGCCATCGTTCAGTGGATGCGGGATAATATGCATCTATTTAAAAAAGCAAGCGATAGCGAGAATTTAGCCAAAATAGCCAATCCGGAAAGTGCAGTTTTGATGGTGCCGGCATTTACTGGGCTTGGGGCACCTTATTGGGATACAGATGCGCGCGGCGCACTGGTTGGTATGACGCGCGACACCGGAGTACCTGAAATTGTCAGAGCAGGTTTGGAGAGTGTGGCCTTTCAAACCAGTGATCTCGTTGAGGCTATTAATGCTGATATGGGGTTTGAGATGCGTAACTTACGCGTTGATGGCGGTATGGTCACTAATAATTGGCTCGCTCAAAGCTTGTCCGACATAACAGGACTGCAAATTGAGCGAGGGCAAGTTTTGGAAACCACAGCCTTGGGCGCTGCCTATATGGCAATGATTGGTGCCAATATCGTCAAAAGTAAGACTGATTTGGAAGACATTGGATCTAGCTATGATGTCTTTGTGCCCGACATGCCTGCCGATAAACGGCTTGCCAAGCTCGCATTGTGGCATGATGCCGTTGAAAAAATAAGAAGAATTGGTGCTGTTAGCTGAGTTGACAGCTAACAAGACTTTACGCAAAATAAGGAAATAGTTTTGGAGGGGTAAATAATGTCTGCAGCTTTAGAAATTACATCTGTTAAAGATCGTGTATCACCGGAAGAATGGCAAATTCGTGTTGACCTAGCAGCGACCTATCGCTTGGTTGCAATGCATGGATGGGATGATCTGATTTTCACACATATTTCAGCGCGCGTGCCTGGACCGGAACATCATTTTTTAATTAACCCATACGGTATGACATTTGACGAAATTACAGCTTCAAGCTTGGTAAAAATCGATCTTCAAGGTGAAATTGTAATGGATAGCCCGTTTTTTGTTAATCCAGCAGGGTTTACCATTCACAGTGCGTTGCATGAGGCATGTGAAGAAGCCCATTGCGTTTTACATATACATACTGATGATGGTGTTGCTGTTTCTGCTCAAAAAGAAGGTCTGATGCCACTTAGTCAGCAAGCGCTCCTCCTTCAGTCACATATTGCTTATCATGATTATGAGGGGGTTGCGCTTAATCTCGAAGAGCGCGAGCGTTTGGTTAAGGATATGGGTGACAAAAAACTCATGATCCTTCGTAATCATGGCACTCTGGCAACTGGTGCAACATGTGGACTTGCATTTTTAGGTATTTATTTCTTAGAACGTGCCTGTTCTGCACAAGTGCGTGCATTATCTGCTGGTAAGGATAATTTAAATATACCGAGCCAAGCAGCTATTGATACAACACGAGAGCAAAGCGCGAGTTTGTTCCAGCCCGGTATCGATCAATTGGCTTGGCCAGGTCTTTTGCGTCGGCTTGATCGCGTAGATGCGTCTTATCGTACTTAATGAGTTAATTTCATCACTAAGAAGGACTTTGCTATGAAAAAATTTGTTAGCCTGTTCGTTGTGTTCTCTTCTTTTGTGATTGTTCCTAGTTTCGCAAATGAATTTGCTAAAATGCGATCTGATCGCTTTGAAGCCTTGGGAAATGATATTAAAAAAGTATTTAGAACTCATATTCCTGCAAATGATTTTGCTGCCATTGAAGCCTTTGCTATTGATGCAGAGGCTTGGGCAAAAGAAATACCTTCTGCGTTTCCCGAGGGTTCAAATAGTAAAGGCTCTAAGCCTGAGATTTGGGAAAATTGGAGCGACTTTGAGAGCAAGGCAAATGCATTTGGCCTTGCTTCTGTAGAATTAGCTCGGGCCGCTCGGTCTAATGATGTGGAACTTACCACTGCTGCAGCTAAGGCAATGGGAGATACATGCAAAGCTTGCCATAAAAAGTACCGGCAAGATTAAATAGGCCTGTTTAAGGTTAATTAATTTTTAAAGTTAAGAGTACTTATCTAAAAGTCCTGGGTCGCTTGCAAATCGATCTCAGGACTTTTTTTTGACAAGAATGTTCTTAATTTCTAAAGGGCTTAATTCAGAAACAGAAGCATGTAACTGGATGCCAAACATATCGCCATAATGCTGATCCCAGATATAGTTACACCTGTCTGAAAGGATTCCCCCTGCGGCGCTGCGCCTTCATTATAATCTATGCCAGTTGTTATGCGCTTTATGATAAGTTTGTCGAGTACGACACGATGGAAAATAATAGCAGCAAGGTGCAGAAGGATTAATGGGATGATTGGCGCTTGGAAAATTTCATGTATTTCGTTAGCTATCCCTGAAAATACTGGGGCTGTATAATAAAGTGGTCCAGTAAAAAACACGTCATCTTCATTAAAAAGACCCGTGGTTGCCATTACCAAGGCAATAGTAAAAAATGCAAGAACCGAGAGTGCCCCTAGCGGGTTATGTCCGCGCCTTTTTGAATGTGATGAATCAGCAAATGACTTAATATAAGCTGGCAATTCTGATATGGCGCCAAACAAAGTTGAAAACCGAACGGCCTTAGGCCCGATCAACCCCCAAATTATACGAAATATCATTAAGCCTAAAATTGTAACGCCAAACCGTGCATGCCACTCCATTATTTCTTCTTCGCCAGTAATATATGCACCGAGTAAACATATGGCGAATAGCAAGTGAAAAAGTCGTGTTGGCAAATCCCAAATCATCACAAATTCCTTTTTATTATTATTATATTCAGAGACTGATACGCGAAGAAAGAAAATAACCAGTCAAATAATCTTCAATCGAGCATTGTTTATCTCTTTTTTTTATTATTAACATAATCGAACTAACATGCAAAAAAAGTTTCTTCAATCTTCAAGTTTTCAAATCCAATAAGAACGAAATGTCCGCTCGGAGTGATCTGGGAATTGCGTTCGACTGACCAATGACCACCCGCAAAATGAAAAATATAAGGCCCGTTGGCATCTTGCGTTATGCCTTTTGCGCGTATGAGGTGAGGCGCAAGTTGTATGATTTGCTGATGAAGTGCTTCTGGTGTGATCTCTCCGAGGTGACCGCTAAAACTTTTGAACTGATGAGAAATTGGTGTTGAGGAAAGGGTGGTTAAGTCCGACGCTTGATGAACCCCTAAGATAATTTCGGCTGGAACAGCGCCGTTAACGCATTTGATGATCGGACGATCTTTCTGGCCATTGGTTTTCGTGAGCATTTCTTCAAATCCATTCCAATCCGTCTCGCTTAGAAGATCTGTCTTTGTTGCAAGCAATATATGGGCGGCATTAATCTGTCGTTTCATAGTATCTTCTAACCTTGGGTCCTGTGATTGTCTGGGGTAGGCCATTGTATCTATGCAGCAAATAATGCCCTCTAGGCGGAGCTCTCTATCTACGCTTGCAAAGGCGGCAATTCGTGCTGGATCTGAAACTCCGCTGGCCTCTATTAAGATATGATCGGGTTTGTTGGGCGCTGTAAGTATTTCAAATAAAGTGCGTGTTAAATCGTCTCCAACAGAACAGCAGACACAGCCATTAGCGAGTGAAATTTGATTGCCGTGTTTTTGGGCAATGATTTCTTGATCAATATTAAGCGCCCCAAAGTCGTTGACGATCGCTGTAATTCGTCGGCCAGCAGGATTATGCAGAATATAATTTAAGACCGTCGTTTTGCCGCTTCCAAGGAACCCCGCCAAAATAGTGAGAGGGATGGCGGGAGGCGTTAATGGCTTAGGCACTTATGAAACCATTTGATTTATAAATATTTTCCCGCCTAATAATGTGCCATGAACCCGAATGTCTTTTAGTTTTTCTTCGCCTTCGGATATTGGGTCTTGGTCAAGTATGGCAAAGTCCGCGCGCTTACCAACTTCAATACTCCCAATTTCATGGTCCATTTTAAGCGAATAAGCAGCGCCAAGTGTGATGGTTTCAAGGGCTTCTCGAACTGTAATACATTCTATGTCCCCGCCTAAATGGTCTCCGCTTGATGTGGTGCGGTTTACAGCGCACCAGGCGGTGAATAATGGGTTCATCATGGTTACCGGGGCATCTGAGTGAATGGCCAATGGTACGCCAGCGCGTAAAGCGCCCCCGGCATCATCCAAACGATTAGCGCGGTCGCGCCCCATGGTTGTACTCACATGTGCATCGCCCCAAAAATAAATATGATTAGAGAAGAGGTTAACGCCAAGCCCTAATTGGCTCATTCGCTTAAAATGCGCTCGATCAGCCATCTGGCAATGTTGAAGTGTGTGGCGATGATTTGGCCTATAATGCGCACTTAGTGCGTTTTCAAAAGCGTCCAAGGCCGCGTCTATAGCGCCATCGCCATTGGTGTGAATGTGAATTTGAATGCCCGCTGCATTATAGTCATGGATCAAGGTGTTGAGTTTATCAACGTCAATATACCAAAGGCCATTTGGGGCCCCATTGTGGTAATATGGCCAGCGCAATCGTGCGCTAAAGCCTTGGATCGAACCGTCTGCAATCAGCTTGACGATGTTCATTCGTAATTTGTCAGTTTGCTGATCGCTTATAGCGTTGAGCCTATCAATGCCATCTTGAGCTTCTAGGGCATTACCAGCTAAAGCTGCCACAATCCTGACGGGATAATCTTCTTTATCGGTCATCATGCGTAAGGCTGCTACACTATCATCGGCAAGATTATTCGCAAGGTCGGTGGCTGTGGTTACACCAGCGCGCTGACAAATTTTCCCAAAATTCTCTAAAACACTATTATCGTTAAAAGAGGCAAAAATATTAACGCCTGTTGCGCGCATCGCGATAAACATTCCAACTTGCCCAAGGAATTCTCCTGTGAGTTCACCATTGCTGTTGAGACGTATAAATTCAGAATTATCATTGGCGTCAACACCAACTTCATCAATGACGTAACTATTCGTATTTATAATGTGCAGGCTGGCGTGAAATAATAAGATTGCACAATCTGTGCTCACTATATCTAGGTCGTGTCGGTTAAGTTTGCGGTCACCAAAAAATATCGGGTCAAATCCCCAAGCAATAAGTGGGGCAGATTTATCCTCTCGTTTTTTATGCTCTTCTTTTAAACGTGCAATTACGTCCTCAATGCTTTTGAGCCCTTTCCAAATCTTTCCATTTGGGTCTTCGCGATCGTAATAGCCGGTGTAAATGAAGTTCCAATTAAGGCCTTCCATCAAATGTGAATGACCTTCTACAAAGCCAGGCATGATGATTTTATCGGTGAAGTCTGAATTAATCTCTAGGGGGCCAAAAGCCTCTTCCCAGTTTTTGACATCTTCTTTTTGGCCAACGGCTAAAATAAGGCCATCTCGAACCGCGACATGGGTGGCGCGTTCTTGTGATGGGTTCATGGTCAGAATAGATCTGGCTTCATATATGGTTGTCATAAAATATTTCCCACATTGGTCTGGTTGCTCAATATTGAAGATAGTGTAACTTAATGAACTGATTTGTCATCCAAAGAGGACTTTGCAATGAAATTAATTGGTGCGCCATTATCTCCTTTTGTGCGAAAAGTTCGCATTGTTGCGACTGAAAAAGGATTGTCTTATGATTTTGATCCGACCATTAGCCCAATGAATATGCCGGAAAATTACTCGCAAATTCACCCGCTTCGGCGTATTCCGGCTTTGGTGGTTGAGGAAGGTAACCCTCGTGCAATTATCAATGATAGTTCGGCTATTTGTGGATATTTTGAGAAATTACAACCAACGCCCTCTATTTACCCATCTGATCCATTAGAATTTGGGCGTAATTTATGGCTTGAAGAGTATAGTGATAGTCATTTCACGGAAACGATCGGTTTGAAGGTTTTTCGGCCGGTGATTTTCAATGCGTTTTCAGGAAAAGCACCTGATACCGAAACCGCTGAAAACGGTGTTCAAATTTTACGAGACAATCACTTTAAGTATCTTTCCGAACAACTGGGTAATGCAACATGGTTTGGCAACGACTTATTCAGCCTGGCTGATATCTCGATCGGGTGTAACCTGGTTAACTTGATGCATGCAGGCTATCGGGTGAAAGAGAGCGACAGTCCTTCTCTTGCTGCATTCTTTGAGCGTTTTCTGGCGCGAGAGAGTGTTGCGGCCTTGGTGGCAAGTGACCTTAAAGGGTTTGAAAAAATGGGCTATATACCGCCTGCCTTAAATTAATATGTGTAAGTCGGTGCAGTTTATATGTCTGCGCTATAGCGTGTAGGGTGTTAATGAGAATTAGCAAAATAGATCGATTTTTGTTTTTTAAGTTGGCGAAAAGTTATTTCGGCATTTTGCTCGCGCTTGCCGGCGCGATTTGGCTCGTGCGTATTTTAAATGTCGTGGATTATTATTTAAGTATCGGTGCTGGTGGCCAAGAGCTTTTGTTTTTTTGCCTCTATCTATTGCCTCCCATTCTGTCCAATGTCGCAACACCCTGTGTCTTGATTGCTCTTTTGGCGGTTTACAATCAAATGCTCACATCCCGAGAATATTATGTTCTGACAGGGGCAGGCTTAGGGCCTTTTACCTTATTTCGTCCTGTAATTGCCTTCACGCTATTTATAGTTGCGTGTTTATTTGTTCTTAATTTTTATGTCGCGCCTCTTATGGTGCAGACATTACGCATCGAGCGCGAAGCCTTGGCGGCTCAGTTGTCTTTTGGTTTAATCCGTGAGGGGGTCTTTACCGATCTTGGAGAGGGAGTAACCGTTTTTGCTCAATCGAAAGAAGCGGGTGGCTATGTTGAAGGATTATTGATTTATGATGAAAGGGATGCGGAACAATCAGCTCTTTATATTGCGCAATCTGGCACATTCGTTACGGGCATTAACCAAAGCCAATTAATCTTAAAGAATGGTACGATCAAAACCAAGCGCAATGGAAAGCCTCAAGTTGTAAAATTTGAAACATATCCATTTCCTTTGAATTCTGGCGCGCAAGGTACTTTTGATTGGTCAAGCTTATCGCCCAGTCAGATGACGCTTCCTCAGCTCATGAACCCCGAAAAACTAGGCATTAGCGACCCCAAAAAGCTGTCTTTAATACATGCACGGTTTTTAGAAACCATCGGGGAGTTGTTTAGCCCGATTGTTTTAGCGTTTATTGTTTGGGCGGTTGTGTTGGGCGGGCCTTTGCAGCGTTCGGGATATATTCGCCGTATTGGTCTGGCGACGATACTTGGCATTTTATTTTTTGGGGGTGTGGTCTCAATGTCCTCGCTTGTCGCCAAAGGCA
>CBFHJI010000017.1:0-27981 GCA_965656255.1 Alphaproteobacteria bacterium
CTCCTAAAATTACCCACAACCTCTGTGCTTGCCCTAGACAATAGGTCAGCTATAGTCTTCTTCGCAAGTCACTAATTGGGAGAGGGTTATGCATCCGTATATTCACGCGAAAAACACACCAAACAAGCCAGCATATATTATGGCAAATACTGGTGAAGAAATATCGTATAAGCAGTTAAATGATCTATCAAACCAAGTCGCACAATTATTCCGCGCGCGCGGCCTAAAACGAGGCGATGGTATTGCGATCTTTATGGACAATAATAAACATTTCTTTGAAATTTGTTGGGCTGCTCAGCGCGCCGGTATTTATTATACCGCCGTCTCTTCTCGCTTAACCGCTTCTGAAGTGGATTATATTATTCGCGACTGCAACGCTAAGCTTCTTTTTGTGTCAGACTATGTGCGCGACGTTGCCTTAGAGCTCAACGCCATGTTGCCACCGCTTGCTGGAAAATTTAATATTGGAAATGCTCTTGAGGGTTATGAAAATTATCTCCAAGAAAGAGACGCCCAGCCAGCAACACCCATTGCAGATGAGTCACGCGGCCTCGATATGCTTTATTCTTCAGGCACAACGGGGCGCCCAAAAGGTATCCGCCGTGACCTACCTGAAGGCGCCATTGAGGAGCCTGATGGACTTATGAATCTTGTCACGCTTCTGTATGGCTTTAATGAAGACACTATCTATCTCTCACCTGCACCGCTCTATCATGCAGCGCCATTACGCTACAATTTGGCTGCCATGAGCACGGGCGCAACCTGTGTCATCATGGAGAATTTCGAAGGTGAACAAGCCTTAAGTCTCATTGAAAAATACAAGTGCACGCATAGCCAGTGGGTTCCCACTATGTTTGTGCGCATGCTCAAACTACCTGAGGACGTCAAACATAAATACGACCTCTCATCGCTCAAAGTTGCTATTCACGCAGCCGCGCCTTGCCCGATCCCGATCAAACATCAAATGATCAAATGGTGGGGGCCCATTATTTATGAATATTATGCAGGTAGTGAAGGCAATGGATTCTGCGCCATTAATTCAGAGGACTGGCTCAAACACGAAGGTTCAGTTGGCAACGCATTGCTTGGTGTCATTCACATTTGTGATGATGATGGGGTAGAACTTCCGATAGGCGAAGCAGGCACCATTTATTTTGAAACGCCTGGGCCAAAGTTTGAATATCATAATGATGAAGAAAAAACGGCCGATAGCCGTCATAAAAATGGTGACTGGACGACGTTAGGTGATGTCGGACGCTTGGATGAGGATGGCTTCTTATACCTCACCGACCGCAAAGCTTTTATGATCATATCGGGCGGAGTTAATATCTATCCCCAAGAAGCTGAGAACTTACTGGTAACCCACCCTAAAGTTGCCGATGTCGCTGTCATTGGCGTCCCGAATGAAGAATTTGGCGAAGAAGTCAAAGCCGTCGTTCAGCCATTAAATTGGGAAGATATTGGCCCTGAGTTGGAGCAAGAGCTTATAAACTTTTGTAAACAAAGCCTTTCAGCTATAAAATGTCCACGAAGCGTTGACTTTGATAAAGAACTACCGCGCCACCCAACAGGCAAACTCTACAAACGACTCGTCAGAGATCGATATTGGGGTAAAAGCGATAGTAAGATTGTTTAACTTAACGATTAATTCACAATAAAGAGGAATGAAAATATGAAAATTTTTGAAAATCTATCCGAATATGCCTCCATGGTCGGTCAAGAAATTGGGGTCAGCGATTGGTTTGAGATTGACCAAGATCGAATTCAGCTTTTTGCCGACGCCACAGGCGATCACCAATGGATCCACCTTGATGCTGAACGTGCGCAAAAAGAATTAGGCATGCCAACCATAGCTCATGGCTTTTTGACACTATCTTTGCTGCCAATGCTAACAAGCCAAATCTCAGGCGTTAAAAGTGTTTCACGTGGCGTTAATTATGGCGCAAACAAACTGCGCTTTACCAATATGGTACCTGTTAATTCAAAAGTACGTGCAAAAGCAACTTTGAAAGAAACAGAACCCAAAGCAGGTGGCGTTTTGTTTACGACCGAAGTTGTAATCGAAATTGAGGGCTCAGACCGACCAGCCCTTATTGCCGAAACACTGACACTCTTATTCGAATAGGATTTTCCTTAACGTTAAGAGCCGCGAATAATTTATAGCCAGTGAAAGAGTAATTATGTCATCATCCAAGGACGGTTTTCGCATAAGTAAAGACGATGCGGAATGGCGTGAAACCCTCACGCAAGAACAATATAACGTCACGCGGTGTGGTGGCACTGAGCACGCTTTCACTGGCCCCTATTGGGATAACAAAGCAGCTGGTCGTTATGACTGCATTTGCTGCGCAACCCCCCTTTTTCTATCCGATACAAAATATGATAGCGGCACCGGCTGGCCCAGCTTTTATGCGCCGATAGAGGAGTCTGCCATAACTAATAAAGACGATCATTCCCATGGCATGCGACGAACCGAAACTGTTTGCACATCCTGCGGCGCACATTTAGGTCATGTCTTTCCAGACGGCCCACCGCCTACAGGCCTTCGCTATTGTATGAACGGAACGTCTTTGAATTTCGTACCCGAAGCCGACATAAAAAAATAATATGAAGCCACCAATTGCAAAAAAAGAACGCCGCGAAGAGCGCTATCACGGTATTGTTAAAGAAGATCATTTTGCTTGGTTGCGCGATGACAACTGGCAAGATGTTATGCGCGACCCAATGGCTTTATCGCAAGATATTCGCGACCATTTAGAGGCCGAGAATGCTTATACAAATCATATTCTAGATCCCCTAAAGCCTCTCCAAGAAACACTTTTTGCTGAAATGAAGGGGCGTATAGAAGACCGCGAAGCAAGCGTGCCGGTCAATAAAGGTGATTTTGCTTGGAACATTCGCTATCGCGCCGGTGACGAGCATCAATTGGTATGCCGCGGCCCCCGCAATTGCGCGCGCGACGCAACAGATATCGTGCTCGATTGCAATGCCGAGGCCGATGGCCAAGATTATTTTAAACTCCTCGGGCACGAAGAAACCCCAGACAATTCAAGATTAGCCTGGGCGGCAGATTTCAATGGAGGCGAATATGCAACAATCCGCATTCGCGATATTGCAAGTCAGTCAGACCTAAGTGATGTCCTAACAAGCGCCAGTAGTTCCATGGCCTGGTCCGCTTGCGGCCAATATTTGTTTTATATTTTACTCGATGATAACCATCGCCCCCATCGCGTCATGCGACATATTCTAGGCACCCCGCAAGACCAGGATATATGCATTTATGAAGAAGCGGACGCAGGATACTTCCTCTCGCTTTACGCCACAGCAAGCGGCCGCTTTATTATTATTAGCGCCCACGATCATGAGACCTCTGAGAATTGGCTCATTGATGCTCAGACCCCCACCAATACGCCCATTTGTGTCACCCCAAGACAAATTGGAATGCAATATACGGTAGATGATGATGCCCATCGCAGTCGCCTCATCATCTTAACCAATTGGCAAGAAAATGGGCGTGCTGATGATTTTCAAATCATGGTTACCCCAATTGATAATACGCAAGTCGTCCATTGGAAGCCACTCATCGCGCACCAAGCGGGCAAGCTTATTCTCGATTTTAATATATACAAAGACCACATTGCATGGATCGCCCGTGAAAATGCGTTGCCGCATATTCAAGTAATGCATTTGAGCGATCAAAGCCGACGCGATATCACATTCGATGAGCCCGCCTATGACATTGCTATGCACGGCACCAGCGAATATGACAGCGCGGATCTGCGCTTTACATACACGTCCATGACAACGCCTCGCAAAGTCTTTAATTTTAATATGACATCTGGTGAGCGCCAGCTGCTCAGCGAACAAAACGTACCTTCAGGACACAATGCTCAGGATTATATAACCAAACGTCTATGGGTAACTGGACACGATGGCACAGAAATTCCCGTTTCCCTTGTCGCCCATAAAGACACACCTATTGATGGCAGTGCCCCTTTATTACTTTATGGTTATGGCTCTTACGGCATCACCATTCCTGCATCATTTTCGGTTGCACGATTAAGCCTCGTAGATCGTGGTTTCATTTATGCAATTGCCCATATTCGAGGTGGTAAAGCCCTTGGTTACAAATGGTTTGAAGACGGACGCGGCCAAAACAAACAAAATACGTTCCATGATTTTATTTCAGCGGCAAAAGGCCTTATCGCTGCAGGCTATACACATGCTGGCAATATCAGCATTCACGGCGGCAGCGCCGGAGGCTTGCTTGTGGGGGCTTGCCTAAATATGGAACCTGAGTTGTTCTGTTCGGCTGTTGCTGAAGTTCCTTTTGTCGATAATCTGACCACAATGCTGGACGCGACACTCCCCCTAACTCCGCCTGAATGGCCCGAATGGGGCAACCCCATCTTGAACGAAGACGACTACAAATGTATTGCCGCCTATGCGCCATATGAAAATATCAGAGCGACCCGATATCCTCATATTCTAGCAACAGCAGGCTTAACAGACCCACGCGTTACCTATTGGGAACCGGCAAAGTGGATTGCCAGATTGCGCGCCACCCGAACCGACCAGAACCTATCTCTGTTAAAAACAGAAATGCATGCTGGCCATGGCGGACAAGCGGGAAGATTTAATCAATTAAGTGAAACGGCACTGGTTTATAGTTTTATATTAATGTGCCATCAGATCGATCATTAATTCATAAATAAGCAAAAAGGATACTTAATATCATGACGGCTTTTTCAACAGCAAAAGCAACAGACCACGGTTTTGCACAAGACCGCCTCGACAGAATAGCACCTTACTTCTCAAGCTATCTCGAGCAGCAACGCCTGCCAAATGTCGGTATTGCGATTATGCGCGACGGCCACATCGTCTATGAACATTTTGCCGGAAAAAGCGCATTTGATGGCGGATTTACGCCCGATAAAGATAGCCTTTATCGTATCTATTCTATGACAAAGCCAATCACCAGTGTTGGTCTTATGATGCTTTATGAGCAAGGCAAATGCCAATTATATGATCCCGTTTCTAAATTTATTCCTGCTTTCAAGAAAATGGATGTCTTTGTATCTGGGACCCCGAACGACTATAAAGTTCGCCCCGCAGACAGAGAAATCACAATCCATGATCTGCTCACGCACCAGTCAGGTCTTACCTATGACTTTATGATGGAAAGTCCTGTTGATGCTCTTTACCGAAACCACAAAATTAATGGTGCGCGATCTGAAAAACAAACACTCGAAGAATTGTGTGAAAAGATCACCGAACTCCCCCTTCTCTTTTCGCCTGGCGAAAGATGGAATTATTCCGTTGCGACAGATATTTGCGGCCGCTTAATTGAAATTATATCCGGGAAGTCACTCGATCAATATTTTGAGGAAGAAATATTAAAACCCCTCAAAATGAACGACACAATGTTCACCCTTGAGGGCGATAACCTCAAACGGCTTACCCATAATTATGCGCGTGACCCAATAAGCGGAAAAACACAACTCGCAGATAGTCCGGATAAAACAGTTTACCGGACAGGACGTCGCTTTTTATCAGGCGGTGGTGGTCTGCTTTCCACCATGAATGATTACTTGCGGTTTACTGAATTCCTCAGACTGGGTGGACAATTAGATGGCGTACGTTTGCTCAGCCCGCTAACGCTTAATATGATGACCAGCAATCACCTTCCCAATAATGAGACACTGATCACACGAGCAAATGGTGCATTCTCAGAAGTCAGCTCAGCCGGAACTGGCTTTGGGCTAGGCTTTTCCGTTGTCACCAACCCCACTGAGGCCGCGACAGTTTCATCAATGGGCACTTATGCTTGGGGTGGACTGGCTTCCACATTCTTCTGGAATGATCCGGTTTACGACATGAATGTGGTTTTCTTTACTCAGCTAATGCCCTCACGCACCTATCCATTGGGCATGCAATTAAGACAGCTCGTTTATTCGGCTATTATTTCATAAAGGTATTAAACCCAAAGGTGGATAGGTCTTAAATCCGCACAATCGAATGATGTCACCGAGAAACACCTTCGATTATCTAAAATCGCCTTGTCGCTATGACTATTTGAACTATTATTTTATCATTCATTAAAGGAGACGAATATGGCACTTCCAGATATTCTCAAAGGCAACCTCAAGGTTCCTGTTGTAGGTTCACCCCTCTTCATTATTTCAGGCCCTGAGCTTGTTATTGCGCAGTGTAAAGCGGGTATTGTGGGATCTTTCCCCGCGCTTAACGCGCGCCCAGCACATGTTCTGGACGAATGGCTCACACAGATCAATGATGAGCTTGCTGCCTATAAAGCCGCCAACCCAGGTGCCATTGTGGCCCCTTATGCCGTTAACCAAATCTGTCACGGCTCAAATGATCGTCTTATGCAAGACATGGAAACATGTGTGAAACATAAAGTGCCGATTATCATTACCAGCCTCCGCCCACCTGCAGAAATTGTTGAAGCAGCTCATAGCTATGGCGGCCTCGTATTCCATGACGTGATTAATGTTAAACACGCCAAAAAAGCCGCCGAACAAGGTGTCGATGGCCTTATCCTTGTCTGCACAGGCGCTGGCGGCCACGCTGGTACACTCAGCCCCTTCGCACTCGTTCGCGAAGTAAAGGAATGGTTCGACGGAACAATATTGCTCTCCGGCTCTATTGGTGATGGCTATAGCATCGCAGGTGCATTAGCCATGGGCGCTGACTTGGCTTATGTTGGCTCGCGCTTTATTGCCTCAACTGAAGCAAATGCAGAAGAGGGATACAAACAAATGCTTGTCGAGTCTGCTGCTGATGACATCGTTTATTCGTCACTCTTCACAGGCGTACACGGCAATTACCTAAAACCATCCATTGCCTCAGCTGGCCTAGACCCAGATAACTTGCCTGAAGCAGACAAGACCAAAATGGACTTTGGTTCAGGCGGCAACATGAAAACCAAAGCATGGAAAGATATTTGGGGCTGTGGACAAGGCATTGGTTCTATCGAAACCATTCAGCCTATTGGAGAAATTGTTGACCAAATGGCTAAAGAATATAACGATGCTATTGCAAGCCTCGTTAGCCGCCAGACGGCCTAATCATGCTAGACCCAATTGCGCGGCGGTTAATTGACCCCCCGCTCAATTGGTGCGCGCCCTATATAAAGGCGACACCAACGCAAATTACCCTTATCGGCTTTGGCTTTGGTGTCGCCAGTTTTATCTGCATCCTTCAAGATTATTTTATATTTGGCCTTATCCTGCTTTTTCTTAATCGTTTATGCGATGGCCTTGATGGGGCCGTTGCCCGGGCGCATGATCAAACAACAGACCTTGGCGCCTATATCGACATTGTCGCAGATTTTTTACTTTGGGCCCTGTTGCCGGTGGCCTTTGCTTATCACAACCCCGAAAATGCTATGGCCGCAGCGGTCCTTCTATCGAGCTTTGCAATGTCAATGACCACATTCTTGGCCTTTGCTATTTTGGCAGAGAAACGACAGCTCACAAGCACCGCCCAAGGCAAGAAAAGTTTCTTTTATCTGGCCGGCCTTGCAGAGGGCAGTGAAACAATATTGTTTTTTGCAGCATGCTTTATTTGGCCAGATCTATTTGTCCCATTTGCGCTTGCCTTTGCCGCCCTTGTATATTTATCTTCGCTTGGGCGCATCATGTCGAGTTGGCAGGAACTGCGTAAATAAACAATAAAGGAAATGCTATGCCAATATTTGGACCTGACATCAAAATAGATGAAACTGTTTATCTCCACGAGACATCTTATCTCTATGGAAAAATTACGATAGGTGCGCAAAGTTCAGTTTGGCCAAATGTGGTTATGCGCGCAGAAATGCACGAAATTATTATTGGCGAGAAAACCAATATACAAGATTTTGTCATGGTTCATGTCGGAGCCTCCACACCAACCATTATTGGCAATGAATGCTCCATTACCCATCACGTGACATTGCACGGATGCGACGTCGGCGATAAATGCCTCATTGGCATTAATGCAACCTTAATGGATGGCTCCAAAATCGGCGCCAATTCAATTGTTGCTGGTCATTCCATCGTGACCGAGAATTCTGTCTTCCCGGAAAACTCAATCATTGCTGGCGCCCCGGCAAAACTTGTTGCTACTCGTGATTGCGCAAAACCAAATGCTTTTAATGCTGCCTTCTATGCACAAAATGCAAAAAATTACGCTCAAGGTATTTACCGCATAGAAGACCTGGAAAGCCTCATCCAAAATATGTGAGACTCTTCCAGCTCTCTCACAATTGTCTGACCGCTTATTAAGATAGACAGCGATTCAAGCGAGAGCGAAAAAGACCAATACAATTTTACCCAGTTTTACTTGCGTATATTTGCTTGCCAAGGTTTGCTTGCCAAGGTTTGCTTGCCTAAGCTTATAAAGCGATAGATTTTAAATGAATATGTGAAGAATACGATCCGCAGAGCACGGCCAGGAAAACGCATATAGTTAAGCGTATAACGATGGCTGGGGTGGCAGGATTCGAACCTGCGCATGGCGATACCAAAAACCGCTGCCTTACCACTTGGCCACACCCCAATCGCGTCGGAAGTTACTGATTTTTACCTGCGCGGTCTAGTCCCGTTTTTAATTATTCTGAAGTTTATTATCGTCAAGGGCATAAATACCAACAAACGGCTCAGTTAAACTCCCTAAATAGAGCTTATTTTCATGCTCAAGCACGCTTGTCATCATTTTAAGGTGCCCTGTAGCGTCTTCGAGCACTTCTTTAACCTCACCCTCCGGAGATAAGCGAACCGCCCATACATGCTCCTGTACGATATCTCCAGTGCCAATAAGCTGGGTTAAGCGCCAGATCACCTTCCGGAAAAAAGGACTTGAGGCCAAACGGTCAGTCAAAGATGTCCGCGGCGCTACCAATGATAGCCAAAAGTCACCATTAGGCGCCTCGGTTATATTATCCGGGAAGCCCGGAAGGCCATCAATAAAAACATCCGTCTCCCCTCGACGTGGACCGGCTAACCAATATCGCGTCACGCGCGCTGCATATGTCTCATTTACCAAAACAAATGATTGATCTTTTGAAATCGCAACACCATTGGCAAAATATAAATTATCTAAGGCAACTGATAAGTTATTTCGCGCTGGGTCAAAAACCATTAGCCGTCCTGATGGGTATGCCTCAAATAATTCATTCGAATCATGTCCAAATCCATAACGCTGTGAAGCATCCGAAAACCAAATGCGACCACGAGCATCAATGCTTAAGTCGTCGACAAATAACATTGTCTGACCGTCAAAACGATCCGCGAGAACAGTTACATTTCCGTTATCGAGAGCGACAAGACCTTTTACAGCATCGGCAATAATCAATCGGCCACGCGCATCAAAATCCATTCCAAGTGGACGCCCACCTGTCTCTCCAATAACATTAATCGACCCATCACGTTCTTGGCGGATAATACGACCATCTTCTAACCCTGTTACGATACGTCCCTGAGCATCAATAGCGACGCCCTCAGGGCCCTCGCCAACTGTCACCTTGTCTGCTGCCGCCAACAAATTATTGCTGATAAAGGGCGCTTGGCCAGCTCGGCTTGGCGCAATCGTTTGCGGCAATGGATCGAAAGGAACCGGTGAAAAGAGCAGCCACCCAACAGGGAATATAATGATGGCCAGCAGCGTCAGTTTTACGATACGTGACAAGGTGCTGGATTTTTGAGAAGTATGATTATCTTGTGTCATATTTAAATATTAAACCTCATACTGATAGACGCAACAAGAATTTTGAAAAGGTCTAGGGATTATTTGAGACCCTAAAGATATCATTCATGTATCATCTTAGAGTTCATCATAACCTTAACTGTCCAGCCTATAGCGCAAAGGGATGCCTAGGCATTTAGACCATACTGGGCTAGTGTCTGAGTATATAATCCTGTGAGGAGTTTGACATGTCCGCAATACCATTCAAAACTGAAATGGACTTCACCTATGGCGAAGTGACTCACATGAGCCCGCGCATTCGTCGCGTCATCGCCAATAACCCAAGTGCTTTTACCTTCACAGGAACAGGCACCTATATTATTGGCACAGGCCAAGTTGCTGTGATTGACCCTGGCCCCCTGCTCGATGATCATGTTGAAGCCATTCTCAATGCCCTCGAGCCTGGCGAGACCATCACACATATTGTCATTACGCATACCCATAGTGATCATTCACCTGCCGCAGCACCCCTGAAAGAAAAAACCGGCGCGCCTATTTATGGACATGCCCCCATTAAGGTGCAAGCCGAGGATAGCCAGGTTCAATTAGATGAAGATCAAGATGAAAACTATCGGCCAGACCATATTGTAAAAGACGGGGACATCATCGCGGGTAATGACTGGACCCTCGAAGCAGTCACCACCCCAGGCCATATGCGCAATCACATTTGCTACGCCCTACAAGAGGAAAAGACACTCTTTACTGGCGACCATGTTATGGGCTGGTCAACAAGCATTGTGGCACCGCCAGATGGCTCTATGTTCGATTATATGGCTTCCCTCAACAAGCTTCTTAAACGCGACGACGTCCTCTATATGCCAACTCATGGTCCTGTGATTGATGATCCAAAGAATTTTGTAAAAGCCTATATCGAACATCGCAAAGGCCGCGAAAACCAAATCATCGAGCAGCTTGAATCTGGTCAAACCAATATTCGCGAAATGGTGACCATTTTATATGCAGCCGTTGATAAACGCCTCCATCCAGCCGCCGCACTTTCAGTCTTTGCGCATATGCAAGATTTGGTGCAACGCGGTCATGTCATCAGCTCACAAATGCCACCAACATTAAACGCATCCTTCACCCTCAAGGAGGACTAGAACTTATTGGGCAGCTTCTTGAAGCGCTGCCAAATAAGCCTTAATCCGAGCCGCATTTGCGCCCAAATCGCTAACACCCACGCGAGAGGCCGAACGCACATCAACACGCGTGCCCCCGTCAGTCTCACGAATACGCACGATGATATCGTCTTTAAAGCCAAAGATCATCGTTTGCGCGACAGCCTCAAGCTGCCCTTGCTCTTCATCGCGACGCACAATTTCCCAACCCATAGCAGTTGCTGTATCTGCTACCAATATCATTGCTTCGGCTTTGGATTGGGAAAGTATTAATGCGGCTAAGTCTGGATAAGCTTTTCGCTGTTGATCAATCACTCCCGCGTCAAGTTCGAGACTATTATCGCTGGCTTTGCGAATGCTCGGGACATGAGCAAAAATCGGCGGGTCGTCAGGATCCGTTGTAATATCATGAATGGGGGGCACTGATGCTCCGACCATGATTGTTTGAATGGCGGGTGCCACAATAATGAATGCAGCAATAAAATAAATCACCGCAACGCCTGAAGACAATGTTGCTTGCCCTTTAAATGCGCCCAGAAGCAGCCCAAGGATTAACAAAACAATACCAATTGCCGCCAGCAGAACACCCAAGGCAACGGCAAGCAAAGGAACTTTAAAACTCATAAGATCGAGCCTAAAGCTCGCAAGCGCCAATATAACAATTGGCCACGCGAATAAAATTAACCTGCTTGCCCAGAGTGTCATTGTCTTCTCCCTTTAAATGGACTTATCAACTCGCAAATAATTAGCTTGCAAAAGAGAAGTCTTTGAACTGCTCACGGAGCGTTAATTTTTGAATTTTACCCGTTGCCGTATGAGGAATTTCATCAACAAAGACAACATCATCAGGCATCCACCATTTCGCGATTTTGCCTTCCAAATATTTCAATACATCTTCTTTACTGCAATCCATACCTGGCTTCTTAATGATGATCAAAAGGGGGCGCTCATCCCATTTAGGGTGAGCAATACCAATAACAGCAGCCTCAGCAACCGCCTCATAACCAACTGCGATATTTTCAATCTCAATAGAAGAAATCCATTCACCGCCGGACTTGATCACATCTTTTGACCTATCGGTAATTTGCATGAATCCCAATTCATCAATTGTGGCAACATCGCCGGTATCAAAGAAACCGTCCTTATCGAGAATCTCTCCGCCTTCGCCCTTCATATAAGAGCCAACAATAAATGGACCGCGAACCATTAAATGCCCAAAAGCTTTACCATCGCGTGGCAACTCATTGCCATCATCATCCGTGATTTTCATCTCAACAAGATAAGGTGGGCGACCTTGCTTCACTTTAATATCCATTTGCTCATCAAAGCTCATATCTTCCATGCCTGCTTTAAATGACGCAATTGTGCCCAATGGCGAGAGCTCGGTCATACCCCAAGCGTGCTTAACTTCAACTTCATAATCACGCTCGAATTTTTCTAACATAACCCGCGGAACAGCAGAGCCACCAATAGTGACCGTATTCAATGCAGGCAATTTCAACTTATTCTCTTCAAGGTGCTGCAACAGCATAAGCCAAACAGTTGGCACAGCTGCGGTAAAGGTAACGCCCTCATTGTTTAAAAGCTCATAGATGCTCTCGCCATCCATATTCGCACCAGGATTAACAATCTTAGCGCCAGATGCAGGTGCAGAAAAAGCAATACCCCATGCATTTGCATGGAACATCGGCACAACAGGCATCACCGTATCAACGCTGCGAAGCCCCATCACGTCTGTCGAATTAGAGACGAGTGTATGCAAAACGTTAGAGCGATGCGAATAAAGCACACCCTTAGGATTGCCGGTTGTGCCAGAAGTATAGCACAAACCACAAGGGTCGGTTTCATTGACCTTGACCCAATTAAAATCGCCCGACTGCGCATCAACTAAATCTTCATAACAAATGGCGTTTTTAAGGCTCGTTTCAGGCATATGCGTTTTATCGCACATAATGATGACATGCTTCACACAAGGAATATCCGCCTCAATTCCCTCAAGAATTGGAACAAATGTAAGGTCAGAAATGATCACTTTATCGTTGGCATGGTTAATAATGTAACTCAATTGCTCAGGAAAAAGGCGCGGGTTCAAAGTGTGATAAATACCGCCCAGGCCAGTGATGCCATACCAAGACTCGAAATGGCGGTGTGTGTTCCATGCCAATGTTGCAATAACGTCGCCGCGCGTACAGCCAAGCCCGATTAAACCCTGTGAGAGCTTACGTGCACGCAAATGCGCATCAGCATATGTTTCGCGATGAATGTAACCTTCAACAAGACGAGAGACGATTTCTCGTTCTCCATGATAATTAAGCGCGTGATCTAAAATACCATTAACTAATAATGGCACGTCTTGCATTGTCCCTTGCATTTCACTCTCCCTAAACACATTATGGAATTAAATATTAATTTATTCTGCCTCATATAATAAGAACTGGCTAGTCCATAGGAGCATAAATTGGCAAATTCTGACTCTCATATTTATCAACTCAAAACAAAAGATATTGCTGCATCCATTCGCACACAAACACGCACAGCACGAAGTGTTCTCGAGCACTATCTCGATCGAATCGATAAGTTCAATCCCACCCTAAATGCTGTGATTTTTCGTGATGACGAAAAAGCGCGCCAAAATGCTGATCAGATAGATGCCAGAATTAAAGCTGGGGAAACCCTTGGCCCTCTGGCCGGCGTTCCGATGACAATCAAGGATGCATTTGAAGTTACGGGCATGACATGCGACATTGGTGTTCCTGCCTTTAAAGGGCAAATCTCAACCCAGAGCGCGACTGTTGTCTCACGCTTGGAGAATGCAGGTGCTTTGATTATTGGTAAAACCAATACACCTTATTTATGCTCGGACTGGCAAAGCTATAACGCAATCCATGGCACAACTAATAACCCCTGGCATATTAAACATACACCGGGAGGCTCCTCAGGCGGAAGCGCGGCGGCTTTATCGGCGGGCATGACGCCTATCGAATTTGGCAGCGACATAGGTGGTTCGATTCGTGTACCTGCGCATTATTGTGGGCTATTTGGACACAAACCAAGCCTGGATATCATTCCAACAAAGGGCCATGTTCCACCAGCCCATGGCGCACAACGCGGCAGTGACATGAACGTTGTCGGGCCTTTAGCGCGCTCTGTTGAAGATCTGCTTCTCTTGCTTGACCTCACGGCAGGCCCCGAACGCCTATTGGCATCGGCTTTTTCTTTAGCGCTCCAGGGCCCAAGAGCCCAAACGCCAAGCAATCTCCGCATCGGCCTTTGGGCAGATGACCCCTATTGCACCGTCTCCAATCAATTCGCAACAGAGATCGAAAACGCGGCCAAAGCGCTAACAAAGCAAGGCGCAAAGATTATCCCCATCAAGCCTCCATTTGACCTCGAGGAACACACTAATCTCTATAGATTTTTATTAAATGCAGCCATGTCATCTGGCCCGCGCAATCAAACACTTCACACCGAATGGCTGCGCGCTAAAGAACAAACGGCTCAATACTTAAAAAATTGGATGGCACTCTTTGAACAAATCGATGTTTTATTCTGCCCCGTAAGCCCCACGACAGCACTTCCGCACACCCAAGACAAAGATTTTGCAGGACGTCGGA
Organism: Alphaproteobacteria bacterium; assembly: GCA_965656255.1. Lineage (GTDB taxonomy): Bacteria > Pseudomonadota > Alphaproteobacteria > RS24 > RS24 > JAYODZ01. Next base: position 14,477 of record CBFHJI010000017.1, read on the forward strand.
TGCGCGTTGATGGCAATGACCGGGACTATAATGATAATGCCATATGGCCTGGGGTTGCGACATCATGCGGCTTACCCGCAACCGTGGTGCCTTTAGGTCTTGCCTCTGACGGCCTCCCCTTTGGCATGCAAATCATTGGCCCACCCTTTGAAGACAAAACTCCACTCGCAGTGGCAGCCATGCTTGAAACCATAGGTTACCAGCAACTTATTCCACCGGGATTTGAGGGTTAAACAATGTTTGAGAAACGGAAAATCAAACCGCCGAGTTATGACCGCCAAACGTTTAAAGAGCCAAAAGTTTAGAGACTCTATGCTGTTAAGCTCAGTATTTACACTTAAGCGTCATAGCCTTCGGGATCTTGGTGTAAAATCACATCGGCGCCAGGGTATTGCATCAATAAAGCGGCCTCGACCTCTTCAGCAATCTCGTGGGCGCGAAACAAACTCATCTCTCCGTCGAGCTCAATATGGGCTTGTATAAAGAGTTGGGTTCCTGAATGGCGCGTCCGTAAATCATGAAATGAGCGCACCTCAGGATGAGCTCCAATAATAGCTTCTATATTGCCGCGCGTCTCATCATTGGCTTCATGGTCCATTAATTGTTTGCTTGATTTAGCCAAGATCTCGCGCGCACTCATTAAAAGCATTAACGCAACAACACCCCCCAAAATCGGGTCAGCTAAAGAAAAGTCCGCATAAATCGTTAAAACCAAAGACAAGATAACCGCTAAATTCATGTAAAGGTCAGCTTCATAATGCGCAGAATCTGCTGATATCGCGAGTGATCCGGTGCTCTTCGCCACTTTTCGTTGAAAAAATACAAGCCCAAGCGTGGCCACAATAGCTATCACAATCACGACAATACCAATCACACCATGAGAAATTGGCTGCGGATTAAAGAAACGATCGACCGATTGCATGATTAATAAAATAGCCGAAACCGAAATAACCAGAGCTTGCGCAAGCGCGGCCAAAGCCTCAGCTTTACCATGCCCAAAACGATGCTCATCATCTGCCGGCGTGAGAGCATGGCGAACCACAAAAAAGTTAATAAATGAAATGCTAAAATCCAACACGGAGTCAAATAAGGATCCAAGCAAGGCAATAGAGCCGGTAGCGAGCCAGGCATAGGTTTTAAGACCAATCAAGGAGAGCGCAACTATGACTGCCAAACTGCTCGCGAGTTGTATTTGCCGACTTTTATGAGCCAAATCATTGGCGCCACGTTCTAATATTTCATTCTTACTATTCATGATGATATTTAGGGATAAAGCCGTTGGACAGTCCACGCAGAACCATCGCGTTGATAGCGGACCCGATTATGCAATCGATGCGCCCCATCTTCCCAAAACTCAATCATGCTCGGCACAAGACGACGGCCAGACCAATGCGGCGGTCGCGGAATAATCTCTTCATTTTTATATTTATTCTCAATCTCTTTAAAAGCATGCTCTAGCGCCACCCTATTCTCAACCGGGCGCGACTGCTCAGACGCCCAAGCCCCAAGCTGGCTTTGCCGGGGACGAGAATGATAATAATCATCTGCCTCTTGATCGCTCACCGCTTCTAAATGCCCGCGCAACCGAATTTGCCGTCGCAGCGATTTCCAATGGAAATTGAGCGCTGCTTGCGCATGAGCTTCTATTTCTTGGCCTTTTTGACTCTCTAAATTTGTATAAAAAACAAAGCCTCGCGTATCGTGGCCCTTCAGCAGAACAACGCGCACATTGGGCAAGCCAGCTTCATCAACAGTTGCCAATGACATGGCGTTAGGATCATTTATTTCATGAGCCTCAGCGTCACCGAACCAACGATTAAACAAAGGAAAAGGATCCGCGGGCGGATGATCAAAATCTAATAGGAATGTTTCTTCAGCCATAAATTATTTCCTTAATCTGATGATTTATCACAAATGCTTGCACACCGATATCGTCAGAAGCTCAAATAGTTTAAATCTTCAATGACAACATAAAAACAACGCTGGGCATTATCGGCAACCCAGTTTATACCATAGAAATTACTTTTTACGGGGGTTATTATGACACAACTCATGCAAGGCAAACGCGGACTTATTATGGGCGTCGCAAACAAACGCTCGATTGCTTGGGGCATTGCCCAAGCTTGCGCAAATGCTGGCGCTGAAATCGCTTTTACATATCAAGGCGAAGCTCTCGAACGCCGTGTAACGCCATTAGCAGAAAGCGTCAATAGTTCGATCATCTTACCTTGTGATGTAACCGACGAGGCAAGCATGGATAATGTATTTGCTGTCTTAAAAGAAAAATGGGGCAAAATTGATTTCATCGTTCATGCCATCGCATTTGCTGATAAAGACGAACTTGCTGGCCGTTATGTCGACACATCCCCAGCCAATTTTCAAATGAGTTTGAATATTTCCTGTTACTCTTTCACAGCCATCGCCAAACGGGCTGAGGCTCTCATGATTGATGGCGGGTCTATGGTCACTCTATCCTATTATGGTGCCGAAAAAGTAATCCCTCACTACAATGTGATGGGTGTTGCCAAGGCCGCACTCGAAGCAAGCGTTAGATATCTCGCTGCAGATTTAGGCCCCAAAAATATTCGCGTAAACTCAATTTCAGCAGGCCCAATCAAAACTCTCGCTGCAGCTGGCATTTCTGGCATGCGAATGATGCTAAATTGGAGTGAGGAAAACGCTCCCCTTCGTCGTAATGTGACAATTGAAGAAGTCGGAAACTCTGCCCTTTATCTACTCTCAGATCTCGGGTCTGGGGTAACTGGCGAAAATCACCATGTCGATGCTGGCTACAATGCCACGGGCATGACAATTGTTGAAGAGGACTAAGTGCGGTCATGTCGCATAATACATTCGGCCACTTATTTCGCGTAACGACATGGGGTGAATCCCACGGCAAAGCCATTGGCTGTGTCGTCGATGGAGCACCGCCAAGGCTCGCTATTACCGAAGACGAGATCCAACATTGGCTAGACCAACGCCGGCCAGGGCAAAATCGGTTTACAACACAACGCCAAGAGCCGGACCAAGTCCAAATTCTCTCAGGCGTTTTCATGGATCCAGAAACCGGCGCCCAAGTCACAACCGGCACACCCATTCAGCTTCTAATCGAAAACACAGATCAGCGCTCGAAAGACTATGGCGATATAAAAGACAAATATCGCCCAGGTCATGCCGATTATGCCTATCAAGCAAAATATGGCATTCGTGACTATCGAGGGGGCGGCCGGCAATCAGCCCGTGAAACGGCGGCGCGGGTTGCCGCAGGCGGTATTGCGCGCAAAGTTCTAGACGGAATTACGATCACGGGCGCTTTGGTCCAAATGGGACCGCATAAGATTGACCGCAACCGCTGGGATTGGAACGAAATAGCGCAAAATCCTTTTTGGTGCCCAGATCCTGTCGCAGCAAAAGAGTGGGAAACCTATATTGATGGCGTCCGTAAAGCAGGCTCTTCTTGTGGCGCTGTCATTGAAGTGATCGCACGCGGTGTGCCTGCTGGCTGGGGAGCGCCCATATACGCTAAACTCGACACAGACCTTGCAGCCGCTATGATGAGCATCAATGCCGTCAAAGGTGTTGAAATTGGCAATGGATTTGAGGCTGCCAGCCTATCCGGTGAAGAAAATGCCGATGAGATGCGCGCCGGTGAAACAGGCCCAGAATTTTTAAGCAATAATGCCGGTGGTGTTTTAGGTGGTATTTCGACTGGACAAGACCTTGTTGTGCGCTTCGCGGTTAAACCAACATCTTCTATTTTAACCCCGCGTAAAACAATTGATGAAGCCGGCAAAGAGCATGACATTATCACCAAAGGGCGACATGACCCCTGTGTTGGCATTCGCGCCGTACCTGTTGGAGAAGCAATGATGGCATGTGTTCTTGCTGACCATAAATTACGCCACCGTGGCCAAACTGGGCAATAAATGTCGAAATGTCGTCTCTACATTATTAGTCCGCCGCGCATAGAGCTCGAGTCTTTTGCAAAAACTCTTCAACAAACATTAGACGCTGGTGATGTTGCGAGCTTTCAGCTCCGTTTAAAATCCGATGACACCACCCCGCTAAGCGATGATGATATTTTACGTGCTTGCGAGAAACTCATTCCAATCACGCAAAAATATGATGTTGCATTTCTTTTAAATGACCGCCCTGATCTAGCCATACAAACTCAAGCAGATGGTTGCCATATCGGACAAAATGATATGCCGTGTAAAGAGGCGCGTCAGCTTCTTGGAAACAATAAAATCGTCGGCGTCACTTGTCATAACTCGCGTCATTTAGCGATGTTAGCCGGAGAAGATGATGCCGATTATGTCGCCTTTGGTGCATTTTTTAATACAATAACCAAACAAACATCCAGCCAATGTGAGCCCGAAATCTTAAGCTGGTGGCAGGAAGTTGCCACATTGCCTTGCGTTGCGATTGGCGGCATCACAACACAAAACGCATCAGTCCTTATCACTGCTGGCGCAGATTTTCTTGCTGTCAGCAATGGTATATGGGGACATGATAGTGGTCCTGCTCAAGCTGTTAAAGAGTTCAATGCTCTCTTTGAGAAAGCCAAATAAACCAAAACCGCATTCTTAGTCTTTGTTTTTTGGAAGATTGAGTGCTATCAGACTGAAACTGTTCTGCAAAAGGTACGACAATGAAGATTAACGGAAATGAAATTCGCCCAGGCATTGTCATTAAACACAATGATGCACTTTGGGTTGCGGTTAAAGTCCAGCATGTTAAACCCGGAAAAGGGGGCGCATTTGCTCAAGTTGAACTCAAAAACTTGGTCACATCCACTAAACTGAATGAGCGCTTTCGCTCCTCAGAAACCGTTGAACGGGCGCGCTTGGAGCAAAGAGATTATCAATATCTCTATGAAGTTGATGGCATGCTGACCTTCATGGACACAGATTCATACGAACAAATCGAGCTTGCTAAAGATTTCGTTGGCGAGCGTGCAAGCTTCTTGCAAGACGGAATGATGGTGGTGGTTGAAGACCACGAAGGCATGCCAATTGGCATCCGCCTACCCGCCCAAGTGACCCTTGAGATTTCCGAGACTGAACCTGTTGTTAAAGGCCAAACAGCAACCTCATCATATAAACCAGCAATACTCGATAATGGTGTGCGGGTGATGGTGCCACCCTTTGTTGGCACAGGCGATAAAATCGTTGTCGATACTGAAGAGCTCACATATTTAAGGCGGGCTGATTAATGGCGCATCAATCCCCCGTCATGAATGTTATGATTGGTGCTGCTGAAAAAGCAGCACGAAATCTTCGCCGAGACTTTGGTGAAATTGAAAATCTACAAGTCTCCAGCAAGGGACCCGGCGATTTTGTTTCCAATGCCGACCTCAAAGCGGAAAAAACACTATTTGAAGAGCTGAGCCGAGCTCGCCCGGGTTATGGGTTTTTAATGGAAGAAAATGGCCTCATTGAAGGCCAGGACAAGACACACCGTTGGATCATCGATCCATTAGACGGAACAACAAACTTTCTTCATGGCATACCCCATTTTGCCATCTCAATCGGCCTTGAACGCGATGGTGTATTGGTTGCCGGGTTAATCTATAACCCCGTCACTGACGAAGTTTACAATGCAGAGCGCGGAACGGGCGCTTATCTGAATAATAAGCGTATCCGCGTGTCATCGCGCACCAAAATGTCAGAGTCATTATTTGCAACCGGCATTCCACACCAGGGACGATCAGACCCCGAGAAATTCGTTAAAGACATGAATACGCTCATGCCAAAAGTTGCTGGCATTCGCCGCTTTGGTTCCGCCGCCCTTGACCTGGCTTACGTTGCCGCAGGTCGCCTTGATGGATATTGGGATCGCGCTTTACAGCCTTGGGATATGGCAGCAGGCATTGTGATTGTGCGTGAAGCCGGCGGCATGGTCAGTGATATTGATTTAAGCGGTAAGTTTTTAGATAGCGGAAATATTATCGCGGCTAATGAATCTATGTATGACGCTCTCGGGAAATGCCTCGAACGCTAAAAAGCCTCAAGGATAAAGCCTGAATCATTCCTTTACTCAGCTGCTTTTTGTCCAAACTGAAGCTTGGCTAATTTCCCATAAAGACCGCCCGCCTTTATCAAGCTTTCATGCGTGCCACTTGCAACAACTCGCCCTTGATCCATAACCACGATGCGATCTGCCTGTAAAATCGTCGCCAGGCGATGGGCAATGACAAGTGTCGTCCGCCCCTTCATCAAATGTGCTAGGGCATCCTGAACAAGTCGCTCACTTTGAGCATCGAGGGCACTGGTTGCTTCATCCAAAAGTAAAATCGGGGCATCGCGCAAAATAGCTCGCGCAATTGCAAGCCGTTGACGTTGTCCGCCAGACAAGTTAACGCCGCGCTCGCCCAAGGGGCTTAGATAGCCATGCGGTAAAGCCTCAATAAATTCAGCTGCATGCGCGGCTTGTGCCGCCGCCTCAACCTCGGCTTGCGTCGCGTCCGGGCGCCCAAATCGAATATTGTCCAAAACCGACATGCCAAAAATAACGGTTTCTTGTGGAACGCTCGATAGCGATTGACGTAATTCGGTGGGATCAAGTGCCATCACGTCTACACCATCAACGAATATCTCGCCTTGCTGACGATCATAAAACCGCGGCAAAAGCTGAAATACGGTTGACTTACCAGCTCCCGAAGGGCCGACAAGCGCAACAGTTTCGCCAGGGTTAACGGTAAGAGAAAAATCTTTGAGGGCAGCTTGGTCTGGGCGTGAGGGATAGTTGAACTGCACGTTCTTAAACGAAATCATGCCCTGTACCGGATGCGGCAGATGCAAGGGATGTTCTGGGGCAGCAATCGTGGGGATTTCTTCAAGCAGTTCTACCAAGCGCTCTGTCGCCCCAGCGGCCAGTTGAATATCGCCCCAAACTTCTGATAAAGCGCCAATAGATGTGGCGCATAAAACAGCATAAAGCACAAACTGGCTTAACACCCCACCCGTCATCGTGCCCGATAAAACATCATGCGCACCAACCCATAAGAGCCCAACAACACCAGAGAAAACGAGAACAATCGCAACCGCTGTGAGAATTGATCGAGCGATGATGCGACGCTTAGCAACCCAAAACGACTGCTCGACAGCCAAACTAAACCGATCGCGGTCGACCTTTTCATGGGTGAAGGCTTGCACCACTTGCATAGCGGAGAGTGTTTCAGCGGCATGGGCACTGGTATCTGCTAAACGATCCTGACTATCACGCGACAACCGCCGAACCAATCGACCAAAGCCAATCACTGGCACAATAATGGCTGGAAGGGCGAGCGCCGCCATCATACTCAATTTAGGGCTTGTATAGACCAACATCCCAGCCGACCCGACAAACATAAATAAATTACGTAGTGCAATCGAGGCAGATGAACCAACGACAGTTTTAATCAAGACCGTGTCAGCCGTGAGACGCGACAAAACCTCTCCGGTGCGCGTTGTTTCAAAAAATGCTGGGCTAAGGCGCGTAATATGAGCATAAACGTCATTTCGCAGATCGGCCGTTACCCGCTCCCCTATCCAACTCACAAAGAAGAAACGCGTCGCGCTGGCAACGCCCAAGGCGCCCGCAACAATGATCATAGCTAAAAAATATTGATCAATAACAGCGCTGTCCGTCCCAGAAAAACCGCCATCAATGACAAAACGCGCAGCAATGGGCAGAACCAATGTCGATAAGGTCGCGCAAATGAGAGCAATAAATGCCCCCAGTAACATATATGGATATTTTAAGATAAATGGTGCGAGTGCCCTTAAAGGCTTAAGCGTACGAGACTTTGCGCGCCGAAGCGCCTGGTCTTCGAGTGATAAATTCTCTTGCTGAACGCCTGATTGTGCTGATTGTGTCATGACCTATACTTTCGACGACCTTATAACAGCCCCGCTCCCACAAAACCACAAACAATTAAAATTCTGAAGTGGTAGAGACATTTTGCCTCTTTTTGTTCCAAATTGTCCCGATCGGGCTTGCCTATCTGGCCATCTTCGTCTATTAAACGCCCTCAATCATGCTTTAACGGATATATACCGATGAAAAAAGACATTCACCCAGACTATCACATGATCACAGTTGTCATGAATGATGGATCTACATATCAAACGCGCTCCACTTATGGTGAAGAAGGCACGACTTTGACCCTTGATATCGACCCAACAACGCATCCAGCTTGGACCAAGGGCGCTCAAACGCTCCTTGACCGCGGCGGCCGCGTCAGCCGATTCAATAAAAAATTCGACGGCTTTATTAGCTAAGCTAAAGAAAATCTACATTTTAAAAAGGGCTTCTGCGTCAGCGTGGGAGCCCTTTTTGTTATCTAACACTTGCTTAATCCGTTCAATTTCATGGCTTAGAACCTCAATACGTTCGCTTAGCTCATCAATGCTTAATCGGCTCAAATCCTCGCCAATGAGTTGTTTGAGCGTATCAGACATTTTCTGTGGTTCAAGATCATCCATTCCATTACTCCATATTGCCAATCGCATTGAGAGCAGTTTAAGTAAAATATAATACTGTGAAAAGGATACATCATCATGTCGGACCAAGTTTTTGACCTTCCAACAAAAATGCGCGCTATTCAAATCGGTGAAACGCGCACAGCAGATAGTCTCTATATTGATCATATCCCTGTGCCATCGCCTGGCGCATATGAGGTGCTTGTTGCGGTTGGGGCAGCTGGGGTTAATCGTGGCGACTGTTACCAGCGACTTGGCTTTTACCCGGCACCTCCTGGTGCCTCTGACATTATGGGGTTAGAATTCTCGGGCACCGTTGTTGCTTTGGGAGATCATGTAACACGTTGGCAAATTGGTGATCGCATTGCAGCACTTGTTGCTGGAGGTGGATATGCTGAATTTGCAACTGTACATGAGGACCACGCCCTGCCGATTCCGGAAAATATGAGCCTGATTGAGGCCGCCAGCCTGCCCGAAACGATTTTTACAGTCTGGGCCAATGTTTTTGAAGGCGCTCGTCTTGAAGCGGGCAACACACTGCTCATTCATGGCGGAACCAGTGGTATTGGGACAACCGCAATTCAAATGGCCAAGCAAGCCGGCGCAACGGTTATCACCACTGCTGGTTCTGATGATAAGTGTCAGGCCTGTATGAGCTTAGGAGCAAACCATGCCATTAACTACAAAACCCAAGACTTTGTAGAAGCCGTTGGAAACCTAACAAATGGTGTGGGTGCTGATGTTATTTTGGATATGGTGGGCGGAGACTATGTCGCCCGAAACATCGCATGTGCCGCACGCGGGGGACGCATCGTTAATATTGCATTCTTAAACGGCTCTAAGGTAGAAATCGACCTCATGCCTGTTATGCTCAAAAATCTTACATTAACAGGCTCCACATTGCGCGCACGTGCCATTGAAGAAAAAACCCGATTAACAAAATGCGTGGCGAAAAATGCCTGGCCTCATATAGAATCAAGTATCAAGCCGGTTATTGATCAAGTTTTTCCATTAAGCCAAGCAGGAGCTGCCCATAATCGTATGGAGACCAGCGTTCACATAGGTAAAATTATTCTTGATTGCACGCTTTAAAAAAGGCTTTTCTCAGAGCTTATTTCAGCCTATACAGGGTTATTCCCTAAATTCTAGGTTCTGGTCAGTTTGTCTAAAGACAATCCGACATAAGGAGAAATCATGTCTACTCTACTCATGCCAAAAGCAACGGCCGTATGGCTCATCGAAAACACTGCGCTTACATTTGATCAAATAGCGCTTTTTTGCGGTCTTCACCCACTCGAGGTACGTGGTATCGCTGATGGTGATGTAGCCAGCGGAATCAAAGGCCTTGACCCAATTAACAATGGCCAATTATCGCGTGAAGAAATTGAACGCTGTCAGCTTGACCCGACCGCGATCCTAGCAATCGCAACCAGTAAGCGCGTTATTCCAGAAGCAAAACCTCGCAAAGGGGCCAAATATACCCCCTTATCAAAACGCCAAGAGCGTCCAGATGCAATTGCTTGGTTGCTTCGCAATCACCCTGAGCTCAACGACGCGCAAATTAGCCGCCTCGTTGGCACTACAAAATCAACAATTGAAACCGTACGTGATCGGTCCCATTGGAACATGCCAAATATCAAACCTGTTGACCCCGTGTCTTTAGGCTTATGCAAACAAATGGAGCTTGATGCCGAGGTTGCTAAAGCAGCCAAACGCCTTGAGCGCATCCGTAAAGCCGAAGCAAAGGCCGCAGGCTTAACCGGTGCTGTCCTTCAAGATGCCGACGTAACAACCGCAGAAGTCCAACCAACCGTTGACTTATATCAAGAGCCAGAAGTGCGCAGCAATCTAACGGCAGATGACGTTTTTGGTAACTTTAATAAAAGCGAATAAGACGGCGAAAGCTCTTAGCTTTGCACATACATATCAAACGGCGGCTTCGGTCGCCGTTTTTTTGTATAGGGCCACAATCCTTAGAATCGGTGATTGACCCCTTAAATCGGTTAAAAATACGATTTAAACCCTATTTATCCTCTCTTTTGCTTTTATTTCGTTCCGCGAACATATATAAATATTTTTTGAAACTGATCGGCCGTCTATCTATAAGACGCATTTGGAGGCGATAAGTTGGCACAATCACCCGTCATCGGCATTATCATGGGCAGTCAGTCTGACTGGGAAACCATGAAGCACACGAGCGAGACCCTTAACAAACTCGAGATTGCGCATGAAACACGCATTGTTTCTGCGCACCGAACACCCAAGCGTCTCTATGACTATGCGCAAACTGCCGAAGACCGAGGTTTAAAGCTCATTATCGCAGGTGCCGGGGGAGCAGCACACCTTCCCGGCATGACAGCAGCCCTTACAGCTCTTCCTGTCCTCGGTGTGCCTGTCGAAAGTAAAGCGCTGTCTGGACAAGATTCACTTCTTTCGATCGTCCAAATGCCCGCAGGGATTCCCGTTGGAACGCTCGCCATTGGCCGCGCAGGGGCTATTAACGCAGCATTACTAGCTGCAGCTATGCTAGCCACCACAGACCCCGAGCTTTCAATACGTCTCCATTCATGGCGCGCGCAGCAAACCTCAAACGTAGAAGAGACCCCGCGTGACGCTTAAACCGCTCGCACCAGGCGCTCGCATTGGCATATTAGGTGGCGGACAACTTGGCCGCATGATGGCCCAGTCTGCGGCTGAATTAGGCTTTTTGGTCCATATTTACTGTCCCGAACCTGACTGTCCGGCCGCTCAGGTTGCCCCCGAATTTACCTGTGCCGATTACTCAGATCAAAAGGCACTCAAAGCATTTGCTGAGAGTGTTGATGCAATTACCTATGAATTTGAGAACGTTCCGCAGGATACAGCTCATTTTCTAAACACATTTAGACCCGTCGCACCTGCACCAAAGGCACTGGGGATTGCCCAAGATCGCTGGCTTGAAAAAACCTTCATTCAAGACCAAGGCATTGATGTTGCTCAATTTTTTGACATTACATCTCGCGACGATCTGGTCAAAGCACTCGACACACTTGGCGGCAACGGCATTTTAAAAACACGACGTTTTGGCTATGATGGAAAAGGCCAATGGCGCTTATCACCAACATCAAATATTGATGAAATTTATGCCGAGTTAAATGCTCAGCCGGCTATTCTGGAAGGGCTGGTTTTATTTCAAAGCGAAATATCGGTCATCATCGCCCGCGATTATGAGGGCAATATCGCGTGTTATGATCCAACCGAAAATAGCCATGAAAATCATATATTGCGCCATAGTCGAGTGCCCGGAAATATGTCAGTCGATCTCCAACAAAACGCCCAGCAGATCGCGCATAAGATTGCCACAGCACTCGATTATATTGGCGTACTGGCTATTGAATTATTTATTGCGGATCAAAAGCTGATCGTAAATGAAATAGCCCCCCGTGTGCATAATTCGGGGCACTGGACAATGGATGCAGCGGCCACTAGTCAATTTACTCAACACATACGCGCAATTTCCGCATGGCCACTGGGTAGCGCCATTCGCCATAGCAATGTTGAAATGGAAAACTTGTTGGGAGATGAGATAAATAATTGGTTATCTCTCGCCAGTGAACCAAACTGCCACATTCATCTCTATGGAAAACAAGAGGCCAAACCAGGTCGTAAAATGGGGCATGTCAATCGGACAAGCCCTTTCACGCAAACCCGCTAGTGACCGGTCCCATATCGTAAATTTGAGAGCGCCTTTAAACCATCTTCTATCAGGCCGCTTGCTTTTGTACCCATCTTAACCGCGCGTGCCTTCGTTTTCTCAAATGACATGACATTATCAATTCGCCGATCAAGGAAGCCCCAAGTCGCCTCATAGGCTTCACTGTCATCAGCCAACCAGCATAAACGTGTACTGGCCAAGACACCGGTTAAAATAGCGCGTTTGGTATAAAAATTATAATCTGTGGACGTATCGCCCGCCCAACGCCATATCGCATGAACCGTCTTGTAATTGACCCTTATGGCCAAACTGGCGCGTGACGGCAGGCTTAATGCTGCAATGGCACGCCTAAAGACCTCTTTACTCTCTTCATCCACCTCAATGCGCGCGCGCACAGCGTCTGTAATGCGTGTGCGAATTTTTTCGGGATAAGGTAACTCATTCAAACGCGTTAGCATTCGCTCATCCCCACGCGCAAAATAATAGGCCAGAAGGTCATTAACCCCATTTGGCAAAGCCAAAAGCGCATCAGACCTACTGACACCACATTTTGCTGCCGCGTCAGAGATGAGGCGTTCATGCCAGCCGTCAAAGACGATGTCAGGCAATGCCGCGTCTAAAATCTGAGCCTTAATGCGCTCGAGAGGGTTTTCCATATCCATGAGCACAATATGGGCTTAAAGATGACGAAAAACAAGTCTCAGGGCTAGACATATGGTCCCGGGTTTGCTAATTCAAACCTACATATGACATCATGTCCAACGAATAGAATGGAGTTGATACACAGTGCAAGTATCAGTAAGAGATAATAACGTCGATCAGGCTTATAAAGTTCTGAAGAAAAAACTTCAGCGTGAAGGCGTTTTCCGCGAAATGAAGCTCCGCAATGCTTTTGAAAAGCCATCCGAAAAACGTGCGCGTGAAAAAGCAGAATCGGTTCGCCGTGTTCGCAAGCTCGCCCGCAAAGCAGCGATTCGTGAAGGTGCCGTTATCGGTAAGCGCAAATATTAATTTCTGCGCTTTGCGCCATTGTCGCGCTCTTTTTTATTAAAAAAAGACTTCAGAAATAAAGAAATAAAAAAAGCACCCCTTGGGGTGCTTTTTCTGTTTGGGCATATTTACTGATAAATATGTTTCATCATCGGCTAGAAAGCCTTGATGATATTTTCTACCATCTTCTTGGCATCCGCAAAGAGCATCATTGTATTGTCACGGAAGAACAATTCATTCTCGACGCCAGCATAGCCAGATCCCATACCGCGCTTGATAAACAAGACAGTTCCAGCACGCTCTACATCAAGTATCGGCATGCCATAAATGGGCGATGTTGTATCCGTTTTTGCTGA
>CBFHJI010000018.1:0-23475 GCA_965656255.1 Alphaproteobacteria bacterium
ACGTGTATTCCAACGGGTTTGTTACATGGAACGGTTACACTTCATTTGGTTGATGCGGCAGGTCTCGTTCATGCTTTTGAAATAACGACATTGCGTAAAGACATTGAAACAGATGGGCGTCACGCCAATGTGGCTTTCACGAATGATTGGCTTGAAGACGCCAAGCGCCGTGATTTAACCATTAATGCCCTCTATGTAGATGCTTTGGGGCATGTCTATGATCCGCTTGAAGCTGTTGGGCAAAGTGGTTTGTCTGACTTAAAGCAACGCAAAATTTGTTTTATTGGTCGGGCCGATCAACGCATTCAGGAAGATTACTTGCGTATTCTAAGATTTTTCCGGTTTCATTTTAAGTTGACCCCAGAAGATGATATTGACGCAGATGGGCTTGCGGCATGTCTGCAGTTTAAGGACCAGTTGGCGACACTGTCTCGCGAACGTATACGCGATGAATTGTTTAAAATTTTGGCGTTACCCAATGCCGATGACGCATTGGTGTTTTTTCAACAATATGGTTTCTTGACCAATATGTTGTGCGTTGAGCAAGTTGCCGATGTCAGCAAGTTAAGCGTACTCAACAATATTAAGGTGGATGGCGTTGCTGTTTTTCGGTTGGGCGCTTTATTAGTACGGGCGCAGGATGTTGCAAAACTTCGGACTGCTGTGTGTTTGACCAATGCTGAGACAGCGCGCCTAAAACAATTATGGGATGGTGTGTTCCGGCAATCGGTTTTAGATGCTTTGGGGTCGCTTGAGCGTCTTTTTGAGCTCTGTTACTATAAAGGTGTAGGCGCAGTGATTGACCAACTCATTTATCTTTGGGTCACGCATGATGATATGCCTCAAAATGCCCAAAAAACTTTGGATATAATAAACAGCTGGCAACGCCCTGTCTTTCCACTGACAGGCCAAGATTTTTTGGATCATGGCTTCGTTGAAGGGCCGCGTTTGGGGGAGGCTTTTACAAAGGTTGAGGCCCAATGGGTTGGCTCACATTTTACGCTCACTCGGGCTCAGCTGCTTGAGCAAGTGTCGGGTCTCGATCCAAAAGGCTAAAAATTCTCTTCTGGGCGCTAGGGCCACATGACGAGCGGTGGCATGGAAGACAAAATGCTCTCTATATTACCGCCGGTTTTAAGCCCAAACATAGTCCCGCGGTCATAGAGAAGATTGAATTCGACATAGCGTCCGCGGCGTTTTAACTGTTCTTCTCGTTCTGCCTGGCCATATTCAGTTTGATAGCGGCGTTTAATAATTTCTGGATAAATATCAATGAAGGCGCGTCCGACATCTTGGGTAAAGGCAAAGTCAGCCTCCCAGTCGCCAGAGTTTAAGTGATCATAAAAAATACCGCCTGTGCCGCGTGTTTCATTTCGGTGGGGTAGATAAAAATAGCGATCACATTCATCCTTAAACGTGGCGTAATATGATGCGTCATGTCTATCACATGCTGTTTGGTATGATTTATGAAAATCGATTGTATCTGCATGGTCTTGTCGCCTTGCGGCATCGAGCATAGGGGTTAAATCGCCGCCACCGCCAAACCAATTTTTGGTTGTAACCACCATGCGCGTATTCATGTGCGCCGTTGGCGCATGAGGGTTTTTGGGATGAACAATGACAGACACGCCCGCGGCCCAAAAGCGGGGGTCTTCTTCTGCGCCATCGACTTGTTTTCGGAATTCTGGTGAAAATTCACCATAAACTTCTGAAAAATGAATACCTGCTTTTTCAATGGTTTCACCATTGAGCATCGCCATCGTGCCGCCGCCTTGGTCTAACGTTCCATCACCGCGTTTCCATGCTTTGCGTTCAAAACGGGCGCCATTGGGTTCAAGCGCTTCAATACGTTCACAGAGTGTGGTTTGAACTTGGGCAAACCAATCGGAAGCTTGTTTTTTCTTTTGTTCTAAATCCATTGTCATGGTGTTGCATGCCCTCACTTCTTTATTATCTTAGAATATAATACACCATCGGTTTAATTCTGGCGATGCGGTCAATAGCCTCGGGTTGCTTTTGCTCTTCTATGCACTTCTTCCGAGCTGACAATAAGCTAGACGGGCTGAATTCTTAGAATTATTTGATGAGTTCTAATGGCCTTGGGGAGTGCCTGCATCTCTTTAAAGCAAAATCAAAATAGAGGCGTTATATTGGCTAAGCATCATATCGGCGTCGCAGCTTGGTTATCGGATTAATTGATTCTTTTATTCTTTTCCTAGTCTTCTGCAAATTGCCTAAAATATGTGAGCGGCGAGGGGTTCTTTATTAGTTTAAGAGGAGAGAGGCACATTTCTTGTATTTGAACAAAGCTATGACCCTCAAAAAGCACCATTTTTTCCTCTAAATTGCGGCACTCTGCCACACATATAATACTCTGCGATTGCTACCTTTGCGTTGGTGAGGATATCCTGTATAAGAAATTCAAATATCACTAATCACGGAGTGCACTATGTCATCTGCGCCAGAGACTGAAAACGATCCAAATCGTAGGGATTTTCTTTTCTTAGCAACGGGAGCTTTTGCTGCAGTTGGAGCTGCCAGTATTGTTTGGCCTTTAATCGACCAAATGAATCCTGATGCGTCAGTTAAGGCTTTGGCCTCAATTGAAGTTGATTTGGATGGGGTTGATGTTGGGCAAAGCATCACAGTGATGTGGCGCGGTAAGCCGGTCTTTATCCGTCGCCGGACTGATGGGGAAATTGCGACAGCACGCAATGATGATAATGCCAATCTTATTGATCCACAAAATGACGTGGAGCGCGTTCAAAAAGATGAGTGGCTGATTATGGTTGGTATTTGTACACATTTGGGTTGCGTGCCACTTGGTCAGGCTGGCGACTTTAATGGTTGGTTCTGCCCGTGTCACGGATCTCATTATGATACGTCAGGGCGGATTCGCAAAGGGCCTGCGCCTAAGAATTTGGAGATCCCTCCCTATAATTTCGTCAATGATACACGCATTAAAGTCGGTTAAGGAGACGTGAAGCATGAGCGGTGAAAGCACATATAATCCACAGTCAGGTTTCACAAAATGGCTTGATACGCGCTTGCCAATTCTACGGTTAGCGCATGACAGTTTCGTTGATTACCCAACACCTAAAAACTTGAACTATTGGTGGACTTTTGGCGGTATTCTTACATTTTGTTTGATCACACAAATCGTCACAGGCATTATTTTGGCGATGCATTATACGCCGCATATCGACTTTGCTTTTGCATCAGTCGAGCACATTATGCGCGACGTTAATTATGGTTGGCTTATTCGCTACATCCATGCAAATGGCGCATCGATGTTCTTCTTGGCCGTTTATATCCATATTTTCCGTGGTCTATATTATGGTTCATACAAAGCGCCACGGGAAGTTCTTTGGATTTTGGGCGTAATTATTTATATTCTCATGATGGCTGCAGCCTTTATGGGCTACGTACTTCCTTGGGGGCAAATGAGCCTTTGGGGTGCAACTGTTATTACGAATTTATTTGGCGCGATACCTTTGGTTGGTGAAAGCGTTGCCATTTGGCTTTGGGGTGGTTTCTCAGTCGATAATGCGACACTAAACCGGTTCTTCTCATTGCATTATCTTGTTCCATTCTTGATTTTGGGCGTTGTGGTTTTGCATATTTGGGCTCTTCACGTGCCCGGCAACAATAACCCAGCTGGTATTTCTGTGCAGACAAAGAAGGACACATTGCCATTCCACCCTTATTATACGGTGAAAGACGCATTTGGTCTGAGTATCTTCTTGATTTTGTTCTCGTATTTTATCTTCTTCGCACCAAATGTTTTGGGGCATGCGGATAATTACATTCCGGCCAACCCTTTGGTGACGCCTGCGCATATCGTGCCTGAATGGTATCTCTTGCCATTCTATGCCATTTTGCGCGCAGTTCCGGATAAACTTGGCGGTGTTGTGCTTATGTTTGGTGCAATTTTCGTCATGTTCTTGTTGCCTTGGTTGGACACATCAAAGGTGCGTTCTGGTCGCTACCGTCCATTGTTTAAACAATTCTACATTCTCTTCATCATTAACTGCTTGTTCTTGGGCTATTTGGGTGCACAACCTGCTGAGGGTTCGTATGTTATCATGGCGCGAATTGCGACCGTTTATTACTTCGCACATTTCTTGGTTATTTTGCCGATCTTAGGTGTCGTTGAGAAACCCAAGAATGTACCGCAGAGCATTTCAGACTCCGTTTTAGGTGATGTCGCTCAACCAAACGTACAGGCTGCGGAATAGCGAGCTTGAGGGGATAAAAACATGAATACTATACTTAAAAACATTGGTTTGATGAGCTTCATGGTTTTGGCTCTTGGTGCAACTGATCCTGTTCAGGCTGCTGGAGGTGATAAACAGCCTGCAGCTCAAGAATGGAGTTTTGCTGGCCCCTTTGGCACATATGATCGAGACGCTTTGCGCCGTGGTTACAAAGTTTACAAGGAAGTCTGTTCAAGTTGCCATGGCATGAAATATGTGTCTTTCCGTAACTTGTCACAAGAGGGCGGTCCTGAGTTTTCTGACGCTGAGGTCAAAGCCATTGCTGCTGGATATATGGTTCAAGATGGACCAGACGCTTATGGTGATATGTTCGAGCGGCCTGGATTGCCAAAAGACCGCTTTATTTCACCGTTTCCGAATGAAAATGCAGCTCGCTCGGCGAATGGCGGGGCTTACCCACCGGATTTGTCTTTGATCAACAAAGCGCGCTCTGGTGGCCCTGATTATGTTTATGCTTTGCTTACGGGCTATCAAGATGCACCAGAAGGTGTCGAGATGCGTTCTGGGCTTTACTATAATCCCTATATGGCCGGTGGCGCTATCGCTATGGCACAGCCTCTATATGATGATATGGTCGAGTATACAGACGGCACACCTGCCACTTTGGCGCAAATGGCTCATGATGTTGTCACCTTCTTGAATTGGACCGCTGAGCCTGAACTCGAAGCACGCAAGCGTGCAGGTGTTATGGTGTTGATCTATCTAGCGATCTTTGCCGGTCTTCTCTATTTCTCAATGCGGAAAATTTGGGCAGACCAGCACTAATTTCTTTAGTGATTTCAAATCAAATTAAAAAGCCAGCGAAACGCTGGCTTTTTTTGTTCTCGATAGGCGCCTTTGGTTTAAGCGCCTGATGATTGATTAGACGTTAAATTTGAAGTGCAACACATCGCCATCGAGTACTAAATATTCCTTGCCCTCTTGGCGTAGCTTGCCGGCATCTCGTGCACCAGTTTCGCCATTGAGTGCAATATAGTCATTATAAGCAATTGTTTCTGCGCGAATGAAACCGCGTTCAAAATCTGTATGAATAACGGCCGCAGCTTGGGGGGCTTTTGTGCCTTTGGTAATTGTCCATGCGCGGGCTTCTTTGGGGCCAACAGTAAAATATGTGATAAGGTCTAACAGGGCATAACCGCTTCGGATAAGTCGGTTTAAACCTGGCTCCTCAAGGCCCAGACTGCCAAGATATTCGAGACGCTCTTCATCATCGAGTTGCGACAGCTCTTCTTCGATACGTGCTGAAATAACGACTGACTGCGCGCCCTGACGGGCTGCCATTTCGGCAACTTTAGCAGAGAGGCTATTGCCTTGACTGGCAGAGCTCTCTTCAACATTGCACACATAGAGAACAGGTTTTGCTGTCAATAATTGTAAATTTCTGAAGTCTTGCTCGCGTCCTTTTGGAATATCAGCTTGGCGTGCGGCTTTCCCGTCTTGCAGGCAAGCAAGCGCTAACTCTATAAGCTCAAGCTCATCAAGAATTTTCTTGTCCTTGCTTGATGCGCGCTTACGCAAATTAGCAGCACGTTTTTCTGTACTTTCTAAATCGGCCAGCATGAGCTCTGTTTCTACAGTTTCGGCATCACTGATAGGGTCTATTCGTCCTTCGACATGTGTAATATCGTCATCTTCAAAACATCTTAAGACATGAGCGATGGCATCGACTTCACGAATATTTGCAAGAAACTGATTGCCCAAACCTTCGCCTTTTGAGGCACCACGTACGAGGCCTGCAATATCAACAAAGCTAAGCCGCGTTGGTAAAATGCGTGCTGAATTGGCGATGGCGGCGAGTTTATCAATGCGTTCATCGGGGACGGCGACGTCACCAATATTGGGCTCAATGGTACAAAATGGGAAATTGGCGGCTTGCGCCGAAGCTGTTCGTGTTAACGCGTTGAAAAGGGTGGATTTTCCAACATTAGGTAATCCGACAATACCGCAACGAAAGCCCATAACTTTATCCTTTTCTATTCGTCTTGCGCGGACTTCCATGATTGCATGGCGATCGCGACTTTATTCTGGTAACTGGCATCACTGCCGCTTGCGAGTAATTCTATATGATCGGCGAGGGCGTCGAGCATGCACGGAACCCATGTCTCGGATTTACTAAAATCACCTAACACATGGCCAAGAACACGCTCTTTGTCTCCGGGATGACCGATCCCGATACGCGCGCGTTTAAAGTCATTTCCAATGTGTTCTTTAAGTGATCTTAGACCATTATGTCCGGCGAGCCCACCGCCTTGACGAAGGCGGAATTTACCGGCTTCAAGGTCTAGTTCATCATAAAAAACAATAATATTACTTAAGTCTAATTTATAGAAAGACTTAAATGGTCCAACGCAAATTCCGCTTCGGTTCATGAAAGTTTGAGGTTTAACGAGAATAATCTTTCTTCCATTCACCTCAATTTCACTTACGAGGCCTTGGTTTTTTTCTCGAAAATTTGGTGCGTTGAAACGGTGCGCAATAGCATCAATTGCCATAAAGCCAACATTGTGTCTTTGTCTTTCATGCTTGGCCCCGGGGTTACCGAGGCCAACCATTAAAAGCGTTGTTTGCGAAGACAAACCGAGACCTAATCGTTAGCTTGATCCGCTGCTTGCTCTTCTCCGTCACCAGATTCACTCTCGTCGCTATCATCAGACATGCCCGCAGGAGCGGCGATGGTTGCGATAGTGAAGTCACGATCCTGAATAGTTGGTTTTGCACCTTCAGGTAATGGAACTGCTGAAATATGGATACTGTCGCCAATATCAGCATTGGCAAGATCGACAACAATTTCATCTGGAATATTGTCTGCTGGGCAATCAAGTTCGATATTATAGCGCACAATGTTCAAGACACCACCACGCTTAATGCCTGGTGCAATTTCGTCATTAATAAAGTTTACGGCAACCTCAACGGTTACTTTCGCGCCTTTACCCAAGCGCAAGAAGTCAGCGTGAATGATCGTGTCACGGACAGGATCAAGCTGAATATCGCGGGCAATCGCACGGTTAGATTTACCGTCGATCTCAATATCGAGAAGCGTGTTTTGTGCACGGCCTGTATTGTATAACCGGTTCAATTGACCAATTGTTAAGCTCAGCGCGATAGGATCTTCTTTATTCCCGTACAATATCGCAGGCACTTTACCTTCACGACGTAATGCACGAGCGACCCCCTTACCGGCTCGTTCCCGCGTTTCAGCGGTTAATTTATAAATTTCAGCCATTTTAATCTCCAAATCTGGCGTGACATCACAGGTAACATACCTGCGTGACAATGCTTTCCTCCAAGGGTGCAAAGCAATTGCAGGGCGGTTATAGCCTTGGAGGGCTTAAAACTCAATCCTAAAGCAGAAAAATGCCAGGATAATGCGCAGATATTATGTTCTTAATCGAAGAGGCTGGAGACCGAATGTTCTTCAGATGTGCGCTTAATAGCTTCAGCGAGTAAATTTGCAATTGGAATAATTTGAAACTTCGACGACGTAAGCATTTCTGGGCGTGGTTGGATACTATCCGTCACGAGCAGATGTTCGAGTTTCGATTGGTTAACGCGATTAATGGCCTCGCCTGATAATACGCCATGGGTAACATAGGCAGAAACAGAACTTGCACCGGCATCAATCAGCGCAGAAGCGGCATTGCACAATGTCCCAGCACTATCCACAATATCATCGACCAGAAGACAGTCGCGGCCATTTACATCACCAATAATATTCATCACTTCAGAAACCCCAGCGCGCTCACGGCGTTTATCAACGATCGCGAGGTCAGCACCGATGCGATTTCCCAAAGCCCGCGTGCGCACAACACCCCCAACATCGGGTGAGACGACCATCAAGTCACGCCCTTTAAACCGTTCAGATATATCGCTTACAAAAACAGGCGCAGCGAATAAGTTATCTACGGGTATGTCAAAGAAACCTTGTATTTGGCCAGCATGTAAGTCCATGGTCATAACCCGATCAGCGCCGGCGGCTTCGATTAGATTAGCAACAAGTTTGGCCGAAATAGGTGTCCGCGGTCCAGGCTTGCGGTCTTGGCGAGCATATCCAAAATAGGGCAAGACAGCTGTGACGCGACGTGCTGAAGAGCGCCGAAGAGCGTCGATAATGATGAGGAGTTCCATTAAGTGGTCATTGGCAGGAAATGAAGTTGATTGCACGATAAAAACGTCTTGCCCGCGCATATTCTCTTGTATCTCTACAAAAACTTCCATATCAGCAAACCGTTTGACGACGCTTTGTGATAGCGGAATATCAAGATAGTCACTCATTGCAGTTGCCAAAGGCAAATTGCTATTTCCAGCTATTAACTTCATGATTCCTGTCCTCCTATCATTTTCTGTAACAAAGGTCAGAGATTCGCGCAAACATCATATCGGTTTATCCCCGAAAATAGTAATTCGCATAGTGTCGAAGTCACTAAGATGATTATCCAAATAAGCGGGCTAGCTCAGAAAAAGCTTTGTGACGTATGGGTTAGACGCTTAGGCGCGTGTAAGGGTTAAGGCAACATGATAAAAGAGCCTTGCCGCCCGTAATCGGGTTCATTTTGATGTTGGTTGCGTCGGTAGGAAAAGAATTGATCCTTTTCGCTATAGGTACAGTTCGGTAAGGTCTGAGCCGTGACCCCGTATTTAACGAGGGTATCAGCGCAAAAGGCCGATAGGTTAAAATGCCAATTGTGGGTCTCTTTGTGACGCTCAAAAAATTGCGTCGCATGTTTATGTTGTGAGCAAATATTGTCATAAAATTCTTCGCCAACTTCATAATTAGGCATTTGGATGCAGGGGCCGATCGCTGCCAGAATTTCTTTTCTGTCTCCGCCTTCTTCGCACATCGCGTCAATCATTGCCTGAATTACACCACCCGTTGCGCCGCGCCAGCCAGCATGTGCCGCTCCGATGACCCCATTTTTTAAATCAGCACATAATATTGGTGTGCAATCAGCGCTCAAAATACCAATTGCGATCTTAGAACACCGTGTGACCAAAGCATCTCCTTCAAGGGGAGCTATCATATCCTCTGATGATCGTATCGTGTGGCAAATATTGCTGTGAATTTGATGTGGGATTATGACCTTATCGGCGCCGATATGGGCTCTGACGCGTTCGCGATTTTCTAAAACCAATTGCGGTTCGTCCCTTGATCCTAGGCCAAGGTTTAGTGTGCTATAGATGCCTTTAGAGACACCTCCATTACGTGTGAAGAACCCATGTGGAATATGATCGAGCAGTGATGAGCCGATTGCAATCTTAGAATCTGAATGTTTGTTTGTCTTAGACATGACGCCCTCTTTGTTATTTTGTTATTATTTGATTGGTTCCAGTCCAGCCAAGTTTGGCATATTTTTGTTGGCAATAGCAAAAACTTTAAACAATGCGCCCATTTGATCTGGCGCTATGAGGCGGTCGCGTTCGGCTTGCAATTGGGCAATGCGTGAAGGGTTTTCTTTCATTAAGTTCTGGGTGCGTTGGTCAATGCCAATATGTTGTAAAAACGCTCCTTGTTTCAGTGTTTGATAGACCGTTACATCTTCTTGTTTTGCTATATGGGTGAGTGCGGAAAAATGAACATGACTTGTAAGGTCACATAGTCCAACTTCACGCAGTGGGTCTGCATATTGATGCGCCTTCATTGCTTGCAGTGTGTCCCCTGTTCCGGCAGTTTCGCTGCCATAGTCGAATGTGAGGAAGCAGCCGCCTTGGGCGCTGAGGCGCAAACATAATTGTGCAAGGATTGACTGCGCTGCTGGGCAATCTTCTATTATATCTCCCGCACTCATATCAGTTGGTGTCAAAAAAGGGTGCTCCGTCGTTGGGAGAAATTCAAAGCTTAGGGCGTCTTGGCTATCGACGATGACATAGCATTCAAGCCAATTGCCGAGATGCTGCTTATATTGGCGAATAGGCAAAGCATCAAAAAATTCATTGGCGATAATGATAATGGGGGCGTCTTGCGGGAGAGTGTCGATTGTTAAATGATGTTTGGCCTTGGGGCATTTTTCCTTTTGCGCTTGGGTGAGCGTCGGGCTGATCTCAACTAAATGTTGGCGAATGGCTTTATCTGCACCAAATTTTTCGAGGACACGGGCTATGTCGCTTGCCAATGTGCCGCGACCTGGCCCTAATTCTGCGAGATGTAACAGCGTTGGTGCGCCCATGCGTTGCCACAAATCAACGAGCCATAAGCCAAGCATATCTCCAAAAATTTGACTAATTTCTGGCGCAGTCGTGAAGTCACCGCCATTGACCTTGGGGGCACCAATGGGTGCGCGCGTTGTATAGTATCCGTGATCTATATCGCTTAAAGCGATTTCCATGAATTGGTCCAGTCGCATAGGGCCGTCATTTAATATGCGTTTGCGAATAAGGGCGTCGAGAGGTGTCATTTTGCGTTTCGCATGGCGCGTCCAATGAGGAAAAGGCCAAGTATCAAGAGCGGCAATGACAATAATTGGCCCATTGAGAAGATTCCAATAATGAACCCAAGGTGCCCATCTGGCTCGCGCACAAATTCAACGATAAAACGGGACAGGCCGTAACCAAATATAAATACCCCAGAAATTAACCCTGGTTTGGTGAGGGCTTTATATTTTAAAATCAGGGTGGTGACGACCAACATGAGGAGCAGGCCTTCAAGACCTGCTTCATAGAGTTGCGATGGGTGCCGCGGGAGGTCGCCGGCACCAGGAAAGATAATCGCCCAAGGAACATCAGAAGTGCGTCCCCAAAGCTCGCCATTAATGAAGTTAGCAATGCGACCCAAGAAAAGACCTACTGGCGCGCATGCCCCCATAAGGTCACTCCATGATATAAATGAGAGCTTATAATATCGCGTGAAGATATAAGTTGTTAGCCCGACCCCAATAAGGCCGCCATGAAATGACATGCCCCCCTGCCATATAGCGAATATTTCGCTTGGATTGGCGAGGTAGTAATCTGCATTGTAAAAAAATACATATCCCAAACGCCCCCCTAAAATAACGCCAAGAGTAATCCAGGGCACAAAATTTTCGACATGCTCGGGGTTGTAAGGCACTTGTCCGCCCCATAAGGCGGGTCTATGTGCCAAAGCAATCAGGTAGCGCCAGCCAAAAAGAAAGCCGACCATATAAGCCAAGGAGTACCAGCGCAAAATGAAGGGGCCAATTTCAAAGGCAATAGGGTCGATGTTCGGGAATTGCATAAAACTTCCAATCAAATATGCATTTTTCTATTGATATATTATACACACTGACGCAGTCTGTGGCCATGAGTGATACGAAAGCAAAAATCGTTGATGATGTGACCCGCCTTTTAACGGGGGCTGGCGTCGCCGTACAAGCGGCGCGTGATGAAATTGATAATGTTGTCGGCGCGCATCTCGAATCGTTTTTAAGCCAAAAGGGCGTCGTCACGCGTGATGAGTTTGATGCGCTTGTGTCGCTGGTCGAAAAACTGCGTGCTGAGTTGGACGCACTCAAAAACTAGGGTAAAATATTTTATTGTGGGGTTATCCACCTGATTAAAATGTTTTCCCAAGAAAACGACTGTCTTTTAGACAAATACCTTTTATCCAAATCATGAATCAGTCACTGTTTTAGTGTGTTGAGAAAAACTCACACACTAAATATTGTGTCTATTGCGAAGAAAGGCCGTGTGATGCAAACAGCTTATGCTGATGATTTCACCATCGACCATCCCATTGATTTGTTTGAGAGCATAGCGGCACACCGCGAGTGGCCGTGCGAGCGCGGCACAGAGGATGATCTCAACCTTTGCATTAATGGAACGCATTGTGACTATCACCTTGCGATTAGCTGGCGGCCAGATTTAGGTGGTTTACACGTCGCTTGTGTGTTTGACATGCGTGTTCCAGAAAATAAGCGTCAACATGTACATGAGTTACTCGCTCTCATTAATGAGCAATTATGGATGGGACATTTTGATATTTGGTCCTCCGACGGTGCAATTCTGTTTCGGACAACCTTGCTTGTCAGCAATGGTGTTTTGTCTGAGCACCAATGCGATGAGTTGATTGAGCATGGCGTCGACACCTGCGAACGTTTCTTCCCTGCTTTTCAATATTTGATTTGGGCTGGCCATTCTCCGCGTGAAGCGCTCGAAGGCTGCATGTTTGAAACACGCGGCGATGCCTAGTCTCTCACATCTTCTTGGTACCGATGGGCGATTGCTGCTTGTTGGTGGCGGAAGAATGGGTCTGGCCTTATTACAGGGCTGGCTTGAAGATGGGCTTCCTAAAAATGCTGTGACAGTGCAAGAGCCAAACCCTTCGGCGGAGCTTTTGGCTTTGGGGGTTGAGGTCGATCTTTCCATAACGTCTCGTCATCGCGTTATTGTTTTGGCTGTGAAGCCGCAAATGGCAGATAATATTTTGCCGCAACTAAAAGCAGTGATTGGTGAAGACACGCTTATTCTGTCGCTAATGGCCGGTATTACCCTCGATAAAATTCGTGATTTATGCGCGCAGCCTTGTTCCTATGTTCGAACCATGCCCAATACGCCTGCCGCAATTGGTGCGGGCATAACTGCTTTATTTGCAAGTGAAGATGTTGGTCACGAAAATCGTAATATTGCGACATCGCTTATGGGGGCTGTGGGCGAGACCTTATGGGTGGATGATGAGAATAGTCTCGATGCTGTTACGGCATTGAGTGGTTCTGGACCCGCTTATGTTTTTCATTTGGTTGAAGCAATGGCGAATGCAGGCACGGGTTTGGGTTTAACCCCTGATGATGCGATGCGTTTGGCGCGGGCGACGGTTATGGGCGCTGGGAAAATGCTCGATCAGCAAAATGATCCCGTGCAGATATTACGCCAGAATGTCACATCCCCCGGGGGAACGACTGAGGCTGCGCTTAATGTGCTTATGCCAACAGATAAAGGCTTAAGCGATTTGATGAGGCGCGCTATGCAAGCTGCCTTTGACCGTGCAAAAGAGCTGGCATCTAGCAATCGCTAAGCTGAGTTTTTTTAATATGTTTTTTAAAGTGTCGATGGTTTAGACGGGGATACTGATACGCGCGCCCAAGCCACCTAAATTACTTCTTTGGAGCTTGATGTCTCCACCATGGCCCCTTGCTATATCAAGCGCTATGGCCAAGCCAAGCCCGGTCCCGCCAAGATTGGCTGTTCGTGCGTCATCTAAACGATAAAATGGTCTAAAAACCTCATCGAGCTTATTGTCGGGAATGCCAGGGCCATTATCATCAATATAAATTTCTACTTTTTGTTCATCACGGCTTCGGCGGGCTGTTAAATGAACAACTGGTGCATGCGCGCAGGCATTATTGATCAAGTTTGAAACACAGCGCTTAAATGCATTTGGTTTAATATTAAGGTCGACTTCAACGCAGTCGATAAATTTGACTTGAACATTGGGCCAGCGCCGACGCGTGTCCTGTGTGATATTCTCAAGAAACGGTTTGAGTGCTGTGCGTTTTGCGCTCTCTCCAGCATAGCCTTTGGCAAATGCTAAATAATCATTCAGCATATTTTCCATTTCATTAATGTCACCGCTCAGAGCTTCTGTTTCTGGACCTTGCGGCAGCATGGCCAATTGTAGCTTCAGGCGCGTTAACGGTGTGCGCAAATCATGACTGACACCGGCCAGCATTGTTGTGCGCTGTTCAATCTGTCTTTGGATCCGGTCACGCATTTTCATGAATGAGGCGGCAGCGCTTCGGACTTCGGCAGCCCCACTTGGTCGGAAGTTTGGCATATCTATGCCTTTACCAAATCGTTCAGCTGCTTCCGCTAGGCGTTGGATCGGACGAACTTGGTTTCTTAGAAAAATACCAGATATCAGCAATAACAGTGCTGATGTGCCGGTCATGTAAATAAGAAATATATGAGTATTCGTGGCGTAAACGCGCTTACGTTGGGTGAGAACACGCATGACTTCACCTGGAAGCAAAATACGAATATCGACATAATTATCATAGGTTGATGTATCTATCCAAAAGGGGCGGCCTATTTGTGAGCTGATTTCGCCTGATAAAGAGCTGTCGAGAAGGGCGACGATAGGTGTTGGAACTGGGGGCGGTAAAGTTTCACCTGGTAAGAATGCAACACTCATATCAAATGTATCATTTGCTAACTGGCTAAGCTCATAACTATCGCTGCCTTGTTCTTTCATTCGAAGTTCTGCCAAAAATGCAATGTCGCTGACCACGGCATTGGACAGTCTTTGGGTTACCGTATTCCAATGTCTTTCTAAGAAAACGAAGGTGATAATGATTTGAGTGACGACGACCGGCATGACGATAATTAATAATGACCGAGGGAAAAGTCCCGTCGGCATATATCGTTTTAAAAAGGCGCCTAAATCAAAAGCCATTAGTCTATCCGCAATAAGTAGCCAGAACCACGAACGGTCTGGAGGTAAATAGGGTCACGAGGATCTTCTTCTATTTTACGTCTTAGCCGATTGATCTGAACATCGATAGCCCGCTCAGAAACATTGTTTTCATCTGAGAGTTCTTCGCGTTTTACAATCTGCCCTGGTTCTTGCGTCAATTTTCGAAATAATTCTATTTCGCGGGTTGTGAGGGTTACCCGCACACCATTATTCAACAATTCTCCACGTTTGTAATTAAAGACAAAGGTCCCGAAACTAACTTCGCTTGGTGGCTCACTTGCAGGCGATGCTTCCATTTGGCTGCGACGCAAAATGCTATGGATGCGCAATAATAGTTCTTTTGGATCAAACGGCTTGGTTAGGTAGTCATCGGCACCCATGGATAAACCATCGATGCGGTCCTCCGTCTCAGCTCGTGCTGTTAAGAGAAGAATAGGTATAGGGTTTCTGCGAGATCTCAATATTTCGGTAAACTCTAATCCAGAGAGGCCTGGCATCATGACATCAAGAACCATCAGGTCATAAATGAGGTTTTTCATGAGAGAAGCTGCTTCTTTGGCATCTGCAGCAATTGTAACTCTAAAGCCATTATCTCTGAGGTATTTTTTAAGTAAATCACGTATCCGCGTATCGTCGTCGACCACTAATATGTGCGGTGTGTTTTCATCTGCAAGACGTCCAGCCATTGGTTAATGCTCTCCATCGCCATTTGCGTGAACAGAGTTTACGCCGCTTAGAACCGTTTTTTCTTTTAGTGCACTGGCAATTAACTTATCAACTTCTTCACGGTTTTGTGGAGAGATTATTTCTTTCATAACATTCTTCCAGGCTTCAAATTGGGTCGCATCGACAGACATGGCCGCCATTGCAAATCGCTCAATTTGTGGCTTGATTAGCTCATTGTGGAGCCTGTGGCCTTTGGCTGTAAGGTGCACAAGGCGTTTGCGTCGATCGTGTTCGCCAATTTGCTGTTGAATATAGCCACCATCAATAAGCTCACGCAAAACCCGCGCAAGACTTTGTTTTGTGACTTGTAAAATGGTGAGCAGCTCAGCAATATTTAAACCAGGGTTGCAACCCACAAAATGCAAAACGCGGTGGTGGGCGCGCCCAAAATGATGACGCTCGAGGATAATATCTGGATCAGAGATGAAATCGCGATAGGCAAAAAACATAAGTTCAATCGCATCTTTAAATTGATTTAAAGATACTTGTTTTCTTTCAGTTAATTCGAGGTCGTTTTTCTTATTCGAATTTGTCACGTTTAACCCCATATAACAGGCAAGATATCATTTCATAAATACGTCAGCCTTGTTGACATATTATAGTTTGCCTGATAATTATATCAGCAATTCGTAAAAATACGACCGGCAAAATCCGGATCGGGGAGATGGGCTATTATGAGCGTTCCGTTTGATCAGCGAGATGGTTATATCTGGATGGATGGTGCTATGCGTGATTGGAAGTCATGCCAAGTTCATGTCCTCACCCATGGCTTGCATTATGCCTCAAGCGTTTTTGAGGGCGTGCGGGCTTATAATGGTCAAATTTTTAAGCTTGAGGAACATACTGAGCGGCTACTTTATTCTGCAGATGTGCTTGGATTTGAAATTCCATTCAGCGCTAGTGAGATTAATGCGGCATGTACGGAAACTCTAAAGAAAAATAATTTATCGAGCGGATATTTACGTCCAATTGCTTGGCGTGGCAGTGAAATGATGGGCGTTTCGGCACAAAATAATAGCATTCACCTCGCTGTTGCGGCTTGGGAATGGCCATCTTATTTTGACCCTGAGCAGCGTAAAAAGGGCATTCGGATGGATATAGCGCATTATCGTCGTCCTGACCCGATGACGGCGCCTTGTCATGCAAAAGCTGCTGGTCTTTATATGATTTGTACCTTGTCAAAACATGCGGCTGAGAAAAAAGGTTATGCAGATGCAATGATGCTAGATTGGCGCGGGCAAGTAGCAGAAACCACTGGGGCAAATATGTTCTTTGTTCGTGATGGCGCGATCCATACACCAAAACCTGACTGTTTTTTGGATGGGATTACGCGTCGTACAGTTATTGGTCTTGCTAAAGCACGCGGCATTGAGGTTATTGAACGCGTTATTATGCCAGATGAATTGTCTGGTTTTAGCGAGTGTTTTATTACCGGCACTGCCGCTGAGGTGACAGCTGTCGGTGAGATTGGTCCTCATAAATTTACACCCAGTGATATTACATTTAATTTGTCTGATGATTACTTGTCACTCGTTGGAGCCCAATAGACGTCTTCTCTAGACAAGCCTGCAATGCCCAGTCATAATTACACCATGTATTTGCTGGCATAGAGTTGCCAGTTTGTTATGAAAAGGTGTGATCATGGGCTTATATGACAAATATGTTTTACCAAAGTTTTTAGATGTCGCATGTGGTTCTAAACCCATTTTAAAACAACGCGAAAAAGTTGTTCCCCATTGTACTGGCCGTGTTCTCGAAGTAGGTATGGGGTCTGGATTAAACTTGCCTTATTATAACCCATCTAAAATCGATATGGTTTTTGGTTTAGAGCCGGCGCCGGCGATGGTTGCACTTGCAAAACCCAAAGCAGATGCAGTTCCATTTCCTGTTGAGTTTATTGACTTACCAGGTGAGGAAATTCCCCTAGAGGATAACAGTATAGATACCGTTCTGTTAACCTATACATTGTGCACGATCCCAGGCGCAGAGGCGGCGCTGGCGGGCATGCGCCGCGTGTTAAAGCCGGGTGGAAAATTATTATTCTGCGAACATGGGCGCGCACCCGATGCGGCAATTGAAAAATGGCAAAATAGAATTAATGGTGCTTGGCGCCATATCGCGGGTGGATGTAATGTTAATCGCGATATACCCGGATTAATAAAAGCCAGCGGATTTAATATTACCGATATGGATAGCATGTATTTGCCATCAACGCCGCGTGTGCTTGGTTTTAATTATTGGGGAAGCGCAAAAAAAGCTTAATAGTTTTTGTTGACCTGTAGCGCAGGTTAACCCCGGCTATTTTAGAAAATTTATGCGCTTAGCTTTTTATCCGTTAGCTTTTATTCGTTGTCATTTGCGTCTGGCTGAAATGGTTGCGAGCAATGCCAATTATAACATAGTAAATAATAAAAGCCGCAAACCAGAAGAAGATAGAAAGTTTTTCACCTAGATTTAAACTAAGCGCCAAGCCAATTGCGTAGAAAAAAGCTGATAAAGCAAGGATGCTCAGCAAAGTCATGAGCGGGGTTAGTCCGCTTGACATGAAAATATGATGAATATGTGTTCTGTCTGGTGACATTGGTGAAACGCCACGTAATATGCGTCTTGTCGCTGTTGAAATAGTGTCAAATACAGGCACGCTCAGGCTCCACAAGACAAGTGAAGCTGGGAAAAACGTGTTCTCGCTCCATCTACCCTCCGAAACCTGAATAAGTGTCGTTGCCAAAAGAAGTCCAATCAACATGCTGCCGCTATCACCCAGAAAAATTTTCTTTCCTGAAATCAGGTTAAAATTAAATACTAAAAAGACACTGATTGCAGTGGCGCCAAAGGCAAAACTATGAA
Source organism: Alphaproteobacteria bacterium (assembly GCA_965656255.1). Classification (GTDB taxonomy): domain Bacteria; phylum Pseudomonadota; class Alphaproteobacteria; order RS24; family RS24; genus JAYODZ01. Next base: position 18,211 of record CBFHJI010000018.1, read on the forward strand.
TGAGCTCGAGGTTAATATCGCTATTGATCATAGGGAAGCTGAATAGAACAAACCCAAAGCAAGACAGAGCAAGGCCGGCGCATAAACCATCAATGCCATCAATCATATTAAAGGCATTTATGAGACCTGTAATGGCAATGATCGTCAGCAACTGAGAGATGAAATCATTCTCCAAAAGCCTATCGATAAAACCAATGCCTATTGTTGTGACGGCAAGCCCGCCATAAATAACAATTAATGCAGCGCTGAAAGACTGGATCATGAATTTATTGATTGCACGAAGGCCCACACGGTCGTCAAGGATGCCGGCGGTGACAAGAAGGCATGCGGCGGTCAATACAGCCCAATTTATATTTTGTATGCCGAGATAGTTTCCGACAAAAAGACTGGCAAGAAGTGCGGGGCCACCAGCAAGTGGGATAATGCCTGCATGATCTTTGCGCCCACCTGGATGATCGACAATATCGAATTTTTTACAAAAATAGTAAGTTCCAAGAATGGCTATAAATGTCGTAATGGCCGCAACCGGTATAATACTAAATATATCCATGAATAAAAACTCGGCCTTATCATTTAAACCCTTAGAGTGAATATTAGTTCTGTATTTTTAAGTCAATCACAATTAGGGTTGTCATTATGATATTTTTTATAGTGACGATCTTTGATAGTAAAATCAATATAGGATAACGTATTTAGTCTTTTAGTTTCAATATTTATTATATTAAAAAATATTGAAATGATGAAACGTGGGCATTTAGATTAATCGACTTCCATTTAAACTTTAGAGCGTTCTTGATTAAGAACTTTTGGGCTTGTCATGTGTTGTAAGCTACCTTTCATGAGTTTGAATTCAAATATGCTTATATTATTGGTTTTGATTTCGCGTGTAAAATTTATCCGAATCGAAGAAGGTATTTTTTAATTCTTTTGCTATTTATTTTTAGCGGCAGAGAAGCGGGGCGTGTTTTGGAAAACATAGAAGATGATATAAACCCTGCTGAGGGTCTAAATGCTAAGTCCAAATGGTATGTGGCCCAGTTAAAGCCCAATGGGTTTCAAAAAGCTGTTGTGAATTTAGAAAGACAAAATTTCAAGACCTTTATGCCCCTGCAAGAACGAAATGCAAAAATTGGGCGTCGCCTCAGTATTATTGAGAAGCCTATTTTCCCTGGATATATTTTTGTAAGCTTTGTGCCTGATGCCGGTGGGTGGCATGCTATTAATTCAACGATTGGTGTGTCGCGGTTAATGGGCTTAAAAGCGGGTGTGCCATCACCAGTGCCGGATGCATTTATGGCGGGTTTGTTTGCGCGGTGTGATAATGAAGGCGTATTACAAGCAATGTCGGATTTGAAAGTCGGTGATCGCGTGCGTATGGTTTCTGGACCTTTCGCAGATATTATTGGCGAAATAGATACTATCTTAGGGGACAATAATATTCGTCTCTTATTTGACATTATGGGACATGCTACAAAAGTTGATGTAGCTTCGGGCAAGTTAGAGCGGCTATAAAGCCTTGCGTCACCCTGATATTGTTTCGGGTAATAGCGCAAATACGTGTGGCACAAGAGGAGTGACGAAAATTAAAGTTTCGATAGTCGGTGGCGGTATAAACGGGCTGAGTATTGCTTGGCGGTTGGCCAGGCGAGGGCATAATGTTTCTCTTTATGAAGCAGACTCTGTTCTTTCTAAGACCAGCTCGGCATCTTCTAAAATGTTGCATGGTGGTATTCGTTATTTAGAGACGGGGCAAGTGAGCCTCGTTTATCAAGCCTTAAAAGACCGACACTGGTGGATCACCCAGGCTGGATCTTACGTAACTATTCGTTCATTTTATGTGCCAATTTACCGCGATAGTCCGCGCGCCCTTTGGAAAATGTTTGTTGGCGTTAAGTTATATGAATGGCTTTCTGGTCGCCGTTCTTTGGGTCAGTCGCGTTTAATATCTCAAAAGGAAATCCCAGAAATGCGGTTTGGGTTAAAACCGGATGGACTGAAGGGGCTTGTGAGTTACTTTGATGCTCAAATGGATGAGCGTGGCCTTGGTCTTTGGGTTAAGCATGAGGCGCAAGCCGCAGGTGTAACTATTTTTGAAAACTCGCCTGTTGCGAAAGTGAAGACAGATGGTGGACTTGTGCTAAGTACTGGGCAGGAAGTCGCCGCCGATTTATGTGTAAATGCGCTGGGGCCTTGGGCTGAAGAGATACTCGAAAAGTCTAATATATTATCCAAGTTTGAAGTTGAGCTTGTGCGCGGAAGCCATCTGGTTATTGATCGTCCTTGGCAGCATGCTTTTTTGCTGCAAGTTAAGACGGACCAGCGCGTTGTTTTTGCTTTGCCTTATGAGGATAAGCTTTTGCTTGGAACAACTGAAGTTGTTCAAGATGCCCCGGATGCTCCTATCTGCTCAGATGCGGAGCGCGATTACCTCATCCGTGCCTTTAATGATTATTTTCTTGATTCAATTTCAACCAAAGACATTTTGTCTGACATGAGCGGTTTGCGACCGATTATTAAAACAAAGAAAAGTCATGGAAGCCCGTCAACGGCTAGTCGTGAAAGTGAAATTGAAATCAACAACCGTCTTGTAAATATATGGGGTGGTAAGTGGACCTCGGCCATATCATTGGCCGACAAAGTTACGCAGAAAATAACTAAAGTTTTTCAATAAAGGGAAAAGATGTTGATTGAGCGGCTGAGGTCTATGCAGGTCGATTTATACAGCACGGTTTTGATGAGTGTCGCTTTGCTCGTGCTTGCGCTCATGCCGGTAGAAAAACTCCCTCCCACTGAATTATGGGATAAGTGGCAACATGTTCTTGCCTTTGCGGCTTTGGTATTGCCGCTGAGTATTTGTCGGCCGCATTTAATATTATGGACAATTCTTTACGCCCTTTTTCTGGGGGCTTTGATTGAAATTCTTCAGCCATTTTTTGGCCGGTTTTTTGAAGCAGCCGATTTTCTAGCCAATGGAGTTGGCGTGACGATTGGCTGTGTGATATCGGTCTTGTTGAGGCGTTATATCGGTTTCTCTAAATATTGAAAAAGCAATATATTACGATTGCTCAGGATAACGCATTTGAGTTATCGAACAATTTTTTCCAAAATCATTGCGCTTATGATGAGACTTATTCAGCAGCCTCTGCGGCGTTTGGGAGAGCGGCTAAAAAGCGTTCTGCTTCAAGCGCTGCCATACACCCCATGCCTGCTGCTGTTACGGCTTGTCTAAAGATATCATCTGTCACATCGCCAGCTGCAAAGACGCCAGGGATTGATGTTTCTGTGCTGTCTGGCGCAGTGACTAGATAACCCCCTGCTTTGGTTGCGAGTTTGCCTTCGAACAAAGCGGTTGCGGGTGCATGTCCAATGGCAATAAAAACACCATCGGCTTGAATGTCGCGTTCTTGTCCATCAACAGTATTACGCAATCGCGCACCTGTGACGCCAAGTGGATTTTCATCACCTATGATTTCAGCAATTTCAGAATTCCATGCGACTTCAATTTTAGGGTGAGCGAGTAGTCGATTTTCGAGAATTTTCTCACAACGTAATTGATCGCGACGATGAACTAAGGTCACTTTGCTGGCAAATTTTGTTAAAAACAATGCTTCTTCAACAGCCGTATTGCCGCCGCCGACCACGAGGACATCTTTATTGCGATAGAAAAAGCCATCGCATGTCGCGCATGCTGAAACACCGAAACCTTGAAACTTTTCTTCGCTTGGTAAACCGAGCCATTTGGCTTGTGCACCTGTTGCAATCACAATTGTTTCAGCTTCAAAAACGGCACCGCTATCGGCAACACATGTAAAGGGGCGCTTGGATAGATCAACCTCGGTAATGATGTCGGAAATAATATTTGTACCGACATGAATGGCTTGGGCTTCCATTTGCTCCATAAGCCATGGACCTTGCACAGCATCTGCAAAGCCTGGGTAATTTTCAACGTCGGTTGTAATTGTTAGCTGGCCGCCAGGTTGCAGTCCGCGCACCAATACCGGTTCTAACATCGCGCGCGCTGCATAAACTGCAGCTGTATAACCAGCTGGGCCAGAACCGATGATCAGAAGTTTTGTTTTTGTGACAGTCGCCATAACCTATTTCCTTTTTAACAGTACATCGCAGTGCACTCATCGCCTTAAGCGCCCTTGCTTGGTTTAATAGTTAGCGATTAGGGCTTTGATTCTAAGATGAGTATAACGCGTTGCAAGGCCCCCTTTAAGGGGGGCATATCAGCCGTTCACAGCTTTATGTGCTGAATAAGCGTTTAAAAGTGCTTTGGCTATATCGGGTGTGTCATCCCGTGCCGTATTATCCCATAGCTCAATTTGGCCTTTAAATGCTTTTGTGAGGCCTTGCGCTTCTAAATTGTCTTGGAAAAGTTCAAACTTAGTACGTTTTTTCGTTCTGAGCCTAAGTACATAAACGGGTTTTCCAGACGCGCAGGCTTCACCTGTCATATTAACACTGTCAGCGGTTACCAATAAAGCGTCGGCAATGTTTAAAAGTGCAGGGTAAGGGTTGTCGCCAGTTCCGCTATAAATATATGCATTCTCAGGGTTGATGGCATTTAAGACACGCTTAGTCAGGTCAGCTGGCGTGCGGCGCGAAACTGAAATAATTAAATAAAATGTTTTGCTTAAATTAATCAGCTGTTCTGTAAAGCGAATGACTTCATCCTCAGCAAACTGATAAGCTGAATTGGGGCCGCCAATGACGACACCAAGTATGTTCCGCTTCTGACCACTAAAGCGATTCACCCACTTAGCGCCTTCCTCTGATAAAAGACGCGGGGTTAATTTGTGAGGGCTCAAGAGCGTGTTAAAAACATTCGGCCCATAGAGTTTGTCGTGCTCGGGGGCCCATATAAAATCAAAATGCTTGGGATTGCATTGTGGGTCCTGCAAATAGGCCGTAAATGTTTTGCCGCCCGATGCATTTTTGATGTAACGCGCGTATGGCGCTGCAATACGTGAACTTGCAATCACCATATCGGGCCAAGGTGCTGCTATTTGATGGTCAAGTCCTGCGGCCATGACGCTTGGCCAATAAGGTGCTGTGATATTGTTGAACCAATGACGCGCGACGGTAATCGGTCTAATGTTATCTGCATCGAGATAAGCGCATAGACCTTCGCAATTGACTTCATTACCGCGATTACCATTCGTAATGGTCCAAATTTGATTAATCTTACTCATTTAAGATTTATTCTTTCAATATTGCGCAATTATATTGCGCAAAACAACGCCGATACGTATATTCACA
>CBFHJI010000018.1:23573-27653 GCA_965656255.1 Alphaproteobacteria bacterium
CAGCGCGCGAGAGCTTATCTTCGAGATCAAGGATGCGGCCTTCATTGTGACTTTGTTGTTCTTTTGCGGCATGATATTCGGCATTTTCAGACAAGTCACCATGCGCCCGTGCTTCAGATATCGCGCGAATGATTACCTGGCGCTCATGTCCCTTTAGGCGGTGGAGTTCATCTCCGAGGGCTTCGTGGCCCTGTCGTGTCATCGGCACTTTTTCCATAATCTATTCCTAGCGGTAACTCAGATCCTGAGGGATATGTTTCTTTAAAATCAAAAGACTTGCAAGCTTCAATTCATATTAAAGATTACTTAATTTAGCATAATCTTGAAGCGATTGAACTTGAATGGGGTTGCTTCGCAACGCTGAAATTGCCGATACCGCAGCCTCAGCCCCTGCAATGGTTGTGTAATATGGCACTTTCATCATAAGAGTTGTGCGGCGTATAGATTTGCTGTCATTCAAAGATTGCTCGCCTTCAGTTGTATTAATAACCAACTGGACATCGCCGTTTTTCATTACATCCACAATATGTGGGCGCCCTTCAAGCACCTTGTTGACGGGCTCTACATCAATCCCTTGTTTTGTTAAATAATCGGCTGTGCCGCGTGTGGCAATAATCTTAAAGCCAAGCTCTTTAAGTTGTTTGACCGGCCCGATCACGCGCTGCTTGTCGCCTTCGCGAACAGAGATGAAGGCGCAGCCAGATTGTGGCAATACAGACCCAGCCCCGATTTGGCTTTTGGCAAAGGCCATATCGAAACGTTTATCGATACCCATCACTTCACCCGTTGAGCGCATTTCTGGTCCCAATATTGTATCAACGCCAGGGAACCGTGCGAAAGGAAATACAGCTTCTTTAACGGCATAATATGGCAGTTTAATTGGCTTGAGATTAAATGTGTTTAATGACACGCCAGCCATTAAACGAGCTGCAATATTGGCAATTGGTTTGTTCAATACTTTGGCAACAAAGGGTACAGTTCGGCTTGCACGAGGATTAACTTCGATAACGAAAATATGCTCGCCTTGGACGGCAAATTGAACATTCATGAGTCCGCGGACATTGAGAGCGAGTGCCATTTTTGTAGCTTGTTCGCTTAAATTATCAATGATGTGTTGCGGTAGGGAGTGCGGTGGCATTGAACAAGCGCTATCACCTGAATGTACACCGGCTTCTTCAATATGCTCTAATATGCCTGCGACATAGACATTCTCGCCGTCACATAAGACATCAACATCAAGTTCTGTTGCATCCCGCAAATAGCCGTCGATGAGGACAGGGCTGGTGCCAGAAACAATGACAGCCTCACGCATATAACGTTCCAGCTGCGCATCAGAATTAACGATTTCCATTGCCCGACCCCCTAAAACATATGAAGGCCGGATAACCACAGGAAATCCGATACGCTGAGCAATGACTCGGGCTTCTTCTGCACTGCGCGCGATACCATTTGGAGGTTGGCGTAAGTCGAGCTCTTCAAGCAAAGCTTTGAAGCGATCACGATCCTCTGCAAGATCAATAGCATCTGGTGAGGTGCCTAAAATGGGAACATTATTTGCCTCAAGTGCGGCCGCCAGTTTCAATGGTGTTTGGCCGCCAAATTGAACAATCACGCCAGCGAGTTCGCCTGCTGTTTGCTCGATGGCCATAATTTCTAATACATCTTCTTCTGTCAGTGGCTCAAAATAAAGGCGGTCTGATGTATCATAATCGGTCGACACCGTTTCGGGGTTGCAATTGATCATAATGCTTTCAATATCAATGTCCGCGAGGGCGTATGCGGCATGACAGCAGCAATAATCAAATTCGATGCCCTGTCCGATGCGATTAGGTCCACCACCAAGAATGACAGCTTTTTTGCGGTTACTTGGCTCGGCTTCCTGTTGGAGGGCAAGCGGAGATGGCATATCATAGCTGGAATAGAGGTAAGGTGTCGTCGCTGCAAATTCAGCCGCACATGTATCAATGCGACGGTAAAAGGGGCGTACATTCAAAGCGTGGCGATGTTTTCGTATCTCTTGCTCAGTTTTGTTGGTCAGCTCGCCTATGCGTGCATCAGAAAATCCCATTTTCTTAATTTGGCGCATCGCATTCTCATTGCTGGGAACACCACTTTTTTGGATTAATTTCTCAGCAATAATCAACTGATTGAGCTGTTCAATGAACCAAGGGTCGAAACCAGCAAGATCGTGAATATCCTGCTCAGACATGCCTTGGCGTAAAGCATGGGCTGCCATTAACAACCTAAATGGCATCGCATTTGTGAGCGCAGCGCGCATAGCGCTAAGGCCCTCTGGCGTCGAGATGTCTGGTGCGTTTTCAGGTTCGTTTAAGCCTGTTAAGCCTGTCTCCATTGAGCGCAATGCTTTTTGCAGAGATTCTTGGAAATTACGTCCAATGGCCATGCCTTCACCAACAGATTTCATGGCTGTGTTGAGGTCAGGTTCAGCACCAGGAAATTTCTCAAAGGTAAAGCGTGGAATTTTAGTTACGACATAGTCAATGGTCGGCTCAAAACTTGCGGGTGTTACACCGGTAATGTCATTAGACAATTCATCAAGCGTATAGCCAATTGCAAGTTTGGCAGCAATTTTAGCAATCGGAAAGCCCGTTGCTTTGGAGGCAAGTGCTGAAGATCGTGACACGCGCGGGTTCATCTCAATCACAATAAGACGACCGTCTTTAGGGTTAACTGCGAATTGCACATTCGAGCCACCTGTTTCAACGCCAATTTCCCGCAATACAGCAATCGATGCATTGCGCATAATTTGATATTCACGATCAGTCAGGGTTAGGGCGGGTGCAACGGTTATACTGTCGCCCGTATGCACGCCCATTGGGTCAATATTTTCAATGGAGCAGATGATAATACAATTATCTGCCTTGTCGCGCACGACTTCCATTTCATATTCTTTCCAACCAATAATACTTTCATCGATCAATACTTCGGTGACAGGGGAAGCGTCTAATCCGCTATCAACAATCTCGATAAACTCTTCACGGTTATAGGCAATGCCACCTCCAGTGCCACCAAGTGTGAAGGAGGGGCGAATGATTGCCGGGAGGCCAACAAACTCCAAAGCCTCCATCGCGTCTTCCATTGTATTAACGATACGCGACTTCGGGCTCTCTAGGCCTATGCGGTCCATTGCCTCGCGAAACAATGCGCGGTCTTCAGCTTTGTTAATGGCCTCTAGGTCGGCACCAATAAGTTGCACATTATATTTTTCTAAAACACCATTTTCGGCCAAAGAAATAGCTGTGTTTAGCGCTGTTTGTCCGCCCATTGTTGGTAGAATGGCATCTGGCCGTTCTTTTTTAATAATGCTCTCAACAACTTCTGGTGTGACAGGTTCGATATAGGTTGCGTCGGCAAGTTCTGGGTCAGTCATAATGGTCGCGGGATTTGAATTGACCAAAATGACGCGATAACCTTCTTCGCGCAGCGCTTTACAAGCTTGCGTACCCGAATAATCGAATTCACAGGCCTGTCCAATTACAATTGGTCCTGCACCAATGATCATGATGCTTGAGATGTCGGTACGTTTCGGCATGTCTAGCGCTCCATCGCCGCTACGAAGCGGTCAAATAAGTAAAAACTGTCTTGGGGACCTGGTGAGGCCTCGGGGTGATGCTGAACCGAAAAGATAGGACGTCCATCGGCTTGGATGCCGCAATTACTGCCATCAAAAAGACTGACATGGGTTTCGCTCACACCCTCGGGTAAGCTTTCTCGATCAATCGCAAAGCCATGGTTCATTGATGTAATTTCAACTTTACCGGTTGTAAGATCTTTAACAGGGTGGTTGGCCCCGTGATGCCCTTGCGCCATTTTGATGGTTTTGGCGCCAAGCGCTAATCCAAGCAATTGGTGACCAAGGCAAATGCCGAAAAGTGGTTTCCCGCTATCGATCATGCGTGTAATGGTGGGTAATACTTTTTCACCTGTGGCTGCTGGGTCGCCAGGTCCGTTTGACAAAAAATAGCCATCAGCCTCAAGCGCCATGATGGCGTCAGGGTCCATTGTTGCAGGGACTAAAGTGACATCGCATCCGGCTTCAGCAAGACAACGCAATATGTT
>CBFHJI010000019.1:0-4967 GCA_965656255.1 Alphaproteobacteria bacterium
CGTATCCATAGATGTTCTTGAAAAGCTATGAAGTGTATCATCAATTGGCACAGCACTCCCAAGCTGTCCCCACCAAGAGCCGTCTTCTAACTGCGTTTTAAAGAGGTGGTGGTAGGCTTTATCGGCAGCATCATATGCGCCACATATATTAAGCCCCATTGCAGCTTCACGATGGTTCCATGGAGCATAAACGCCATTTTCGAACCATGGGATAGCGCCATTATCCGATTGTATATCGCATATGCTTTTTATTGCGCCGTCGAAATATCCGTCGGGTATAGGGGCTGATCGCGTAAGATGTGGAGGTGATATTTGCATGTTCTTATTCGGGCTTGTTGAAATAGAGAACAACAGATTTACCCATTAATGGATCCGTAATTTTGCTTATAAGCTTTAGGTACCAGGGGTTTTGCAAAATTTCGACAACAAGAATTTTATGATACAAACGAACAAACAGATTGCGATCATTCTTAACGCCAACGAGGCATTTTAACCACCAATAGGGGCTGTGGAGCCCGTGGGCATGATGTTTGCCAGAAAAAACAAAGCCTCGCTGTTCAAAAGAGTGACGAAGCGCGCGTGCGTTAAATATCCGCACATGCCCTCCTGGTTCATTATGGTAATCATCGGAGAGTAGCCAGCATATTTTTTCCGGCCAAGCGCGCGGCACAGAAATACCGATGCGTGAACCTGGTTTCATAATACGCCATATTTCATCAATTGCGCGTTCAACATCTGGAATATGCTCAAGCACTTCCGAGCAAATAAGCCGATCGAATTTACCATCGGCGAAGGGAAGTTGGGTTGCATCACCGGCGCTTAAAACATAATGACGTGGCGCCCCGATTTGGGGCTCGAGGTCTGGTGCATTTTTAAACCCCTCGCGTGTGACTTTAATATCTTCAAGACCTAAGTCGATCCCTACAGCCGTGCAGCGTCGATGAAAATACATGGCATGCATATGACGGCCTAAGCCGCAGCCCAAATCAATGGCAAGCTGATGATCTTGCAGGTCAAGTTTATCTAAATTTATTGTTTGCATAATATACTCTGGTTTAGCGACTTGTTTGGGTCGCGAGGGTTTCGCGATACATGTCGATGACATCTTGTGCGGCGCGCGCCCATGTGAAATGTTTAAGAATATGTTGACGTGCAGGCTTTGCCATTGCTGCCCGCCTTTCAGGATCTTTGAGTAGTCCATCTATTGCTTGGTAAAGTGCCTTTGGGTCGGAGTGCTGCACGACCACACCCGCATCACCGACAACTTCTGGAAGGGATCCCCCATTTGTGGCGACAACAGGAATGCCGCATGCGAGTGCTTCGCCAGCTGGAAAGCCGAAACCTTCGTAAACTGATGGAGAAACGGCAATTGTGGATTCAGCATAAAGATCCCGAATATCTGTAAAGCTCAAATCAGAGACAAACCGCACCCGGTTGAGCAAATTATATTTTTGTAATTCTTTTTTTGTTTGTCCTTCACGAAGGCGACCAATAATTAGTAACTCAAGGTTAGGGTGCTCGGTCAATAACATGGCATAGGCGCGAATAAGATAGATGAGGCCTTTAAGTGGCACATCAGCACTTGCTGTTGTGATGAGCTGATTGTTTTTTCTTTTAATCTTTGGCTGTGGTTTGAATGTTTTATGGTCGATGCCGTGATAGATGCGTTTTATTTTACTATCGTCGACTCCAAACTCACGTACCACATCGCGCCGTGTGCTATCAGAGACAACAATTAGCGGATCGAGCTGTCTTGCGACTTTAATTTGCATATTTAAAAAAGTGTACCATCGCCATTTTAAGAATTTCATCCATGGATTGGCCGCGTGTGCGATATCGATACGCTTGTCACGAGTGATTGGGTGGTGAATTGTGCCGACAACAGGCAAACCCATATCGCGGACTTTGAGCATGCCGTAACACAAAGTCTGGTTATCATGCATAATATCATAATCTGATATACGGCCCTGCATATAGCGCACAAGCCGCTCACCAAATGTGTAGGGTTCTGGGAAACCACCCCAGTTATGGCTCCACCACTCAAAGCGATCAATCGGATCCTTTAAAATATCCATATTTAGACAGCTTATGGGATTAGAGCGGGCATACATATCCAAAGAAGGCAGTTCAATGAGTCCAACACGTGGGTCAAGGTCAGGATAGGGCGGACCAGAAATGACATCCACATGATGGCCTAAATCAGCAATCGCAGCTGTGATTAGACGCATGTAAATGCCTTGTCCACCAGTAAGGGCATGGCTGCGATAGCTTGGCATTAAAATACGTAAAGGAGAATCGCCATTTACAACGGCCCTGGTCCGAGCGACCGATTGAGTGGATAGCGATTTGAGCTGGTTCATTTAAGCTTTCTCCATATACGCGCGTCAAAGTGCGGACTATAAGCTTATTTTAGTCGGGGCCTCAACCTGATATAGTGAAACTAGACAAAACGTCGCGTAAGCCAGTCGATCATAATATTGGATAAATCTTCGGGCTTCTCGGTTTGTGTCCAGTGGCCGCAATCAGCAATAATATGTTTTTCGAGATCAAAGACATATTTCGCCATACCATCAGCCATGCTGGGGGGTAATACGGCATCATTTTCTGCGCATATCATTAAGCTGGGTAGATTTATGGACTGTTTAAAATCAGCGCTTTTTTCCCAGTTACGGGTAAAGTTGCGGTACCAATTGACTGGACCTCGGAACCCATTGCGCTCAAAAGCTTTGGCGTAAACCTCAAGGTCCTGATCAGATAAAAGAACCTCGCCTGGCCAGTCTTTTTCATCCATATTTAAGATGTTAAACAGCTCAAAGGCCACCCATGGTCCTTCGGGCGTGCCGCTAAGCCCCTCTTTTCTGTAAAAGCACCTCAAGCTGCGACGGATATCTTCTTCAAGTTTTGCTTCTGCAACGCCATAATCTTGAAAGGCGACAATATACATATCCTCACCAAGAGCACCTCGAAAGGCTTGAATTGGATCCATACTCATGCGCGGTATGAAGGGTGTATTAACGCCAATGAGCCCAGCGACCTTATCTGGTCGTAAGAATGGGAGCTGCCAAATAACAATGCCTCCCCAGTCGTGGCCAGCATAAATAGCTTGGTTGATATCAAGCGCAATTGCGAGGTTTTCAAGGTCTTCACAAAGATGCGCCATATCATATAAGGCAACATCTTCCTGCTCTCCTCGATCATTCAGTGCTGGTCCGGTAAATCCATAACCGCGTTGGTCTGGCGCGATAACATGAAAACCTGCTTGAGCCAAGGCGGGTATGATATGACGCCAGCTATAGGCTATTTCTGGAAAGCCATGACAAAGAATAATGCTTGGGCGGTGGGAGCGTTCGCCTGCTTCCCAATAAGCCATACGAAGATTTGGTAAATCTATATATTTAGGCGATGACCAATCAAGCATATGCGTCTCCTGCTCCTATAGTGATACATTCTATTTGTGATGCACATCATGGCTTATTTTTATGGATTTGCCAAAGCTCTTGCAAAATATAGGACGGAGCTAACCCCAAAGAGAAGCGCTGACGGGCGCAATGCGATCACCTGTAATACACAAAGAAGGTGTAAAGTCCTCTGCTAATAATAAGGGGCCGTCAAGATCAATGATATCAGCTAGCTGACCTAAGACGCATGCTGGGGCCATTGCCAAAGAACTGGCAACCATGCAACCAACCATAATTTTTTTGCGAGCGGCGCGCCCCTCTGTGACCATGGTGAGCGCTTCTGTTAACCCGCCTGCTTTATCGAGTTTGATGTTTATCCACTGATAACCTGGGTCAAGGCTTTGAATATCAGCGGCTTCATGAACAGATTCATCGGCGCAGAATGGGTAATTTAATTCATGTAAACATGGCGCATGCCCTGCTTTTAGAGGTTGCTCTATGAGTTCTAGGTTGAGTGCACGAAGATCATCTATGTGATGGGCTAAGGATTCAAAAGACCATGCTTCATTGGCATCAGCAATTAGTCTGTGTTTGGGCAGCACAGCGCGAATAGCTCTAAGCCGATCAATATCTGAGGCTATGCCATCTTCTCCACCGAGTTTAATTTTGAGTAAGGTTTTTGCTTTTGCCGCGCGCGCTGCTGTGGCCATGCGACCAGGCGAGTCGAGCGATAAGGTGAATGCCGTACACAAATCAGATGGGGAAATCATGCCGAGCTTCTCATAGATTGTGTATCCACCTTGTTTGGCGGATAAGTCCCAAAGCGCACAATCTATCGCATTGCGCGCCGCGCCAGGAAGTAGGGCTGTTTGCAGATCGTCACGCGAGAGACCAGCTTCGATTGAAGGTGCAAGCGCTTCAATCGCTGCTGTGGTTGTTTCAATGCTCTCGCCATAGCGCCCATAAGGTACACATTCTGCGCGCCCCATTTTATCACCTTCGCGAATTTCAACGATAATTGTTTCGGCTTGGGTTTTAATGCCGCGTGCTATCCTGAAAGGCGCGTGCAATGGCCAGCTTTCGGCTCGGATGGCTAATTGACGCATGGGGCATGTCCTAACATAAGTAATAGCTTCAAATCACATAAATTATGCGATATTTCTCAATTATGAATGGCAATCGGAGCCTTGCTGTTCAGTTAAATATTAGTATAGTGTGCTTTCAAATTTATAGCTATGGAGCAGGCAATGGCAAAAGTGATATTTGTTGAACATGATGGTAAAGAGCATGCTTATGAAGGCGAAGCTGGTATGACGTTGATGGAAGTTGCCATTAAAAACACAGTCCCTGGCATTGATGCTGATTGTGGCGGCGCTTGTGCCTGTGCAACATGCCATGTTTATGTTCGCCCAGATTGGATTGAAAAAACTGGTAAAGCTGAGCAAATGGAAGAAGATATGCTCGATTTTGCATTCGATGTCCGTGAAAACAGCCGCTTATCTTGTCAAATTAAGATTAGCGATGACCTAGATGGCCTGACTGTTGATTTACCAGAGAAGCAATTCTAAG
>CBFHJI010000019.1:4977-27149 GCA_965656255.1 Alphaproteobacteria bacterium
TCTAAGCTTAACGTTGGTTATAGACGACTGTTTCATGAGCAATACTAAGCTCAATAAGTAGTCGCCATAATGGCTCTGCTATGGCCTCTGAGAGGCCTTCTTGCCGCGCTTGCGAGAGAACGAGCGAAACAACTTCCTCAATGCGAGCGTTATCCCGAATGGTTTCTCTGGATGGTTTGGCCCGGCCAGCACGTTCAATTTGTTTTTGACGGCGTGCCAGAAGTGTAACCAGCTCTCTATCGAGTTGGTCAATCTCTGCGCGAATATCTGTCATTTCCGGGCAGGGGACGGGGGCTCTCGGTGTTTCGTTTTCCATATGTTTCATATAACGCTAAAAACGCCGGTTTTCCAGAAAAGATATAGCGGCAATTTGTCAAAGTTAAGAAAAAGAATATCTCGCGGGGGGATTGCTTCGGGCGGCATATTCATATATTACCACATTAATGCGTAGAATAAATTAAACTACAAAAATATTATGTAATTATAGAAAGGCCGGCGATGTTGTTACTTTGAGAGCGGTGAAATCTCTCTCTTAATTGATATCGTTAGGAATGATGGACATGAGCGAAGACAGCAATTCAAATGTAATTGAAACAGATGTTGTGATCATTGGTGCGGGTCCTGTTGGGTTGTTTGCCGTATTTGAGCTTGGCTTGTTGGATATGAAGGCTCATTTGATTGATATTCTTGATCGTCCAGGTGGCCAATGCGCAGAGCTATATCCTGAGAAACCGATTTATGACATTCCCGGCATGCCGGAAGTTTCTGGGCAAAAGCTTGTCGATCAACTTATGGAACAAGCCGCACCATTTAACCCTAGTTTTCACCTCAACCGAATGGTGACCAGTTTAAGCAAATTAGACAATGGGGTTTGGGAAGTCACAACTGATGAGAATGATGTTTTTCACGCCAAGGTTGTTGTGATTGCCGCCGGCGGTGGTAGCTTTCAACCTAAAAAGCCACCAATCCCTGGTATTGAGGCATTTGAGCAAAGCTCGAGCGCTGATGGTCATGGCGTGCATTACGCTGTCCGTAAAATGGAAGCCTTTCGCGGTAAAGATATTCTGATTTCTGGAGGTGGTGATAGCGCTTTGGATTGGGTTTTGAACCTGCAGCCAATCGCCAAATCAATGACCTTGGTTCACCGTCGTGACGAGTTTCGCGCAGCACCTGACAGCGTAAATAAAATGCGCGCTCTGGTTGCAGAAGGTGCGGTTAACCTTCACATAGGGCAAATTACCGAGCTACTTGGAGATGGTAATAGTTTAAGCGGTGCCCGTCTCAAATCCAAAGAGGGTGATATATTAGATCTAAGCTGCAATTCCTTTTTGCCATTTTTTGGTCTCACAATGAAGTTGGGGCCAATTGCAGATTGGGGTTTAAACTTAGCGGAAAATTTAATTGAAGTTGATACGCAACGATTTGCGACGGATCAAGACGGCATTTATGCGATTGGCGATATCAATACATATCCTGGCAAGCTAAAGCTTATTTTGAGTGGTTTCCATGAGGCGGCTTTGATGGCGCATGACGCCTTTAAAAGGGTTCACCCTGATCAGAAATTAACGTTCCAGTACACGACATCGAGTTCAAGCTTGCAGAAGAAACTCGGCGTTCAGTAATAGTTACTCTATATCGTTTTTCATTACGTTCTGGTTGCTTATAACGCCGCCTATGGTGTGGCGAATAGGCTAACCTGCTTTATCGCTTTATTCGTCGTCAATATGTCCAAGGCTTGTTCGAAGATAAGAATACCCTGTCCATAAAGTGAGCAGTGCTGCAATCCATAAAAGCACAAGTCCAATTTCCCAAGACATGGCCAATACGCTTTGTCCGGCGGGAACGGATAATAAAAATCCGATCGCGATCATTTGGATAACTGTTTTATATTTGGCCAAATTTGAAACAGGCAGTGAGACTTGTGACTCCATCAAGAACTCACGTAAGCCAGAGACAAGAAGCTCGCGGCATAAGATAACAATTGCCGCAATATCATGGAAACCATAAATCGTATCATTGCTGACAAGAAGGATAAGTGCCGTTCCGACCATGAGCTTATCTGCAATAGGATCGAGCATGCGCCCAAGTCGTGATTGCAGGTCAAGACGCCTTGCGAGATAACCATCGAAGAAGTCAGATATGCCAGCAACGGTAAAAATGACGACGGCGGCCCAATTTGCAAAAGTTGATGGGAATGCAAAACATATGTAAAGCGCTGGGATAAGCGCTATGCGCAAAAGGGTAAGCATATTGGGTAAAGATTTTAACATATTAGACTTTCTTTCACGTTGTTTCGTCACTGATTCCCATCACTGTGGAAGTGATCATGTATTCGTTGCGCGATTCGTTCATTAATACCTTCTACTTTTTGAAGGTCTGCTAAAGAGGCGCGTTCTACAGCTGTGGCAGAGCCAAAGTGATGAAGTAAACTTTTTTTGCGAAGAGCGCCAATGCCAGAAATGTTATCGAGCGAATTACTGCGAATCTCTTTCTTACGCTTTGCACGGTGCCCACCAATTGCGAAACGATGCGCTTCGTCTCGTAAACGTTGTAGATAATAGAGGGTTGGTGAGTTGTGCGGAAGGCTAAAATCATCTCTTCCATTCATAAAGAAACGTTCGCGGCCTGCATTGCGGTCTGGTCCTTTAGCAATAGCCACAAGGGGAATGTCTTGTAGGTCGAGCTCATTCATCACTTTCGATACAGTGCTTAACTGGCCAAGCCCCCCGTCGATAAGAACGAGGTCGGGGCGTTTACTCGGGTCCAAGGCTTCCTCTTTCTTGAGGCGTGAAAACCTGCGCATAAATACTTCCCGCATCATTCCATAATCATCGCCAGCGATGGTGTTTTCATCTTTTATGTTGAACTTACGATATTGCGTTTTTAAGAACCCATCTTCTCCAGCAACGATCATGCCACCTAATTGGTTTGTGCCCTGTAAGTGGCTATTATCATAAACCTCTATTCGTGTGGGTGGCTTGGTCAGGTCAAAAAGTTCAGCAACAGATTTCAAGATGGCGCGTTGGCTTGCTGTTTCAGCAAGATGGCGCGCAACCGCATCTTCAGCATTTTTGGTCGCAACATTTACGAGTTGAAACTTACTTCCACGTTTAGGAACGGAAATGCTGACTTTGTGATCCGCTTTCATGGATAAGGCTTGCGCAAGTAATGTCTGGCTAGCTATTTCAGTATTGAGTAAGAGAACTGGCGGAATAGCGCGATCATTATAAAATTGTCCAATAAAGGCTTCAAGCACATCACTTGGGTCCGCATCACTGTCATGACGAGGGTAAAAGGCTTTATTCCCAAGGTTCTGATAGGCGCGAAAAAAGAAGACTTGAATACAACATTGCCCGCCTTGTTTGATAACGGCCATAACATCGGCATCTGCTAGATCTTCCGACTGAATATTATTGTCGGTTTGAATATAGGTAAGCGCGCGAATACGATCACGCGCTTCAGCTGCTTGCTCATAATTCTGTTGTTCGCTCGCGACTTTCATTTGCGTAAGAATTTTTTCTTGAATTTGGCGGCTTTCACCAGATAAAAAAGCGCGCGCTTCCCTGACTAACTCAGCATAATTCTCCGGCGCGATTTCATTCGTGCATGGCGCGCTGCATCGCTTGATTTGATGTAAGAGGCATGGGCGTTGACGATTTGCCAAGACAGTATCGTTACAAGAGCGGAGTAAGAAAGCACGTTGTAATGTTTTCATGGCGCGGTTAACCGCGGTCGCATTTGCAAAAGGTCCAAAATAAGCACCAGGGCGTCTGTGACGTCCACGATGCTTAGTTAGTTGCGGCACATCATGGTCATCGGCCAATAAAATATACGGGAACGATTTATCATCTCTTAGCAGAATATTAAATTGCGGCTTTAATTGCTTTATCAGATTTGATTCTAATAGCAGAGCGTCGGTCTCTGTTTCGGTGCGGGTAAACTCCATATCGCGGGTAAGGTTGATCATTCTTAAAATGCGGTTGGTGTGCCCCGTCGGGCGCGAATAGGAAGTGACGCGGTTGCGAAGGCTTTTGGCTTTTCCAACATAAAGAATTTCGCCCTTTTCGCCGATCATACGATAGACGCCAGGGGCATGTGGTAAATGCTTGACCTTTGAGGCAATAAATTCTCGGCCTTTGAGCGGCTCTGATCCATCCCGTTTTGGTGATTGAGCGTCGTTGTTTTCGTCCGTTATTGGGGCTGCTACCATAGGTTAGTGTGTAACGTATTTTGGCGTAAATTTTAAGGAAAATATGTTACCAAAATATTCCACTGTTCCTGTGGATAAGGTTGTTGGTAAAAAACCAGAATCGACCACAAGTCATTGTTTTTTAAGACAAGCTAACGCATTGCCTAAAATTTATGCATATCTTTTATCTTATTGTTTTAATTATCTAAAACAAAATCAAGCCTTCAAAAAAAATATATTTTTTAGATATTTTATCCTCTTTACACAGCAGCTTTTTTTTTGCAGACGCGTGTGGACAAGTGCTCTCATCTAAAAAAAATAGAGATTCTAATAGCTTAGCAAGTTCAGGTAGCAATTATTGAGTATTTCTGCGCTCAATTTCGACCCCAACAGACCGCGTATCTGCGATTGCATCCGGTTTTTCGATACGAACACGGATGATAAAAATACGTTTATCGGTGAGGAGTTGATCGGCAATGTCATCGGCGAGCGTCTCGACCAAATCAATATGGCCGCGCGCGACCAGATCTCGAACTTTATTGGCAAGGGTTTCGTAGCAAACAACATCGTCGATTTTATGGTCTTTGGTGGTGTTGTGAGCTTCCACAGCAACACTAATATTAATACATAAGCTTTGCTTCATTTTGCGCTCATGCGGGTGAATGCCAATGGATGCACTTAACATTAGATCGCGAATAAAGACGTGACGTAATCCTTGCATCGCGCTTGCATAGTTTGGTAGGTCGCTTACAAAATGGTTCATGGCCTACTCTTTCACTTCGGTTACATCTGGGGTTTGCCAAGCTAAATGTTGTCCACCATCGAGTGCAATCATTTGCCCGGTCATTGCGCGAGCATTTAATATATAGGATACGCCGTTCATAATATCTTCTGGCGTTGCGCCATGTGTGAGCGGCACCAAACTGGCTTGAAGGTCAAAATTCTCTTGGGTCTGGCGCGGGTTTGGAAGAGTTGGCCCCGGACCAATAGCATTCACGCGAATTTGTTGGGGAGCTAAGGCCTGAGCATAGGTTTGGGTGAGAGCCCACAGACCAGCTTTAGATACTGTATAGCTTGTAAAATCTGGTGTGAGACGCCACACGCGTTGATCAATAATATTGATGATATTTGCGCCAGGCTTTGCTTGTTGAGCAAAGTCACGCATGAGGAGTGCCGGTGCACGCAAGTTTACATTGAGATGTGCATCCCAACTCTCTGTCGTGAAAGTTGTTGCTGTATCGCGTTCAAACAAGGAGGCATTGTTAATAAGAGCGTCTATAGAGCCAAATCTATCGGTGGCAGAGCGGATAATTGATTCAACCTCATGTGCTTTTTCAAGGTTGGCTTGAATGAGTGTGTATTGAGCACCCATGGCTTTAATCTCATTGCCGAGGTTATTTGCATCCTCGGCTGAGTGATTAAAGTGCAGGGCAATATTCCATCCAGCGCGCGCTAACCCAATCGCAATTTCGCGACCGATACGCTTGCTTGCACCCGTAATAATGACGGTCTGTGATTTTGTATTGTTCATGATTGCGTATGTAACAGAATTTAGAGGGCTTTCAAGTCTTCACATGGGTTGGCTTAGCGACGCCGACCTTTTCGAGATGGTTTTTTACCATCTATTTTTTCATGGATTACAGATTGGCGCGCGAAGGGATCGTCCGCAACAATTAACTCTGTTGTTTGCAGGCGTTGAATTTCGTCACGCAAACGTGCTGCGGTTTCGAATTCGAGCTCGGCGGCCGCTTTATGCATTTCCTTTTCAAGCGTCTCAATATGTCGCCTGAGATTATTTCCCAAAAGAGGCGCTTGCTCTTCGGCCATGCCTTCAAGCATTTCGTAAGCCCCTGTTGCCGTTGCCGCCTGAACTTCGCTTATGCCTTCAATAATATCGCCAACAGATTTTTGAATACTGCGCGGGGTAATACCATGTTCCAGATTATAAGCAACTTGACGTTCTCGACGCCTTTGCGTCTCACCAAGCGCGCGTTCCATTGAACCCGTCATTTTGTCGGCATATAAAATAACGCGTCCTTCAATATTACGCGCGGCACGTCCAATGGTTTGAATGAGAGAGGTCTCGGACCGCAAAAAGCCTTCTTTATCTGCATCTAATATGGCGACGAGAGAACATTCCGGAATATCGAGCCCCTCGCGCAAGAGATTAATGCCAATGAGAATATCAAAGGCGCCTAGGCGTAAGTCGCGGATAATTTCTATGCGTTCAAGCGTGTCGATGTCAGAGTGCATATAGCGTACTCGCAAGCCCTGCTCATGCATGTATTCGGTTAGGTCTTCTGCCATTTTCTTTGTGAGTGTGGTAACAAGAATACGCTGACCTTTTTTGCTAATGATATGGCACTCATTGAGCAGGTCATCGACTTGCGACCGCGCCGGACGAATTTCACATTCTGGATCAATAAGACCTGTTGGACGAATAACTTGTTCAACAAAGACACCACCGGTTTGGGCCAGCTCCCATGGGCCTGGTGTTGCGGACACACAGACAGTTTGAGGCCGCATCATTTCCCATTCTTCAAATTTCATTGGTCTATTATCAACGCAACTGGGAAGTCGGAACCCATATTCAGCCAAAGTTGATTTACGTCTAAAGTCACCTTTGAACATGCCGCCAATTTGCGGAATAGTAACATGGCTTTCATCAACAAAAACCAAAGCATTGTCTGGGAGATATTCAAATAAAGTTGGCGGTGGTTCACCAGGTTTACGACCTGTGAGATAGCGCGAATAGTTTTCGATCCCAGCGCAGGTCCCTGCGGCATCAAGCATTTCAAGATCGTATAGGGTGCGTTGCTCAATACGCTGAGCTTCAAGCAAGCGATTAGCCGCTTCAAACTCTTCTATTCTGATCTTAAGGTCGTTCTTTATTTTCTCTGCGGCTTGTTTGAGGGTCGGGCCAGGTGTGACGTGGTGAGAATTGGCATAAACACGAACGCGTTCTAAAGTGCTTTTTTTCTCGCCGGTTAAAGGGTCGATTTCAGTTAAGTTATCAACCTCATCACCAAAAAGTTCGATGCGCCATGCGCGGTCTTCATAGTGTGCTGGAAATAGTTCAATCGTATCACCCCGAACCCGAAATTCACCACGAGAAAAGCCAAGGTCATTGCGTCGATATTGTAAGGCCACAAGATCGGCCAGCAATTGATTGCGGGGTAGGGTCATGCCGCGTGTTATCTCAAATGTCATTGAGGTGTAACTTTCGACCGATCCAATGCCATAAATACATGATACAGAGGCAACAATAATCACGTCGTCACGTTCTAACAGTGCGCGCGTTGCAGAGTGACGCATGCGGTCAATTTGTTCGTTAATATTACTCTCTTTTTCAATATATGTATCAGAGCGCGCGACATAAGCTTCTGGCTGATAATAGTCGTAATAGGAGACAAAATACTCAACAGCATTTTCGGGGAAAAAACTCTTAAATTCCCCATAGAGCTGGGCGGCTAATGTTTTATTGGGTGCGAGAATAAGGGCGGGGCGGCCTGTGCGTGCGATTGTTTGGGCCATTGTAAAGGTTTTGCCTGAGCCTGTAACGCCAAGCAGAACTTGGTCGCGCTCATTTGCCTCAATACCGGCCACCAGTTCGTCAATTGCTTTGGGTTGGTCGCCTGCGGGTGAAAATGGTGACGCGAATTTAAAAGCTTTTCCACCCTCGAGCTTTTCCGGCATTTCGATGCGCAAAGGTGCGAATTTTCCAAGCTGTGCTTTGGTTAAGCCTGGCTCGGGAATGGGCGCAAGAAGCGGGCTATTTACAGATGAGGACATGAGAGCAATATATACATTAATAAGGTTAGATGTTAGCGTTTTTCTTTGTCAAATGAGCGCAGGCCTTTTTCTCATGTCGCTATCGAAGGTAGCGGGATGTTTAACGGCCTAAATATATTGAAAGGGAGTTTTGAGTGTCTGCCATTATTGATTTTGACGAAGAGCGTGCGCGCTCAGTTGAGTTGATTTATCAAACGACGGATGTGGTCGCCCAGCGGGCCAGGACGCTTGCCGCGCTCGCCCCAGAAAGTGAGGATAAGATCCTCGATGTTGGTGTGGGGCCTGGGTTTCTTTTACAAGATATTGCGCTTCTTGTCGGCTCTGCGGGTCGTGCGGTTGGTGTTGATGTCTCTGATGCAATGGTCAAAATGGCGGCAACGCGACTTGCCAATATTCCGCATGCGAATGCGGCTGTGATGGATGCAACTCAGCTTGAGTTCGACGATGATTATTTTGATGGTTTGGTGTGTACACAAGTATTGGAGTATGTCTCCGATGTTGATGCCGCATTAAAATCCTTTGCCCGGGTCTTAAAGCCAGGTGGGCGTTGTGTCGTCGTTGATACCGATTGGGATAGTGTCGTTATGAACACGTCTGACCATAATAGAACAGAGCGTTTTTTTCGGGAATGGGACAAGCATCTCGTTGATCCATTCTTACCATCGAAACTCCCGGCCTATTTTAAGGCGGCAG
Source organism: Alphaproteobacteria bacterium (assembly GCA_965656255.1). Classification (GTDB taxonomy): domain Bacteria; phylum Pseudomonadota; class Alphaproteobacteria; order RS24; family RS24; genus JAYODZ01. Next base: position 13,652 of record CBFHJI010000019.1, read on the forward strand.
GTTTTAATCTTATCGGTGTAGAGATTATTCCAATGTTGCGTGTCGGGTGGCAACCCCACAGTTATGCGGGCTATATGTGGCCGGCGATTGTCGACTTTGTAAGACAAAAAGGAGATAAAAATAAAATTTCGGATGACGAAATCAACGCCATTGTCTCTGAGCAAGAGAAATTAAAGGAGCGAAGCGGTTTCTTTTTCTCACTGAATCGATATCAATTTATTGCTATTAAAAATTAACACCCTGAGAAGGGGTGCTTTCACTGTAAATTCAACCGAAATCAGTTGAGGCGTCTTGGCTTAAATGTTAGTTTTCGGCCGTCATTAAAAAGAGGTTTATGATATGTCACTCATCGCAGATAGTCTTTCACGCGTTCAGCCTTCCGCCACAATTGCTGTTACCCAAAAGGCTCGCCAGCTCAAAGCTTCTGGGCGCGACGTTATCGGGCTCGGTGCTGGGGAACCCGACTTTGACACGCCTGAGAATATCAAGCAGGCAGCAATTGAAGCAATTCAGCGCGGCGAAACAAAATATACAGATGTGGGTGGCATACCTGAGCTTAAGAAAGCAATTGCCGATAAGTTTAAACGCGAAAATAATATTTCCTATGAGCCGTCACAGTGTTTTGTGTCGCCTGGGGGTAAGCCGATCATTTATAATGCCATGATGGCGACGTTAAATCCTGGTGATGAAGTTGTCATTCCGGCGCCTTATTGGGTGTCTTATCCCGACATTGTCAATTTAGCCGGTGGCACACCTGTGATTGTTGAAGCCAAGGCCGAAAATAACTTTAAACTTCAAGCGGATGAGTTGGCGGCTGTTATCACTCCAAAAACAAAATGGTTTATCTTTAATTCACCATCTAACCCAACGGGTGCGGCTTATAGTGATAAAGAGCTGAAAGCCTTAACGGATGTGTTGCTTGCGCATCCCCATGTTTGGGTTCTCAGCGATGATATGTATGAGCATTTAACATATGGTGATTTTAAGTTTGTTACGCCTGTTGAGGTCGAACCCAAATTATATGAGCGGACCTTAACCATGAATGGTGTTTCAAAAGCTTATGCCATGACAGGCTGGCGTATTGGTTATGCCGCAGGTCCGGCAGAGCTCATTGCAGCCATGACAAAGATCCAGTCTCAGTCGACGTCTAACCCAACGTCTATTAGCCAGTGGGCCGCTGTTGAGGCATTAAATGGCCCTCAAGACTTTATTGCTGAGCGAAATGCGGTGTTTAAACATCGACGCGATATGGTCGTTGAAATGCTCAACCAAGCTGACGGTATTTCTTGTGCAACGCCAGAAGGTGCATTTTATGTATATCCCTCCTGTGCGGGTTGCATCGGAAAGACAACATCTGATGGTACTGTTATATCTGATGATGAGAGCTTTGCGACTGCGCTATTAGAGGCAGAAGGTGTGGCGGTTGTTCATGGCGCCGCCTTTGGTCTTTCCCCGTTTTTTAGAATTAGCTATGCGACCTCTGATGAGAACCTAAAAAATGCATGCGAACGCATTCAACGTTTTTGTGCCGGTTTAAAATAGAGTTTAAATGCCCAGCGCTGCGGGGCATTAATTTCATATAATGTATTCAAAGTCGCCTAGCGGCCGAGTTCGCGCATGGCGCGATCGAGGCCATCGATTGTCAGCGGGAACATGCGATCGCTGAAAATCTGTTTGATAATTTGAAGGCTAGGCGTGTGTTCCCAATAACGTTCGCCTGTTGGATTAAGCCAAATCGCATTTTCGTAAATATCTGTTACGCGCTGAAGCCAAATGCCTCCAGCTTCTTCATTCCAATGTTCAACAGACCCACCGGCATAAGTGATTTCATAGGGACTCATAGCCGCATCGCCTACAAAGATGACTTTATAATCTGAGGCATATTTGTGCAAAATGTCCCATGTATCGATTTTTTCACTAAACCGTCGAGAATTATCGCGCCAGACGCCTTCATATAGGCAATTATGAAAATAGAAATATTCAAGGTTTTTAAACTCAGTTCGGGCGGCGGAGAAGAGCTCCTCGCACAAACGAATATGTGGATCCATTGAACCGCCAATATCAAAGAACACAAGCACTTTTACATTATTGCGACGTTCGGCAATGAGCTTAATATCAAGATAGCCAGAGTTCGCGGTTGATTTGATCGTATCATCTAAGTCTAAAATTTCGGGGTTTCCGTCACGTGCAAATTTGCGTAAACGACGAAGCGCAACTTTGATATTTCTGGTGCCTAATTCTACGCTATCATCCAGATTCTTAAACTCGCGTTTGTCCCAGACTTTAACAGCTTTTTTGTGGCGGCTTTCTTTTTGTCCAATACGAACACCTTCAGGATTATAACCATCAGCACCAAAGGGCGATGTACCGCCTGTGCCAATCCATTTTGAACCACCTTCATGGCGTTCTTTTTGTTCTTCGAGGCGCTTTTTAAGCTCCTCCATAATTTTTTCCCAACCACCGAGCGCTTCTATTTGTTTCTTTTCTTCTTCGGTCATGTATTTTTCGGTCAAGCTTCGAAGCCATTCCTCAGGAATTTGGGCAATTTCGCCTTCTTCAAGATTCTCAAGGCCTTTGAAAACATGGCCAAATACGCGATCAAACTTATCAAGGTTCTTCTCGTCTTTCACCAGCGCAGCACGCGATAGGTAATAAAAATCATTTACCTTGCGATCTATAATGTCATTATCAAGCGCTTCGAGCAGGCTTAAATATTCCCGCAGAGATACGGGAATATTAGCTTGCTTCAATTCGTGAAAAAAGGAGACGAACATAAATCTAATTCCTCTCGCGACGCGCCAAGAAGGCTAGGCGTTCAAAAAGATGAACATCTTGTTCGTTTTTGATGAGTGCGCCATGAAGTGGTGGAATAAGTTTTCCATTGTCTTTTTCGCGAAGTGTCTCGGGGTCAATGTCTTCATTCAACAAAAGTTTTAACCAATCGAGCAATTCTGATGTTGATGGCTTCTTCTTAAGGCCTGGAACGTCACGGACTTCATAGAATGTATTGAGTGCTTCTTTAACCAGGCGGTCCTTAATGCCTGGGAAATGCACATTCACAATCTCTTTCATTGTATCGGCATCAGGGAAAGAGATGTAGTGGAAAAAGCACCGGCGCAAAAATGCATCGGGGAGTTCTTTTTCGTTATTGGAGGTGATGATAACCAGCGGACGTTTATCGGCTTTAATGGTTTCACCAGTTTCATAGACAAAGAATTCCATGCGATCTAGTTCTTGCAAGAGGTCATTTGGAAATTCAATATCGGCTTTATCAACTTCATCGATTAAGAGAACGACGCGATCTTCATGGGAAAAGGCTTCCCATAATTTACCTTTATTAATGTAGTTCTTAATGTCCTTAACGCGCTCATCACCTAATTGGCTGTCGCGCAGACGCGTGATGGCATCATATTCATAAAGGCCCTGTTGAGCTTTTGTTGTTGATTTCACATGCCATGTGATAAGGGGCATGTTGAGTGCTTTAGACACTTCTTCTGCAAGAACAGTTTTACCTGTTCCTGGCTCGCCTTTGATGAGCAAAGGCCGCTCCAATGTCAGTGCTGCGCTGACCGCTACGCGTAAATCTTCGGTAGCAATATAGTTCTCGGTGCCTGTAAATTTTAGCGACATTATATCCTCTACATTTCCTCTTAGGGTGAAATCATAATAGAGCTCAATTGCTTGAGCGATGAACCCGAAGACTATCGTTTCGTTGACCCTGCTTCAAGCATTTTGCTCTAGAAATCGTAAGCTTTATTTTGACGCGACAAAGGATACTTGATTTTTTAACTTTCTCGAGCTATGCAATAGCCAAATTTAAAGGTGAACAACATGGCAACGCGTCTCCCAAAAAACTACACGCCATCTGAAGATGAAGCATTCATGAATGCACGGCAACGCGAGTATTTTCGTCGTAAGTTGTTGGACTGGAAAGCAGAAATTTTCCGTGAAACACGCGAAACAGTCAACGTTTTGCAAACGGAAAGCATTCAACACCCCGATGATAGTGACCGCGCCGCGGCTGAAGCTGAAAAGACTCTCGAACTTCGTACCCGCGACCGCCAGCGTAAATTAATCAATAAGATAGATGCGGCATTACGGCGCATCGATGACAAAACTTATGGTTATTGCGAAGAAACAGGCGAACCCATTAGCCTCAAGCGCCTAGATGCTCGTCCGGTCGCAACGCTTAGCGTAGAGGCCCAAGAGCGGCACGAGAAAAAAGAACGCGTATTCCGGGACGAATAGAGCTGTTCGTTTTTCAATATTTGTTTTTCGGCATTAGGCAGCCTGAATTGAAAATATAATGTTTTCAGTCATTTCCTTTTTCTCTTTACAATGAGAACAAAACAAGTACAAATGAGTCATTGATACGGTTTTATGCCTGTGAAATAAAGGGAAAACGAAATGCTAGGAAGTGTGGTGGATTTAATGACAAAAAGTGAAGACAAGAAAAAAGCATTAGAGGCGGCTCTCTCTCAGATTGAACGCAGCTATGGCAAAGGGTCAATTATGAAATTGGTTGGGCCTGATGCTGTTGTTGAGATCGAATCCATATCCACGGGATCTCTGGGCCTTGATATAGCTTTGGGCATTGGTGGTTTACCCCGTGGCCGTATTATTGAAATTTATGGCCCAGAAAGCTCGGGTAAAACAACATTAGCGCTTCACACTGTTGCTGAAGCGCAAAAAACCGGCGGTGTTTGCGGCTTTATTGACGCTGAACATGCATTGGATCCTGGATATGCCCGCAAATTGGGGGTTGATCTTGAGGAGTTGCTGATTTCTCAGCCTGATAATGGTGAGCAAGCGCTCGAAATCGCTGATACGTTGGTGCGGTCAGGTGCTGTTGATGTTTTGGTTATCGATTCGGTTGCCGCATTAACACCGCGCGCTGAAATTGAGGGTGATATGGGTGACTCGTTGCCGGGTCTACAGGCGCGCTTGATGAGCCAAGCATTGCGCAAATTAACTGCATCTATTTCACGCTCGAACACGATGGTTGTTTTCATTAACCAAATTCGGATGAAAATTGGTGTTATGTTTGGCAGTCCTGAAACGACAACAGGTGGTAATGCTCTTAAGTTTTATGCATCTTGCCGTTTGGATATCCGTCGTATTGGCGCCATTAAAGATGGTGAAGAAGTAATTGGCAATCAGACGCGGGTTAAAGTTGTCAAAAACAAAGTTGCACCGCCCTTTAGAGTGGTGGAGTTCGATATATTATACGGTGAAGGCATTTCAAAAATGGGCGAATTGATCGACCTTGGCGTGAAAGCTGGTGTCGTTGATAAGTCAGGAAGCTGGTATAGCTATGGTGATCAGCGCATTGGACAAGGTAAAGAAAATGTCCGTAAGTTCTTGAAGGAGAACAGGGATATGGCCGATGAAATTGAAGCAAAAATTCGCGCCGAAGCAGGATTGCTTCATGAAGAAGCGCTTATTGGTGATGAAATTGTTATGGCCGAAGGACAAGACACGCCACCTGAGGAAGCTGCGGGTTAAATCTGAACGCAAATTATTGTTTAAGAGGCCGTATCTTACCAGATACGGCCTTTTTTATATGAGTAATAAAAACAAGGGATTGGCACGCGGACAAGGGCAAGGTAAAACATAATAAAATGGAGTTCTCAATGTCCTTGGGTCTAGCTGATATTCGCCGTCAATTTTTGTCATATTTTGACAAAAATGGGCACACAATCGTTCCATCGAGCCCTTTGGTGCCGATGAATGACCCAAGCTTGCTATTTACCAATGCAGGCATGGTTCCGTTTAAGAATTACTTTACGGGTCAGGAGCCAGCCCCTTACTTGCGGGCGACAAGTTCTCAAAAATGTGTTCGCGCTGGGGGCAAGCATAATGACCTCGATAATGTTGGTTACACAGCCCGCCATCATACTTTTTTTGAGATGCTGGGAAATTTCTCTTTTGGCGATTACTTCAAGGAAGAAGCAATTTCACATGCTTGGACTTTCCTAACCAAAGAACTCGCAATTCCTCAGGAAAAACTATTGGTGACGGTCTATGCGGAAGATGAGGACGCGCGCGCCCTTTGGAAAAAAATCGCTGGTTTAGATGACTCACGGATTATCCCCATTGCGACGAGCGATAACTTTTGGTCCATGGGGGATACAGGCCCGTGTGGTCCGTGTTCTGAAATCTTCTATGATCATGGTGATTCCATTTTCGGAGGCCCTCCGGGCAGTCCAGATGAAGATGGCGATCGGTTTATAGAAATCTGGAACCTTGTTTTTATGCAATTTGATCAATCTTCTGATGGATCACGCACCCCTTTACCAAAGCCTTGCATTGATACAGGCATGGGGCTTGAGCGCATTGCCGCTGTTCTTCAAGGCGAGCATGATAATTATGATACTGATTTGTTTAAGGCTCTGATTTCTGCTTCGTCGGATATTTCCGGTCAAGCTGTGTCGGGTGAGTTTAAAATGAGCCACCGTGTTATTGCGGATCACTTGCGTTCTTCTGCTTTTTTAATCGCAGATGGTGTCATGCCTTCAAATGAGGGGCGAGGGTATGTTCTGCGTCGTATTATGCGACGCGCTATGCGTCATGCACATATTTTAGGCGCAAATGAGCCTTTAATGTGGCGTTTGGTACCCACATTAAAAGCGCAAATGGGGCAGGCTTATCCTGAGCTTGAGCGCGCAGATGCGTTGATTACCGAAACGCTGAGGCAAGAAGAAGAAAGATTTAGAGAAACCTTAGCGCGCGGCTTACGACTATTGGATGATGCTTTAAGTGATGTTCGCGGGAAAGAGTTATCAGGTGATGTGGCCTTTAAGCTCTATGATACTTATGGATTCCCAATTGACCTTACGCAAGATGCGTTGCGCGAGCGGGGCTATACGGTTGATCTGGCTGGCTTTGATGAAGCTATGGAAAAGCAGCGCGCTGACGCGCGTGCAAATTGGGCAGGCTCTGGCGCCCAAGCAACTGAAGATGTTTGGTTCTCAATTCGCGAACAAGCTGGCGCAACTGAATTTGTAGGTTATCAATCCGACACAGCTGAAGGTGATGTCTTAGCTCTCTTAAAAGAAGGCGCTCAAGTTGCCGAGGCATCTGCGGGAGAAGATATTGCTTTAGTGCTTAACCAAACACCATTTTATGGCGAAAGCGGTGGGCAGGCGGGTGATACCGGTATTATGACCACGGCAAATGGGGCACGGTTGCGTGTGTTGGATACGCAAAAAAAGTTAGGCGATATGCATGTTATTTTAGCTAATCTTGAAGCGGGTACTGTTAAGGTTGGGGATCGACTTCATCAAACTATTGATCATGCGCGCCGGCAATCTATTCGTGCGAACCATTCAGCGACGCATTTATTGCACGAGGCTTTGCGTCGCGTCCTCGGACCGCATGTCACGCAAAAAGGCTCGCTAGTTCAGGAGGGCTATTTGCGGTTTGATTTTAGTCATGGCAAGCCTATTGCTGAGGAAGATTTACGCGCCGTTGAAAATATTGTGAATGAACAAGTGCGCGCGAATGGCGAGGTGACAACTCGATTAATGACCCCAGATGAGGCGATTAATGCTGGCGCTTTGGCGCTTTTTGGCGAGAAATATGGGGACGAGGTTCGTGTATTATCAATGGGAAACCATGCTGTTGCAGAAGGTCGATCCGCTTATTCTGTAGAACTATGTGGCGGCACACATGTAGCGCGCCTTGGCGATATTGGTGTCTTTACGATTACCTCTGAAAGTGCTGTTGCAGCGGGCATTCGACGTATTGAAGCGCGGACAGGTTTGGGCGCGATCGAATATTTTAATTCAATGGAAGACACTGTGCGCTCGCTCGCCGATAGTTTGAAAGTTGGCTCTGGCGATGTGGTATCTCGTGTAGAAAAGTTAATGGAAGAGCGTAAACGCCTTGAGCGTGAACTTGCGGCTGCAAAAAAACAAGCAGCTATGGGTGGCGCCCAAGGCGATCTTGATGACGGGGTTCGAGACCTTAATGGTATAAGCCTGATGGCGCGGGTGATCGAGGGGTTGCCGGCGCGAGAACTGCGCGGTTTGGTTGATGAAGGAAAGCAACATATTAAAAGCGGCGTAGTTGTTTTTATTGGGATTGATGAGGGCAAAGCTGGCATTGCAGTTGGTGTGACCGATGACTTAACAGAGCGTTTTAGCGCGGTTGATTTGGTGCGCCATGGTTCGGCGGCGCTTGGGGGACAGGGCGGCGGCGGCCGACCAGATATGGCCCAAGCCGGAGGACCAAATGGTGGTGGAGCAGAACAAGCTATTGATGCGATTGTCTCGGCTCTTTCTGTTTAGCTATATATCATATAGCTGTTGAGAATATAAAAAGCCTAGACGGATTTCCGGCTAGGCTTTTTCTTAAACAGATAGAAGGTCAATAATGTTCTAAATCAAATCTATGACGATTTGATTGATCGCTTATTATTTCCCCATTGCGCGTTTTAAATTTTCATCAACTTTGTCGATAAAGCTTTCTGTGCTCAACCATTTTTGTTGAGAGCCGACCAAGAGGGCAAGGTCTTTTGTCATATAGCCACTTTCAACGGTTTTAACACAGACCGTCTCAATGGTTTTTGCAAATTCTTTAAGCTCTTCGTTGCCATCCATGTCGCCTCGTTTTGAAAGGCCACGTGTCCACGCAAAGATTGAAGCAATAGAGTTTGTCGATGTTTCTTGACCCTTTTGATATGCTCTGTAATGACGGGTTACGGTGCCGTGTGCTGCCTCGGCTTCCATTGTTTTCCCGTCGGGGGTCATGAGAACTGATGTCATCAGACCTAAAGAACCAAAGCCTTGAGCAACTGTATCCGACTGCACATCACCATCATAATTTTTACAAGCCCAAACAAATTTCCCGGGCCATTTGAGTGCTGATGCAACCATGTCATCGATCAGGCGATGCTCGTAGCTTATACTTTTTGCAAGGAACTCGTCTTTAAATTCTGCTTCATAAACTTCAGAAAAAATATCTTTGAAGCGACCATCATAGGCCTTCAAGATTGTGTTTTTAGTAGAGAGGTAAAGTGGCCAACGGCGATCAAGGGCATAAAGCATACAAGCGCGAGCAAAATCACGGATCGAGTCATCAAGATTATACATGCTCATTGCAACGCCGCTGGAGGGAAAGTCAAAGACTTCATACTCACGGCTATCGCTACCATCTGCCGCTTCCCAACGCATGGTGAGTTTGCCTTTGCCTGGAACAAGAAAATCTGTTGCGCGATATTGGTCACCAAATGCATGGCGCCCGATCACGATCGGGTCTGTCCAGCCTGGAACGAGGCGCGGTACATTGCGGCAAATAATTGGCTCACGGAAAACAGTGCCACCCAGAATATTTCGGATTGTACCATTAGGTGAACGCCACATTTTTTTGAGACCAAATTCTTCAACACGATCTTCATCTGGTGTTATTGTGGCGCATTTAACGCCAACGCCATATTTCTTAATAGCTTCGGCAGCATCGATGGTGATTTGGTCTTCTGTTTCATCGCGCTTTTCTATGCCAAGGTCATAATACTTTAGGTCAATATCAAGATATGGATAAATCAATTTGTCTTTTATGAGTTGCCAGATGATGCGTGTCATTTCATCGCCATCAAGCTCTACGACTGGGTTTTTAACCTTTATTTTAGACATTATGAGTTTTTCTCCCTAAATCGCATTAACTAATAGCAAATAGTTCTTGTTGATTAAAGGTGGCAGTTAAATTAAGTCAAGAAAATGAGTAAAAAAAATGCATATCAGAGCCAAAATAATGGTTCACCGGCCATTATCCTTATTGGAGCTCAGCTGGGAGAGAATATTGGGTCTGTTGCCCGCGCTATGTTGAATTTTGGCCTCACTGATTTGCGTCTTGTAAGCCCGCGTCCTGGTTGGCAGCTTGAGCGTGCTTTTAAGGCATCTGCCGGGGCGGATGCTTTGATTGAAAATAGACGTGAGTTTTCATCAACAGATGACGCTATTGCTGATTTATCATTCGTCGTTGCCACGTCCGCGCGGGCCCGTGACATGGTCAAGGCCGTTTTGACGCCAGCTGAGGTGGCCAAACGCATAGAAGGGCTTGCATCAGCTCATGAGGGCGCTCGTGCCGGCATTCTATTTGGATGCGAGCGAACAGGGCTGGATAATGAAGATATCTCAAAAGCAGATATTTTATGTCGTGTGCCGCTCAATCCTGACTTTTCTTCTCTCAACCTTGCCCAGGCTGTGCTTTTATTGTCCTATGAGCTTTATAAAGTGACTGATCAAACCACGACGGAGGTTTTGCCGACACCTGACACCCGTCCGGCAAGCAGAGATGAAGTTTTGGGCATGTTTTCCCATCTTGAGGCTGCGCTCGATTCGTCTGGTTTTTTGGCACCAGAAGAGAAAAAGCCGGCCATGATGCGTAATATTCGCAACATGTTTCACCGCGCTAGCTTAACAGAACAAGATATTCGTACCTTTAGAGGCATGATCAACTCAATGTTGCGTTGGCCAAGGGATATCGACAATGGCGAGATACGTGCGCGTGTGGGAGAAATATCAAAAGGTGTCTCTGAAAATACGACAAGTTCCGAGCGTCAAGAAGATAGCTAAAACGTCGTATTTCCTGTGGTTTGGTAATTGACAATAAGCGGCCTGTGACTATACTCCGCGCAATCAAGAATGGACTGATAAACAGTCTGTTCATATTTAAAGATGTCGTTGGCATCTTATATAAATTAGAGAATAGGGATACCGCATGAGCAAGCGGCTTAGCACAAAGTATAAAATTGATCGTCGTTTAGGCGAAAACATTTGGGGTCGTCCAAAAAGCCCAGTAAATCGTCGTGATTATGGTCCAGGCCAGCACGGGCAGCGCCGCAAGGGTAAATTGTCAGATTACGGTCTGCAGTTGCGCGCGAAGCAGAAACTTAAGGGATATTATGGCAACATCACGGAAAAACAATTCCGTGGTATTTATGCTGAAGCCCAACGCTTAAAAGGCGATACATCAGAAAATCTTGTTGGTTTGCTTGAAACACGTCTCGATACTTTGGTTTACCGTGCAAAATTCGTTAATACGGTTTTTGCTGCGCGCCAGTTTATCAACCATGGTCACGTTCTTGTGAATGGTCGTCGTTGTAACATTGGTAGCCGTCGCCTTCGTATTGGTGATATTGTCGAAATTCGCGAAAAGTCACGTACACTTAATATCGTTCTTGAAGCTATTCAGAGCTCAGAGCGTGACATTCCTGATTATCTTGCCGTAGACCATAATAAATTGACTGTGTCTTTGGCGCGCGTTCCAAAATTGTCGGATATTCCATATCCAGTTCAAATGGAACCAAATCTGGTGGTCGAATTTTATTCACGCAACTAGAATTGGCCCGTCTCAGACGGGTGCTCAAAATTACAAAAGCCCGCCATTTGGCGGGCTTTTTTATTATTGGGTGTTGAGTGCGTTTATTTTAGCTCAAACAATGACGCAAGATCGCATATGCCTCAATCCATCTGGTGTATCATGAGAGCGATTGAGTACTTCCTATGTACCCAGCCTGGCGATATATGCCTTGTGCTATAGCTATTTTTAGAAGCCGCAGTGGGCTTTTTATCGCGCAAAATAGGTTTTGCTTGAATTCTTATCAGTTTAATCAAACGCGGGTGCTGAGCAGGTTCAGTCAGAAGCCTTAATTGGCAAAAGAAATGCCTTGCTCAGATAAATAGTCACGTAACTCACCGAGTTCAAACATTTCTGACACAATATCGCATCCACCAACAAATTCGCCTTTAACATAGAGTTGAGGGACTGTCGGCCAATCTGAATAATCTTTAATGCCCTGGCGGAGGTCATCGCTTTCTAAGACATTAACCCCTTTAAAGGCAACGCCAAGATGGCTCAGGATTTGGACGAGTTGTCCCGAAAATCCGCATTGTGGGAAAACGGGTGTGCCTTTCATGAAAAGCACAACGTCATTATTGGTTACTTCGCTTTGAATATAATCTTTAATATCACTCATAATTAGCTCTTTGCGCTTTCTAATAAACTTAGGTTGGTGTACCGGTTTGTAGGGCTAATGCGTGTAGGGCATCACCCATACCGCCTTTAATGGCATCATAAACCATTTTGTGCTGTTGCACACGTGACTTACCAATGAACTGCTCTGAGATCACACGAGCGGCATAATGATCACCATCTCCACGTAAGTCAGTGATCTCTATCTCGGCATCAGGAAGCGCAGTCTTGATTAATTTTTTTAACTCAATTTCAGACATTGCCATTTCTAATATCTCTCAATTTTGCTTTTAAACAGATCTTTGGTTCATGAATTCAGGAAGCCAATTCTCATTTTTCTTACGTAACGTCTCTAGAGATATGGAAACGCCGTCGGCAAAAGTCAATGTATCACTACCCGTTGTTCCAATTTTAGTTATGCTTATGTCCCCAGCGGCGGCCTCAAAAGCAGATGTATTTTCGACAGCAACCACATAACGGGCTTGATCTTCGCCAAACCAGAAGGCGTGAGGATCCTCTGGTGTATACTCGATTTGAACGCCCATTTTCCCTGCAAATGCCATGTCGCATAGAGCTAACAAGAGCCCACCGTCGGAGACGTCATGCGCGGCATCAATGCTACCATTCAAAATTTGTGCACGAATAAAATCGCCATTCGCTTTTTCATTTTCAACATTTACGGGCGGAGGAGCGCCTAGGTCATCGGCGCCAATAATATCCCGAAGGTAAATAGAACAGCCAATGTGCCCCATGGTTTGGCCCACCACATAAATACTCAAACCTTGGCGTGATGGTGCGATGCTGATGGCTTTTGTGTAATCTTCAATAAGGCCCACGCCGCCAATTGCCGGTGTCGGGTGAATCCCTGTGCCATTAGTTTCGTTATATAAGGATACATTGCCTGAAATGACGGGGTAGTTGAGGGTTAGACTTGCCTCATTCATGCCTTCTAAGCATCCCACAAATTGACCCATGATTTCAGGGCGTTCGGGATTGCCAAAGTTTAGGCAATTTGTGATTGCCAGTGGCGTTGCTCCGGTTGCAGTAATATTGCGCCAGGTTTCACAAACAGCTTGTTTGCCACCTTCGACTGGGTCTGCATAACAATATCGTGGTGTAACATCAGTGGCGATTGCCAGTGCTTTTTGTGTGCCATGTACACGTACCAGGGCGGCATCGCCGCCTGGACGTCCAACCGTATCTCCCATGACCATGTGGTCATATTGTTCCCAAATCCAACGTCTGCTTGCCAAGTCTGGGAGCGCTACCATTTTTTCCAATGCTTGGGATACAGATAAGCTATGCGCAACGTCGCCTGCCTTAATGACCGGGCGTTTGGGTGTTTCAACATAAGGGCGTGAATAGAGCGGAGCACCGTCAGCGAGTGGACCAAGTGGCATATCGGCGACGATCTCCCCTTGGTGTTTTATAACCATTCGCTTGGTGGGTGTTAGGACGCCTATAACGGAAAAATCTAATCCCCACCGCTCAAATATTGCAGATGCTTCGGCTTCGCGCCCCG
>CBFHJI010000020.1:0-5602 GCA_965656255.1 Alphaproteobacteria bacterium
AGGTCATTAACTCAATGCTCTCTGAAGCTGCAGTTTTGGGCTTTGAATATGGGTTTAGTTTATCAGAGCCGAATGCGCTGGTTCTGTGGGAAGCCCAATTTGGCGACTTTGCCAATGGGGCTCAGGTTTTGATCGACCAATTTATTTCCTCTGGTGAGCATAAATGGTTGCGCATGTCTGGCTTGGTGATGTTATTGCCTCACGGGTATGAGGGACAGGGGCCAGAGCATAGCTCGGCACGCCTCGAGCGTTATTTGCAAATGTGTGCGGAAGATAATATGCAAGTTGCAAATTGCACAACGCCTGCTAATTATTTTCATATTCTCCGGCGTCAACTGCACCGTCAGTTCCGTAAGCCATTAATTTTGATGACGCCTAAATCGCTGTTGCGTCATAAAAAATGTGTTTCAACACTTGATGAAATGGCCAGCGGCACATCTTTCCATCGGGTCTTGCCGGATGACCATGAGGCGCGAGGTTTGAATACGCTTCAAAAGGCGAAAAAAATTCGTCGCGTTATTTTGTGTAGTGGTAAGGTCTATTATGATCTGCTCGACGCGCGTGAAGCCGCAGGTCTTGATGATGTTTATATTATGCGTTTAGAGCAGTTGCATCCTTTCCCGGCTGATGTTTTAGCAAAAGAGCTGGCGCCGATGGCTCATGCTGAGATTGTTTGGTGTCAAGAAGAGCCTCGTAATATGGGCGCCTGGACATTTGTGAATCCAGAAATTGAAGATGTGCTTAAAACCATTGGTGCAAAACATAGCCGACCCACTTATACAGGCCGCAAAGCCGCGGCCTCGACGGCGACGGGTTTAATGAGCCGTCACTTAAAAGAACTTGAGAATTTCTTAAAAGCCGCATTAACCGACCCATTGGAGGTGTGAAATGGCAACCGAGATCCGTGTGCCGACTTTAGGCGAGTCAATTACTGAAGCAACGATTGCCCAGTGGTATAAAAAACCTGGCGAAGCGGTGGCAATGGATGAGCCACTGTGTGAGCTTGAAACAGATAAGGTGACGATTGAAGTGCCGGCGCAAGCTGCGGGCACAATGGGCGAGCAATTGGTTGAGGCTGGCGCAACTGTTGAAGTTGGTGCTTTGCTTGGCTCTATTGATGAGGGCGGCAATGCGGCCGCATCAAAAGCCACGGCACCCAAAGCGGCAGAACCTTCTGCAAAATCAACCCAAGCCAAAGCGCCCGAGAAAGCCCCTGCACCTGCTCCGTCAAGCGCGGCACCAGCTGCGATTTCCCGTGATGGTCTCGCACCTTCTGTGCGTGGCATTGTCGCTGAGAATAATTTAGATCCGGCTCAAATTAAGGGCACAGGAAAAGGTGGTCGTATCACAAAAGCAGACGCGCTGAATGCTGTTGCAAATCCAGCCTCTGCCATTGTGAATACACAAGGTGGAGACAATACGCGTGAAGAGCGTGTGAAAATGACAAGGTTACGTCAGACGATTGCGCGCCGTTTAAAAGAATCGCAAAACAATGCGGCTATGCTTACCACATTTAACGAAGTGGATATGGGCGAGCTTATGACGCTTCGCAAAGCCTATAAAGAGACATTTGAACAACGTCATGGTGCTCGCCTTGGCTTTATGAGCTTTTTTGTGCGCGCTTGTGTTTCTGCGCTTCATGAAATTCCTGCGGTCAATGCTGAAATTTCAGGTGATGAAATTATTTATAAAAACTACGTCAATATGGGAGTGGCTGTTGGTACAGATCGCGGTCTTGTTGTTCCTGTGTTACGCGATGTTCAGAATATGGGGCTTGCTGACATTGAGAAGACGATTGCTGCATTGGGCCAAAAGGCGCGCGATGGCCAACTCGCAATCGATGATTTGCAGGGTGGAACCTTTACCATCTCAAATGGTGGCGTCTATGGATCTTTGATGTCGACTCCAATTTTAAATGCGCCACAATCTGGCATTTTAGGCATGCATAAAATTCAAGACCGCGCCGTTGTTGTTGATGGCGCAATTGCTATTCGGCCAATGATGTATATTGCGCTTTCATATGATCACCGCATTGTTGATGGTAAAGAGGCGGTGACATTCCTCGTACGCGTTAAAGAATGTTTAGAGCAGCCCGAAAGGTTATTGCTCGATATTTAATAATGATAATAAAGGAGGCCGTTATGGCTGATCAATTTGATGTTGTCGTCATTGGCGCAGGACCCGGGGGATATGTTTTTGCAATCCGGGCCGCCCAATTGGGAATGCGTGTCGCGTGTATTGATAAACGCGGTGCCCCAGGCGGCACTTGTTTGAATATTGGGTGTATACCTTCCAAAGCCTTACTCCATGCCTCAGAAGTCTATAGTGAGACAGCGCATGCCGAGGATATGGGCATTAAGCTTGGCTCAGTATCGCTCGACCTCAAAAAAATGATGAAATACAAAGATGAAGGCGTTTCAGGAAACACGCAGGGTGTCGAGTTTTTGCTCAAGAAAAATAAGGTTGAAGAAATTAAAGGCGCCGCAGTTATTGCCGGTCAAGGTGCGGTTAATGTCACGCTCTTAGATGGCAAGAAACGTAAGTTGAGTGCAAAGAATATTGTTATCGCAACGGGCTCTGATGTTGCCACTTTGCCTGGGTTAGATATTGATGAAGATAAAATTGTGTCATCAACCGGCGCGCTGACATTTCCACGTGTGCCCAAGCAACTCTTGGTGGTTGGCGCGGGTGTGATTGGCTTAGAGTTGGGATCTGTTTGGAGTCGCCTTGGCGCCGACGTAACAGTCGTTGAATATTTAGATCGCATAACCCCGGGGGTTGATGCCGAGCTTGCTAAAACATTCTCTCGGACACTCGCCAAGCAAGGTCTTACCTTCAAACTTGGGCATAAGGTTAAGTCAGCAATTGTTCAAAAAACCAATGTGAAAGTGACGATTGGGAAGTCTGATGATAGTGGCGAGGATGAGGTCCTGACCGTTGATCGTGTCTTGGTTGCGACGGGTCGTCGTCCCTTTACGGATGGACTTGGTCTTGAGAAGGTTGGTGTAGCGCTGGATGATAAAGGGCGCATTCAAACCGATGGCCATTTTGCAACCAATGTTCCCGGTATTTATGCAATCGGCGATGTGATTGCTGGTCCAATGTTGGCGCATAAAGCTGAAGAAGAGGGTGTTGCGCTGGCTGAAATATTGGCCGGTAAACCAGGGCACGTGAACTATAATTTAGTCCCTGGTGTTATTTACACCAGCCCGGAAGTGGCTTGGGTCGGCAAGAATGAAGAAGAGCTTAAGGCTGAGAATATTGCTTATAAAGTTGGTAAATTTCCATTCATGGCCAATGGCCGCGCCAAGGTGAACCGAACAACAGACGGCTTTGTTAAAATTCTAGCCGATGCCAAAACGGATCAAGTGTTGGGCGCTCATATTATGGGGCCTCATGCGGGTGAGTTAATTTCTGAAATTGCTGTGGCTATGGAATTCATGGCGAGCGCTGAAGATATCGCGCGGACATGCCATGCCCACCCAACTTTAACTGAAGCTGTGAAAGAAGCGGCACTCGCTGTTGATCAACGCGCATTGCATATGTAATGGGCAGATGAATCGCGAGGTCTTAATAAAGACAGACGCAAATATTTTTTGATTTTGTTTTATCTTTATTGATGGGTTGTCTGCAAAGCTTGGTCTAATAATTCATGGTTTAATTTCGTTTGATACGCGCGCGAGGGTGGGCGCGCATATAGACGTCGTTTAATTGCTGTGGGTCTATTTTTGTATAGACCTGCGTTGACGCCAAAGAGGCATGCCCAAGTAAATCCTGGATAGAGCGCAGATCAGCGCCGTTGCTAAGCAGGTGGCTTGCAAAGCTATGTCGAAGAGCATGCGGTGTAACACTTTCAGGTAGCCCAAGCGCGTGGCGGAGCCGAGCCACAAGATACTGCGCTTGACGTGCCGATAAAGCACCGCCACGTGGCCCACGAAAAAATAAATCATTTTGCCTAAGGCCAATTTTATATAATTGATGATAATGGGTGAGTGCGTCGCATGTGACCGCAAGCAGAGGCACATCGCGTGGCTTCCCTCCTTTTCCGACAACCCGCAAAGCCCCTTGCTGAATGCCTAATTGAATATCGCTAAGCCTAAGGCTAAGGGCTTCTGAAATACGCAAACCACACCCATAGAGCAACATGAGCAGCGCAACATCGCGCGCGCCTTGCCAGGGGGTTTTATTGTCTTTAGCCATGGCCAGCATATTGATAACTTGCTCGACATCAACAGGTCTGGGCAACCTTTGGCTTGGCTTAGGGCTTTGGATATTGGGCAGGGCCTCAAGAGTCGCGTGGCCTCGCTTTTTTAAGAAACGATCAAAACTGCGTAGGCCCGAAAGGGATCGCGCGAGTGAACGGTTTTGTGCGGCGCCGGCGCGCCGCATGGAAAGAAAGGCTCTTATGTCTCTTACATGGAGCTGGGTAAAGCGCTCTAATGTGAGCGTTTCGCCGAGATGGTTTGTGATAAAATCACAAAATTGTCTGAGATCTCTCTCGTAAGCCTCACAACTGTGGGGACTAAGACGTCTTTGTTCACGCAATTCGATCTGCCACGCGTTTAAGAGTTCGTCTAGGTCGGGGCTATAAGAGCTCATGATCTACTTGGTTGACCTGTTTAGAGGATCGTTTGCCCAGATCTTTCCCAGTCCGCAGTAAAGCTCGCGACACCTTTATCGGTAAGCGGGTGTGCGATTAATCCGCGTAATATTTCTGGCGGCAATGTCGCCACATCTGCGCCAATTAAAGCGCTTTGGCGAATATGCTCAGCTGAGCGGACGGAAGCGACGAGTATCTGCGTTTGGAGTGCTTCGTAATTATCATAAATATCACGAATCTCAGCGATAAGCCCCATGCCATTGGCGCTAATATCGTCTAAGCGTCCAACAAAAGGCGAGATATAGGTGGCGCCAGCTTTGGCGGCAAGTAGGGCTTGGTTAGCCGAAAAGCAAAGCGTAACATTGGTCCGAATGCCGCGATCGCTGAACGATTTTGTGGCCTTTAATCCGTCCCATGTGAGCGGGATTTTGACGCAAACATTGGGGGCAATGGAAGCCAAAATCTCGCCCTCTCGTATCATCTCATCGGCTGTAAGGGCGGTGACTTCTGCGCTCACATCTCCGTCGACGATTTTACAAATGTCACTGATGAGGGTCTTGAAATCTTTGCCGCTCTTGGCAACCAATGACGGGTTCGTCGTTACGCCATCAACCATGCCTGTTGCGGCAAGCTCACGAATTGCATCGAGATCTGTTGTATCGATAAAAAATTTCATAAGACAGTATCCTTCATTGTTCATCTTATTATGCCAGCATTCAGTGAAAATACCAGATATATGCGCCGTCAAAATATGATTCCTCGCTTGCCTTTCTTAGGTTGATCTCACATTGTATTTTTTATGCAAGTAATTGGTATATTGATTCCGATGGCACTCCCGGGGCCTTATGATTACCTTGTGCCCAAGGGTATAGACCTTAAGGCAGGCACAATTGTGCGCGTGCCACTTGGGCGTCGCGAGGTTGATGGCGTGGTTTGGGGACCTGCTGAAGGTAAAACGCCTCCAGAAAAGCTTAAATCAATCATAAGCGTTTACGATGTTAA
>CBFHJI010000020.1:5698-7895 GCA_965656255.1 Alphaproteobacteria bacterium
GAAGCCACTTTCAGAATCTTTGCGTAAATTTGTCGACTGGATGGCTTCTTATGTCATGGCGCCGCCCGGTCTTGTTTTGCGATTGGTGATGCGCGCACCTGAAGCCTTCGAGCCGGCTCAACCTGTTATGGGGTGGCGAGCGAACTCTCAGCGTCCTTTACGTGAGACTTCGGCGCGCAAAAAATTATACGATGTGCTCGCAGATGGTGCCGTCTTCACGACGGCCGATTTGGCGCGGGAAGCCGGAGTCAGCCAAAGTGTGGTTCGCGCGCTGGCCAAAGATGGGTATTTGGATGCATGTACGATAGCCCAAGCCCAAGCTTTTGCCCAACCGGTCGCGGAATTTGAGCCTGTCACGCTTTCGGCGGATCAAAAGAAAGTCACAGACCTTTTGCGTGGCTCTGTTTCTGCACAAAAATTTCAAGCCCATCTGCTCGATGGTGTGACGGGATCAGGTAAGACGGAGGTGTTTTTTGAGGCTGTCGCACAAGCGATCTCAGAGGGCAAGCAGGCTCTGATTTTATTGCCCGAAATCTCGCTTACCGGGCAATTGCTTGATCGGTTCGAAAAGCGCTTTGGGTGTCAGCCGGCTGTCTGGCATTCGGCGCTTGGGGTGAGCGACCGCCGCCGCACATGGCGAGGAATTAGCGATGGCGAGGTCTCTGTTTTGGTCGGCGCACGTTCAGCTTTGTTTTTGCCTTGGGATAATCTTGGGGTCATTATTGTTGATGAAGAGCATGATGGTGGTTTTAAGCAAGACGAGGGTGTTATTTACAATGCCCGCGATATGGCTGTCGTGCGTGCGCGTTACGCGGATTGTCCGGTTATTCTATCCTCAGCTACACCGTCCCTTGAAAGCGTTGTGAACGCTCAAGAACAACGTTATATCCATCACCGCCTCGCCTCGCGCTTTGGTCAAGCGCAATTGCCCGACATTGATGTCGTCGATATGCGCCATACACCACCTCCCAAGGGCTATTGGATGGTTGATGCGATGACCGCTGGCATCGAGAAGGCTTTGGCGGATAAAAAGCAAGCATTGATTTTTCTAAACCGGCGTGGATATGCCCCTTTGACTCTGTGCCGTCAATGCGGGCACCGTTATGCATGTCATCAGTGTGATGCGTGGATGGTTGAGCATCGGTTTCGTAATGAACTTATGTGCCATCATTGCGGTATTGTTGAGCCGATACCGGCGCAATGCGTGTCTTGTGGTGGTGTTGGAACCTTAACAGCATGTGGACCTGGTATTGAGCGTGTGACCGAAGAAGTGGTGGAGCGGTTTCCAGACGCACGTATTGCTGTCTTATCTTCTGATTTTCGAGGAGGTATGAACGCTTTGCGCGATACGATGGCGCAAATTGCCGATGGTAATGCCGATATTATTGTTGGTACGCAAATTGTTGCCAAAGGGCACCATTTCCCAAATTTGAGCTTTGTTGGCGTCGTTGATGCGGATTTGGGGCTAGGAAATGGTGATTTGCGCGCGGCCGAACGAACTTATCAATTGCTGCTTCAGGTTGCTGGACGTGCCGGTCGGGATGCGACCCGGGGTCGCGCCTTATTGCAGAGTTATATGCCGGATCATCCCGTCCTTGAGGCCCTTATATCGGGCGATAGAGATGCTTTTTTAGCGGCAGAATGTGCGGCTCGCGAGGCAGCCCATATGCCGCCATATGGTCGTTTGGCGGCGTTGATCGTGTCTGCGCCAAGTCAAGAAATGGTCATTCACATCACTCGGGATTTGGCAAAGAAAATACCAATTCATAATGAAATACAAGTACTTGGACCTGCTCCGGCGCCCATTATGCGTGTTCGAAACCGCTATCGTTATCGCTTTTTGATTAAAGCCTCCCGCCAATCGCCGGTTCAAGGGTTTATTCATCAATGGCTTGCCCAGATTAAGTTGCCTAATAATGCGCGATTAAGCATTGATATTGACCCTTATAGCTTTATGTAACCCCCCGTTTGGGTCGGTTTTTGAGAGAAAAATCGATATGGCTGTTAATATTTGCAGGCAATGTGTTGCCAACGAGTAAATGTCGTGATAACCCAACGTCTAGATCAGCGAGTCATCGGTTCCCGGTGACTTATTTTTGGCAGAAGAATGCGATTTACTGTGTGTTTGGTGGGCAGTATTCTCTAGGTTGAATGGATAAGATCCTTGTCGAATAAAGACGATATTTTAGGTGGAATT
>CBFHJI010000020.1:7993-26313 GCA_965656255.1 Alphaproteobacteria bacterium
CGTGTGTTTGGTGGGCAGTATTCTCTAGGTTGAATGGATAAGATCCTTGTCGAATAAAGACGATATTTTAGGTGGAATTGCAGGACGCTACGCATCGGCTCTCTATGAGCTATGCTCTGAATTGGGCGAAGCAGATACAAATCAAATCGTATCTGACATGGTGACGCTTGGGGCTCTTATTGAGAATAACCCCGATATGCTCAAGCTCATTAAGTCGCCGGTTATTTCTGCAGAAGAACAACAGGCCGCTATCTTTGGCGTTATGAATGCGATTAATTTTTCTAAATTAACCGTTAATTTTGTTGGCCTTGTCGTGCGCAAGCGCAGAGCAATGTTCTTGCCAATTATTATTCAGCAATTTGCAGCCGTTATTTCGGAATCAAGAAATGAGCTCGTTGCGGAAGTTATCTCAGCGAGCGCGCTAACTGAGGCGCAGGTTAATGAAATTAAAACTGTTTTGTCCAAGTCTTTGGGCAAAGACATTATCGTAAAATCCGAGATTGATGACACATTACTCGGTGGACTAATTGTCAAAGCGGGAAGTCGTATGGTCGACGGATCGATTAAGACAAAACTAAATTCTCTTAAACAGGCGATGAGCGAGGCGGGCTGATGGATATCAAAGCATCCGAAATTTCTTCTATTCTTAAAGAACAAATCAAAGGATTTGATCAAAAATCCGAGGTATCGGAAATTGGTCAGGTTTTATCAGTTGGTGATGGTATCGCCCGCATTTATGGCTTGGACAATGTGCAGGCCGGTGAAATGGTTGAATTCCCAGGCGGCATTCGCGGCATGGCCCTCAACCTTGAAGAAGATAATGTCGGTGCTGTTATTTTTGGTTCTGACCGTGATATTCGCGAAGGTGATACTGTTAAGCGTACCGGCGATATTGTGGACGTACCTGTGGGTAAAGGTTTGCTTGGTCGTGTTGTTGACGCGCTTGGTAACCCGCTTGATGGCAAAGGCCCAATTGAAGCTGAGCGCCGCATGAAGGTTGACGTTAAGGCGCCGGGTATTATTCCGCGTAAATCTGTTCATGAGCCAATGCAAACTGGCCTTAAGGCTGTTGATGCGCTTATTCCAATCGGGCGTGGGCAGCGCGAGCTTATCATTGGTGACCGTCAAACAGGTAAAACAGCCATTGCGATTGATGCGATTTTGAACCAAAAATCAATTAATGAAGGCGATGACGAGCAGGCTAAACTTTACTGTGTTTATGTTGCTATTGGACAAAAGCGTTCAACCGTTGCACAAATCGTTAAAACGCTCGAAGAAAACGATGCGATGAAATATTCAATCGTGATTGCAGCGACAGCTTCTGAGTCTGCGCCATTGCAATTTTTAGCCCCATTCACGGGCTGTACGATGGCTGAATATTTCCGTGATAACGGCATGCATGCACTAATCACCTATGATGATTTGTCAAAACAAGCTGTGTCTTATCGTCAAATGTCTCTATTGCTTCGTCGTCCTCCGGGTCGTGAAGCTTACCCTGGTGACGTTTTCTTCTTGCACTCACGTTTGCTTGAGCGCGCGGCGAAATTGAATGATGATTTCGGCGCTGGCTCAATGACGGCCTTGCCAATTATTGAGACACAAGCAAATGACGTGTCAGCATATATTCCAACCAACGTGATTTCGATTACAGATGGTCAGATCTTCCTAGAAACAGATTTGTTCTATCAGGGTATTCGTCCTGCTGTGAATGTGGGTCTGTCTGTGTCACGTGTGGGTTCATCCGCTCAAATCAAAGCAATGAAGCAGGTTGCGGGTAAAATTAAAGGTGAGCTTGCGCAGTATCGCGAAATGGCGGCCTTTGCTCAATTTGGTTCTGACCTTGATGTGGCGACACAAAAACTTTTGAACCGTGGTGAGCGTTTGACGGAACTGTTGAAACAGGGGCAATTCTCTCCATTAAAGGTGGAAGAGCAGGTCGCTGTGATTTATGCGGGTGTGAACGGTTATCTTGACTCATTAGAAACAAGTTCGATTGGCCGCTTTGAGACTGGGTTGCTAGAAATATTGCGTACGAAAGAAATCGCAATATTGGATGCTATTCGAACAGAGAAAGCTGTTTCTGAGAATACAGAAGAAGCTTTGAAAAAAGTGATTGAGGCCTTTAAGGCCAGCTTCGCTTAAGGTTCGGAATAAGGAGCAAGAGCCTCATGGCGTCATTAAAGGAATTGCGGAATAGGATCTCTAGCGTGCGTGCCACGAAGAAGATCACGCGCGCCATGCAAATGGTTGCTGCCTCTAAATTACGTCGCGCTCAAGAAGCTGCTATAGCCGCTCGTCCTTATGCAGAGCGTATGGAAAAGGTTTTAGCTAATCTTGCGGCTGGTATTGCCGATCCAACGGGTGCGCCGCGCTTATTGGCCGGTACAGGACGCGACGATAAGCACCTTTTAGTGGTTGCGACTGCTGAACGTGGATTGTGTGGTGGCTTTAATTCGTCTATCGCCCGGCTGGCGCGTCAGCATGCGAAAAAGCTAAAGGCTGAAGGTAAAAGCGTTAAAGTTTTGTGTGTTGGGCGTAAGGGCTTTGAAGTTCTTCGTCGCGATATGAAAGATGACCTTTTGCCTTTGATTGCGTTTCCTGGCCTTAAGTCTATTGGCTATGAGCAAGCACGCCAAGTTGGTGAGCAATTGCTGGATGGATTTGCAGCCGACGAATTTGATGTTTGTACGTTATTTTATTCAAAGTTTGAGAATGTTGTGACCCAGGTTCCTACCGCGCAACAAATTATTCCGGCACATTTTGAAGTGTCTGAAGAATTAGATGCTGGCGGCGCAAGCTATGACTTTGAACCAGAAGAAAACGATATTCTCGATGCTTTGTTGCCGGGTAATGTATCGATACAAATTTTACGCGGATTGTTAGAAAACGCGGCGAGTGAGCAAGGTGCTCGGATGAGTGCAATGGATAATGCGACACGTAATGCCGGTGAAATGATTGACGGTTTGACGGTAACTTATAACCGTTCACGACAAGCCCAAATTACGAAAGAATTAATTGAGATTATCTCAGGGGCAGAGGCACTTTAAGCCCGAACCCAAGATTGAAGAGTGAGCTAGAGGACGGAAAAATGGCAAACATAGGTAAAGTCACACAAGTTATCGGCGCGGTTGTCGACGTACAATTCGAAGATAAGTTGCCCCAAATTCTGAATGCGCTGGAAACGGACAATGGCGGAAATCGTCTTGTTCTTGAAGTTGCTCAGCATACGGGTGAGCGCACTGTTAGAACGATCGCGATGGACTCAACTGAGGGTCTCGTTCGTGGACAAAAAGTTACTGATACAGGTGATGCGATTTCAGTTCCCGTTGGTGTGGGTACGCTTGGTCGTATCATGAATGTGATCGGGGAGCCTGTTGATGAGGCTGGACCAATCGTATTCGAAGAGACACGCGGTATTCACCAAGAGGCTCCTGAATTTATCGAGCAATCGACAGAGTCAGAATTGCTGGTCACTGGTATTAAGGTTGTTGACCTTCTCGCGCCTTACTCAAAGGGTGGTAAAATTGGCCTCTTTGGCGGTGCTGGTGTTGGCAAGACCGTTTTGATTATGGAATTGATCAATAATATTGCGAAAGCCCACGGTGGTTACTCAGTGTTCGCTGGTGTTGGTGAGCGTACGCGTGAAGGTAACGATCTTTATTGGGAAATGATTGAATCTGGCGTGAACAAAGAAAAAGGTGGAGAGGGCTCGAAATGTGCTCTCGTCTATGGCCAAATGAATGAGCCTCCCGGAGCGCGTGCGCGTGTTGCCTTAACAGGTTTGACGGTTGCTGAAAACTTCCGTGATCAAGGTCAGGACGTGTTGTTCTTCGTTGATAACATCTTCCGTTTCACACAAGCTGGTTCAGAAGTATCTGCCTTGTTGGGTCGTATTCCATCTGCTGTGGGCTATCAGCCAACATTGGCAACGGATATGGGTGCACTTCAAGAGCGTATTACCACAACAACAAAAGGGTCTATTACCTCTGTTCAGGCGATTTACGTACCTGCCGATGACTTAACAGATCCGGCCCCTGCGGCCTCATTTGCCCACTTGGATGCAACAACTGTGTTGTCACGTTCGATTGCTGAAAAAGGTATCTATCCGGCTGTGGATCCACTTGACTCAACAAGCCGTATCCTTGAGCCACGGGTTGTAGGTGAAGAGCATTATAACATTGCGCGCGAAGTCCAATCTATCCTGCAACGTTACAAATCATTGCAAGATATTATTGCTATTTTGGGCATGGATGAGCTTTCAGAAGAAGACAAGCTTGTTGTATCTCGCGCCCGTAAGATTGAACGTTTCTTGTCACAACCATTCCATGTTGCTGAGATCTTTACAGGCTCACCTGGCGTGCTTGTTGATATTGCAGACACAATTAAAGGCTTTAAAGGCTTGTGCGCAGGTGATTATGATCACCTTCCAGAAGCAGCTTTCTACATGGTTGGCACCATTGATGAAGCAATTGCTAAAGCTGAAAAAATGGCTTCTGAAGCCGCCTAATAGGACTGAGACATGTCAGATAAATTGCATTTCGATCTCGTTTCACCAGAGAGCCTGCTTGTTTCCTTGCAGGTTGAAAGCGTGGTTGTACCGGGTAGTGAAGGCGATTTTGGCGTTTTGCCAGCACATAGCCCATTGGTATCTGTTATTCGGCCGGGTATTCTCTCGGTCATGGGAGAAGGCCAGGTTACAGATTACTTTGTGCGCGGCGGGTTTGCAGATGTCACAGCTGATGGTTTAACGGTTTTGGCAGAGCATGCTGTTGCTTTGCAGGATTTCGACTCAGAAGCGCGTTTAGCAGAAATTGAAACCGCAAAGCATGCTTTAGAGCATGCAACATCAGACCAAGAGCGCCTTAATGCGCAAATGGTGATTGATGTTGTCGAAGCCCTTTAAGGCGACGTTAATAGTCCTCGCCTTAAAGTGTCCTTTCGGGGAATATTCGTATTCAGTGCCAGCGTTTAGAGATGTTTTGTATTCTTGAGACCTCTATGCCACCAATGGCCATTGATGGTTTTGGTTCTCACTTTTCTAAACTCTAACTCTGCTATTTCTTTATTGGAAAATAACGGTCTTTAAGCCATTTCTGAGAACGCGTCTTTGCGTGTAGAGCTTAATGGCTTGAGCGAGTGTGCGTCGTTCGACATCACGCCCAACGTCAATAAGATCATTTACGCTCATATCGTGGCGTATATCAGCGACACCTTGTGTGATAATTGGCCCCTCATCTAAATCGCTTGTCACAAAATGGGCTGTTGCGCCGATCATTTTGACGCCGCGCTCGAAAGCGCGGCTATAGGGAACGGCGCCTTTAAAGCTTGGCAAAAAGCTATGGTGGATATTGATAATATGGTCTGGATATTGTGACGTAAATTCGGGGCTTAAAACCTGCATATAGCGCGCTAAGACAATAAGCTCTACGTTTTCAGAGGTGATTAAGTTTTTTAATTTTGTCTCATTCTCCAGCTTGGTTTCTGGGGTGACAGGCCAATAGTGAAATGGCACATGAGCTGCTTCAACGCGTTCGCGCGCATCCTCATGATTTGAAACGACACCGACAATGGTCATATTTAAACTGCCAATCTCGCTCCGATATAAGAGATCGACCAAGCAATGGTCAAAGCGCGATACCATAAGCAAGACGCGCGGCTTATCGGCTTTATCGTGCACTCGCCATGTCATGTCGAATTGTTTTGCGATGGCGTTAAATTCACTTTCTAACTGACTTTGCGAATTGTCAGCCTTTCCGCTCTCGATTGATACGCGCATGAAAAATCGTTTGGTTTCTATGTCACCGAATTGGTGGCTTTCGCGAATATTAAACCCTAAGGTGAAAAGCAAGGAAGACACCGCGGCAACAATTCCAGGGCGGTCTGGACAAGATAAATTGAGAATGAATTCTGACATAGCGTAATTGTCCTTCTTTTTATTGGTGAGACCGATGAACAAAGCTCTCGTTTATTTTTTCCAAAAGATAATCTAAACCAGTGATTGGAGCATATTGAACAGGTTGGTCCTGTGCAATGCAGCTTGGTAACGCTGCGATAAGAGCATCAGGGTCGGGGTCAAAGAAATAGGCAATGGATTGTCTTGGTTTATCGCTTTTATTCATGACCTTATGCCGGGTGGAGCGATATGTCTCATTTGTCCAGCGCGCAAGCATATCGCCAATATTTACAATGATACAATCGGCTATAGGTGGCGCTTCAATCCACCCCTTCTTTTGGTCGAAAACACTTAAACCACCAATTTCTTTTTGGATCAGGAGCGTAAGGCATCCAAAATCTGTGTGTGTGCCTGCGCCCATTTGGCTGGTTGTGGGCGGATAATAGATAGGGCTCAATGTCGCCATTGGGTCATGTAACCATTTATCAAAAAAATCCTCTTCAAGGGCAAGCGCTAAGGCAAAGGCGCGCATCAGCTGGCGAGATAAGTGCGCACATTCATCATAAGTCGCCTGCATAATTTCTTGCCACCCCACAATATTGGGCCATTGGTTTGGGCCGTGTAGAGCAAGACCCGCTTTGACGCGTGGGTGGTCTGGGCCACAATCATTCCCAATTTTCAGCCCTTCTTTATAATCACCTTTAGGGGTTGCTTTGGGATCAAGTATCTCTTCATAAAGACGATACCAGCCGCGATGGCAAGGCGATTTCTCAATGGCGATTTCGGCTTTTTTAGCTTCGGGGAGCGCAAAGAATTCGGCGGCAGCGTTAAAGCATGCGTCAATCGTATTGCGGGATAAGCCATGATTTTTAAGATAAAAAAACCCATTGTCGCGACAAGCGCGGTCAATTTGGCGGGCAACCGTTGTTTTATCTGTGCCGGCTAGAAAGCTACCAAAATCGATAATGGGTAGGGGCATTATTGGCTTTGTCCAAAAGATTTGAAACAATGAGTTACATCTGTATAAACATGCCGCTTAAACGGAACAACAAGATCTGCACATGCCTCTATTGGCCGCCAAACCCAAGTTTCAAACTCGATCTGATCGTGTCCATCGAGGAGAATATCATCATCGTCTCCGTTAAACTTAAAGGCAAACCATTTCTGTTTTTGGCCACGAAACTTGCCCTTGAGGACCTTGCCAATAAGCTCTTCGGGCAAATCATAGCTCAGCCATCCGGGCATTTCATAGATCAGCTCGATATTGGTAATGCCGGTTTCTTCGGCGACCTCACGATAGGCTGCTTCAATAGGTGTTTCCCCCTTATCCATGCCGCCTTGAGGCCATTGCCAACGTGGGGCATTTGCAGGCAAGTCTTTCTGAACGCGATAACCTGAAAACACATGCCCTTTTTTGTTAAAAATGACGGCGCCGACACAAAGACGATAAGCTAGATTATGAGCCGGATGGTCTTGATTAAAATGGGGGCGTTCATAGGTCATTTATCATAGGCTTCTGCAAGACGCTTGGTGTTGAGGTTTGATAGAATTTGGATGGCTTCTTGTAATTGGGCATCATCTTTTTTCTCAGGGGGGATGAAGGCAATTGAGGGCGCTTTTATCTCTTTATTGGTGAGATTTTTTTGGTTTGATTCGCCATCAATATTTTTGCCATCGAGGGCACCGCGGAGATCGGCTTCACTGCGCCCTTTTATATCTTGTAACGTTTCAGGTAATATTTGCTCAACAACGATATCAGGGGCAATTCCCAATGCCTGAATGCTACGCCCTGAAGGTGTGTAATAACGGGCAGTGGTCATGCGCAAGGCGCCATTATTAGGCAGTGGAATAATGGTTTGAACAGACCCTTTGCCAAATGATCGAGTGCCGAGAAGGAGGGCGCGGTGATGGTCTTGAAGGGCCCCCGCAACAATCTCTGAGGCACTGGCCGAACCACCATTAACCAAGACGATGATTGGCTTGCCATTGGCTAGGTCGCCGCGGCGCGCTGTAAATCGCGAGCTATCACTCTCGTGACGACCACGGGTCGATACAATCTCGCCCTGGTCTAGCATAGTGTCGGTTACGCTCACAGCTTCAGATAATAACCCGCCAGGGTTATTGCGAAGATCAATGATGTAACCAGCTAGATTTTGATCGCCAATCTCAGCATTAAGCGCGTTAAAGGCCTTCTTTAGATTGCGTGTGGTCTGAGCATTAAATGTTGTTATGCGAATATATCCAATATTATCATCGGCACCTTCGTGACTGTAACGCACGGCACGAATTTTAATAATATCGCGTGTGATCGTGATTTTAATCGGTTCATCTTCGCCAACGCGGATAATGGACAGCTCAATTTTTGTGCCTCTCTTGCCGCGCATGCGCTCGACAGCATCACTGAGTGTTAAGCCGCGAATAGGTTCATCATCTAGATGTGAGATAAGGTCATTTGGTCGAATGCCCGCGCGCTGTGCGGGTGTGTCATCAATGGGTGTGATGACTTTAACTAGACCATCCTCCATTGTCACTTCGATACCCAATCCGCCAAACTCGCCCTTTGTTTCGACACGCATATCTTCAAAATTTTTGGGCGGCATATAAGATGAATGCGGATCAAGAGATGTGAGCATACCAGCCAACGCAGCTTCGATCAGGTCATTATCATTTGGTTTTTCGACATAACCTTGGCGAACTTGCTCCAAAACATCACCAAAAAGACTTAATTGTTCATATAGGTTGGTTTGATCCTGCTCGCTCATGGGTTCTGCGTACACGGGCATCATGCTGAAATAGAAAGCGACTATAAGAACAATATATTTTTTCATCTTAACCTCTGTTCGATGCAATCCAGGGTGCGGGATCGATCGGTTTCCCTTTATCTCTTATTTCCATATATAGCTGACGTCGACCCTTTGCGTCACCTTTTTCTGATAAAAAGCCAATAGGTTCTCCGGTTAGGACGCTTTGGCCAACATATCCGTGCGTTTGACCGAGGCCTGCTAGCAAAAGCTGGTATCTGCTATCAACGCCGAGGATTAAAATCGACCCATATTGCCGGAAAGGACCGGCATAAAGGATTGTTGCGTCATATGGCGCAATCACTTGGGCCCCGGCGTCTGTCTCAATATAAATGCCCTGGCTTTTAACACTATTTTCAATGACTTGACCAAATTTTCCGCTAAGCCGTCCATGAACAGGCGCTGGGATTTGTCCTTTGGACCTTGCAAAGCCTGAGGCTTTTGGGTCTTCAGCTTGTTGTCTCCGTTTTTCACGCTGACGTTGGGCTAGGCGTTCGCTTAAGTCTTTTAGATTTTGGGCCTTTGCGACCAATTTGGCAATTTGTGCCGCTTCGTCTTGGGCTTTGGCGCGCAGATTTGTTTCGGCTTGGCTGCGCTGGTTCATGAGCTTTGCCATTTCGTCGCGTCGTAGCGTGGTCTCTTGGGCGGCTTTGACCAATTCATCCTGCTCTTGGCTAATGCGTGCGCGAAGTGCATTGAGTTCTGATAAACGTGCGCTCAGCCGGTCTGCACGCTCTTTAAGTGCAGGCACAATGCGACCAAGGGCAATGGACCCTTGGACAGCGCGTAGGGCATCATCTGGATGTGTTGCAAATGCAGGTGGTGGGTCTTTACGTAAAACTTGCAAAGCAGCAAGGGCTTTGACCAAGCTTTCTTGTTCGGCTTGCATTTGTATGACAATAGATGCCTCGGTTTGCTTGAGCCCTTCGAGTGTTTTAATTTTATCATCGCGCTCGCCGGCAAGGCGGGTTAATTCGCGAGCTATGGCCAATGTTTGAGTACGTAACCGCTTAATCTCATTATTGACTTGGTTGGCCTTCCTTTGAAGTTCCTCTTGCCGTTGTTTGCGCGCGTTGATTTCGCTTTCGATTCGGTCAAGCTTTTCCTGTGCGGCAACAGGCGCCGCGAGGAAACAGGACAATAGGATGAGGCTGATATATTTCATTAGTCACGATGATAAGGGTGATGGGTTAAAATGGAAATGCCCCGCCAAATTTGTTCCATAAGTAATACGCGCGCCAAGAGGTGAGGCCAGCTCATTTTTCCGAGCGAAATGAGCGCTCGTGCGCGTTGGCGCATGGCATCATCGAAACCGTCCGCACCGCCCAAGACAAAACAAATATGGCTATGCGATTGCCATGTTTCCAAACGCTTTGCAAAATCTTGTGATGAAATGTGGTCGCCGCGCTCGTCGAGTAAGATGAATTGGCAGGCGGGATCATCACTCTGAATTTTATCCATTATTTTTTGGATGTCGGCGCGGTCTTCGCGTGCGCGTTGTTCGCCGGACGTCCCTTTTCGGCCTTTGTTTTCGATGACATCTATCGCGGATATACCAATATGACGACCACTCGTAACAGCGCGTTGATGATATGTGTCGAATAAACGGCTTTCCTCAGAGGCTTTTATCTGCCCTGTCGCAAGGATGGTTATCCGCATCACCGTGCCTAAGCAGAAGCGCTTTCGTCGACTTCAATGTCAACAGCCCACATTTTCTCAAGACTATAAAAGTCCCGAACTTCAGGCCGGAAGATATGAACGATGACGTCACCCGCATCGAGAAGAACCCAGTCTCCGGTTTTTAAACCTTCGATCCGTATATCCCGATAACCCGTTTCTTTAAGTCGCCGCATAAGATGATCGGCAACCGCATTGACATGGCGATGAGAGCGTCCGGTTGCAACAACCATCGCATCTGCAATAGCTGTTTTACCTTCTAGATCGATTGTGACGATATTTTCTGCTTTGTCGTCGTCTAAACTTTTGACCACAAGGTCCAACATAGAATTTTCTTTAGACACTTTTTTCCTTGATGGCGTTTGCCAAAATATGGTGTGCTCGAAAGCACGGTTACATAATTGCCTGTTTCTTGACGATGAATAATGTAATCGCAAGTCTTTTTTATTAAAGCACGTTTAAAGTGGCGATTCAATCATTCCTCATTGGAGCATATCGGATTGGCCTAGGTCATAGCTTGTGGCCCTGTTGGACGCATTATCGGGTGTGGTCCTGCTTCATATGGCGCATTTGGCTAGAGGCTTCATATTTATGCGGACCTGTCAGCATTTGCCATGCAGGTGCTTGTATCTGTGGGGCCCGAAGATTGCGCTGTGCGCTGCGAAAGCGTTGTGCGGCTGGCCCAAGCCCTGCTTTGAGGGAATGGCCGGGTCTTGGGTAAATGGCAACTGGTATGGCGTTTATAATATCTACCCATCCACGCCATTTATGGAAATTTGCCCAATTATCACTGCCAATCACCCAAATAAATTCAACATTTGGATATAGTGTTTGGAAATTTCTGATTGTTTCAATTGTATATTGCGTCCGCCATTTGCTCTCAATGTCGCTGGCGCTTATATGCGGATGTGACGCGGTTATTTTGCGCGCCGCGTTTAATCGCTCAGACACAGGGGCGGGCTTGTGTTGTTTGAGTGGGTTTTGCGGGCTGACAAGCCAAATCATGTGATGCAGGTTCAGCTGTTTTAAAGCTGATAAACTGACCTGAACATGTCCTTGGTGCGGGGGGTCAAAACTGCCACCCAGCAAACCAATTCGGGTATGGGGTAAAATAAGAGGAAGATTGCCGCGCATCCTATTTGGGCCGAGTTTGGCCGTCTCCTCGAACCACATATTTAAAAGTTGTAAGCTGCTCAAGACCAACAGGCCCTCGCGCATGAAAGCGGCCAGTCGCGATACCAATTTCGGCGCCCATGCCAAACTCACCGCCATCGGCAAACTGGGTTGAACAGTTTTGCATAACAATGGCGCTATCTACTTGGTTCAAAAATATCTCAGCGGCCTCTGCATTTTG
This sequence comes from Alphaproteobacteria bacterium, assembly GCA_965656255.1. GTDB lineage: Bacteria > Pseudomonadota > Alphaproteobacteria > RS24 > RS24 > JAYODZ01. The sequence goes on from CBFHJI010000020.1 coordinate 19,719, forward strand.
CGTAATAATGGCATCCGTATGATGGGAGCCATAATGATTAATATGATTAATCGCATCTTGGAGCCCATCAACACATTTAACTGAGATCACAGAATCTAGATATTCGGTGAACCAATCTGCCTCATCGGCTGGTGTAACCTTTGGGTTGGCGGCTTGTGCATATGAATCACCGCGAACCATACAGCCGCTTTCTTCGAGGGCATCAATGAGGGGCTTTAAGTGTGTCGAGGCACATGCGGAATCCACCAGTAATGTCTCGGTAGCGCCGCAAATGCCAACACGTCTCATTTTTGCATTAAGAACAACCGATCGAGCCATTTCTAAGTCAGCATCTTCGTGCACATAAGTGTGACAAACACCGTCAAGATGGGCAAAGACCGGAACGCGGGCTTCGTCTTGTACCCTAGCGACAAGGTTTTTTCCGCCTCGAGGCACAATCACGTCAATGGTATTGTCAAGACCAGCAAGCATCATGCCCACAGCGGCACGGTCTGCAGTTGGTACGAGTTGCACACACGCCTCATCCATCCCATTCGCGCGTAACGCAGATGCAAAACAAGCGGCAATAGCTTTGGCTGAATTCATAATTTCTGAACTGCCGCGTAGAATAACTGCATTGCCAGATTTGAGGCATAAAGCTGCGGCATCGGCAGTGACATTTGGCCTGCTCTCGTAAATGACGCCAATCACGCCCAGTGGCACACGCACACGGGAAATGTTGAGTTTATTGTGTTCGGGTGTCCATGCTTGCATAAGCTCGCCGACGGGGTCAGGTAGCGTTGCTATCGCCTCTAAGGCTTTGGCAATACCATCTAAGCGTGCTTCGTCGAGCATAATGCGGTCAATCCGCGCTGCTGGTAGGTTTTCAGCTTCTGCTAATTTTAAATCGGCGGCATTGGCACTCAAAATATCTTGAGATTGGGCACGCAATTGGGCGGCTGTGTCGAGGAGGACAGCATCTTTTTGCGTCCGCGAGGCAAGCCCAAGAGTGCGCGCGGCAATGGCAGATTTGCGGCCAAGCGCATTCATTTGTGCTTCGAGCTGTATTGTCTCACTCATTATAACTCCTCCTTATTTAGAACGAGGTCATCGCGATGAATGACTTCTGAGCGTCCAATATAACCCAGAATATCTTGAATTTCTGCACTTTGCTTGCCAGCAATGAGGTGCGTATCGTCTGAGCTATAAGCGCAAAGGCCGCGCCCGATTTCTCTATTGTCGGGACCAATGATGAGTACGCAATCCCCGCGTTCAAATGTGCCTTCAATTTTAGTCAGGCCAACCGGCAAAAGTGATCGACCGCTGGCCAAGGCACTGCTGGCACCGGAATCAATTTTTAAACGCCCAGTTGGCGTTAATGCACCGGCTATCCAGCTTTTTCGCGCCGAATAAGGAGTGTTTAGTGCTTTAAAGAATGTTGAGCGCGCCCCGTCTTCTAAGGCTTTAATAGGGCGCATGGCCTTTCCGCTGGCCAAGACCATGTCGCATCCGCCTTCGCCAGCTATACGCGCGGCTTCGAGTTTGGTTTTCATGCCACCGCTGCCATGTGGGCTACCGGCATCACCCGCCATATCTAAAATATCACTGGTTAATTCTTCAATAATTTCTATATGTGCCTCGGGGTCGGGTAACGCGCCAGCTTCAGGCGCTTTGCGATATAGGCCATCAATGTCTGAGAGCAAAACCAAACATTGTGACCCGACCATGCTAGCCACGCGGGCGGCCAGACGATCATTATCCCCATATCGCAATTCTTGCGTAGCGACAGTATCATTCTCGTTAATGATGGGCACGGCGCCAAGTTGAAGAAGCGTTTTCAGTGTTGCGCGCGCATTTAAATAACGCCGCCGTTGTTCTGTGTCATCGACGGTTAATAAGATTTGGGCTGCCACCATTTGACGTTTTTCTAATAAAGATTGCCAGCCATGGGCCAACGCAATTTGACCCGCAGCTGCTGCGGCTTGGCTTTCTTCAAGAGTGAGCGGACGGGGACCAACATTTAACGCTGCACGACCAAGAGCCACGGCACCGCTGGATACGAGCACAACTTTTTGTCCGCGGTCATGGCATGCTGCAATATCGTCAATCAGGGCAGATACCCATTTGCTGTTCAGCTGACCATCTTCAATAAGAAGTGAGGAGCCAATTTTAATGACGAGGGTTTTTGCGTTTTGAATGGCCGCAAGGCTTAGGGACGCCACGGTTCAACTTCCTTCTTTTTTTGCCGCATGCCGGTCTCGTCAAGTCGTCTTAAAACTGTATCGAGCAAGTCATCAATACCTTGCCCCGTAACGGACGAAATGGACAAGACCTCATTACCGGCATGTTTTGTGAGTGCCTTGGTTTTTTCTTTGAGAATATCATCACTGATACTATCGGCTTTAGTGAGCACAATCATTTCTTCTTTGCCGGCCAATGCTGTGTCATAGGCAGCCAATTCATCTCGGATTATTTGATAATGCGTGCATATATCATCTTGGGTTGCGTCCACAAGGTGGAGCAGAAATGCACATCGCTCAACATGCCCAAGAAAACGGTGCCCAAGGCCAGCGCCGTCACTTGCGCCCTCAATAAGGCCAGGTATGTCGGCAAAAACAAATTCCCTTCCGCGCGCGCCAGCCACACCCAAATTAGGGTGAAGTGTCGTGAAGGGGTAGTCAGCAATTTTAGGTTTTGCGCGCGTGACACGCGAGAGCAACGTTGATTTACCTGCATTGGGCATGCCCAATAAGCCGACATCAGCAATCAGTTTTAAGCGTAACCAAATCCATGCTTCGCGACCTTCTTGCCCAGGATTGGCGTGACGAGGCGCTTGATTAACAGGGCCCTTAAAGCGTGTATTTCCAAAACCGCCATTGCCGCCGCGCGCAAGAACAATTCTTTGCCCTATCTCAGTTAAGTCAGCAATGAGGGTTTCATTGTCATCTGCAAAAATTTGAGTACCCACAGGAACGCGGAGTTTTGCATCTTCTCCGCCGGCCCCGGTACGATTTTGTCCCATACCATGTTGGCCGGTTCCAGCTTTGAAATGTTGTTGATATCGATAATCGATTAGCGTGTTTAGTCCATCGACGCATTCAACAATGACGTCACCGCCGCGGCCGCCGTCGCCCCCGTTAGGGCCGCCATGTTCGACAAATTTCTCACGCCGAAAGCTAATCGAGCCTGCGCCACCATTGCCAGATCGTATGTAGACTTTGGCTTGATCTAAGAATTTCATAGTGGAAACTATACCTTACTTATGCGCTACCAACGAAAATTATGGCATGAAAATGACGCAATGAATATCATGTACTGAAATAAAAAAAGGGAGATGGTTGCCCACCTCCCTCATCATTCTTGAAAGAGATTGGCTTACTCAGCCGCCTGCGCACTCGGTAAGACGGAGACAACAGTTCGGCCGCCACGCGCACCTGAGAAGGAGACGTGTCCTTCAATCAATGCAAAAATTGTGTGGTCCTTGCCCATGCCAACATTGTTACCAGGGTGCCATTTTGTGCCGCGCTGGCGCAAAATAATATTACCAGGGATGACTTGCTCGCCACCATATTTTTTCACACCAAGACGTCTACCTGCACTATCGCGTCCGTTACGGGATGAGCCGCCTGCTTTTTTAGTTGCCATGGATGATTACTCCTCGCTTGCCTCTTGCGCGGGTTCTGCTTTTTTAGCAGCACCTTTTGCAGCAATATCGGTAATTTTAACTTTTGTCTGGTATTGACGGTGGCCTTTTGTCCGGTGGTAGTTTTGGCGACGTTTGAACTTAATAATCGTTACTTTATCAGCACGCGATTGTTCAACGACCTCACCAGACACTTTCGCGCCGACAATGGTTGGCTGGCCAATGACAGTTTCTTTGCCATCTTCTCCAACCATTAAAACTTCATCAAAAACAATTTTATTACCTTCTTCGCCTTCAAGGCGTTCAACGGTAATGATATCGTCTTTATTTACCCGGTATTGTTTACCACCGGTCCGAATTACAGCAAACATCGCTCAAATCCTGCGCTTATGTTTCAGAAGCCGGTCCATAAAGGGACCGACGCACATTAATAAAGCCGCTCAAACAAGTTGAGCCGCTAGAAGCCGCGACTATACTCACCAAAAGCCCGAAGTCAAGCGACTTTCAGGCATTTATTCAGCTATTTCTTTTCATTGAGTGCAGGCCATGCACCAAGGGTTTCGGCCCGCCAAATCGCGTTTCCAATTGCCCGGGCCACGCATTGTGCGGCAAGAGCGCCCAAGGCCGTCAAGTTTAAGGCACGTTTGGACGGGTCCACAGCCAAGGGACGCATGCCGGTTGCCATCACAAACAAGCTATCGCCGTCAAAAGGCGTGTGGACAGGGTTTATTGCGCGCGCAAGCCCATCTTGTGCCATAATCGCCACACGCTGTGCCTCTGCTTTGGTGAGGTCAGCATCGGTGGCAATGACCCCAATTGTTGTATTGGCGCCCGCAAATGCAAGCGCGGCCTTAGTGCCATGCAGCGGATGTTTTGGATTGGGCATCTTGCGAGGGCTTGCATCGCCATATTCTAATATGCCGTTGTGAAGAAGCGCATGATCTTGGGCGTAAAGCCGGTTATTTTCATCAATTATTGCGCCAAATGGGTTGGCTGCGATAACTGCGCCAATAAGCGGGAGATCATCACAAACAACTGATGCGCTACCCAAGCCACCTTTTATTGTTCCCGCAACAGCCCCATAACCCGCCCCGGCATTGCCTTGGGCGAAAGTGGTGGCACAGTTGCTTAGGGCCTGCGAACCCAATGCGCGATAGAGGTCGGGCCGCGTATCGTCAATAAATCCGCCATTTCTCAGGTCATATAATATGGCCGCAGGCACAATCGGAGACGGCAATGCGGCGCCAGTGTCAAATCCATGGCCTGCGCGTCCTAGATCGGCTGCCACAGCCCCTGCGGCATCGAGCCCATAGACTGAGCCGCCAGCTAAAACGATTGCATTCGCGCGTTCAACAAGATTAGCAGGTTGCAAAGCGTCGGTCTCACGCGTGCCTGGGCCACCCCCGGGGATGGAACAGGCGGTTACTGCTGTCTGCTCGGCTAAAATAACGGTCACGCCTGTTCGCGCTAGCTCATGATGGGCGTTCCCGACCAGAATACCGGAAATATCGGTTATGCTATTTGTTTTTCCGGGTTTCATGAATATGCCATCCTTTAAAAGTCGCCCATGATATGTGGTTTTAACAATTATCACGAGATAAATGTATTAAGACAGATCAAGGTTAATCAATCTTTTTATAGTTTATCAGCCTATTGATTTAAGGAAATGATTATGATGACCTTGCTTATATCAAGATCTGAAGCGGTTTAAGCAGGTTTTTAGAGGAAGGGAATTTAGATGAAAGCAGACATGGATGCTTATTTAAAGCCAACGGCATTGATCAACAGCAATCATCCTGACCTTCAAGCATGTGCGCAACAGTTTGCGCATTATGAGATGTCGACAGAGCGAGCCATTGCTATTTATTACTGGGTGCGTGATGAAATTCGATACAATCCTTATGTTTTTGGCCCCGACGAAACGCATATGCGCGCTGATCTCACAATCAAAACGGGAGAGTCTTGGTGTGTGCCCAAAGCCATATTAATGGCTGCTTTGTGTAGGGCCAGTCATATTCCTGCTGGTGTTGGTTTTGCAGATGTCCGTAATCATTTGTCGACAGAGCGCTTGCGCGCGCGCATGAAGACGGATGTTTTTTATTATCACGGCTATTGTACAGTCTTTCTCAATGATCAATGGGTTAAGGCAACGCCGGCATTTAATGCGGGCTTATGCCATAAATTTGGGCTTAAGACGTTAGAGTTTGATGGTGCTGAAGACAGTCTCTATCATCCTTTTGACCTGACGGGACAGCGCCATATGGAATATATTCGCGACCATGGTCATTTTGACGATGTGCCTGTGCGCGCGCTTTATGACTGCTTTGCCCGCGAATATGGCACAATGTTGGACACAGTTGCTCCCGACCACCAGGCGTGGGATGATGATGTTGCTCGCGAAATAAAAAATTGATCAGGACGAGGGACTTTAAAGCTTAATAGGCCTCCGCGCGCTCTATATCTTCAATCAAAGGTCGTGCTGCCGCGATAAAAGCAAAAATAGACACAACCAGCGTAACGGGAATGGCGAGAAGAGCCATTTGTAGGCTGGCATTACCATAGGTGGGTGCAAGCAAGTCGCTCAATGTGCCAATAATAAGCGGACCTAGCCCCAAGCCCAAAAGATTGGTGATGAAGAGAGAGATGGCAACAGAGGTTGCGCGCATTTTGACCGGTGATACTGCTTGTATGAGAGCCATGAGCGGACCTTGAAAGAAAATACCCAAAATCCCTGGGATCAAAAATGCAATTAGGGCACCATTACCGCTTGAGGCTGAAATCATTAAAATATAGCCAATAGCCATCAATGCTGCACCCACTGCACCAATCCATAGTCCCCAGCGTAAATCACGTTTGACAAGACGATCGCTTAAAAAGCCTCCAATAACGACTGTACCAAAAATACCGCCAATGCCCACGATTAAGCCAAGGGCAAGCCCGACTTGAGATACTTCGAGTCCATGAGATCTGTTT
>CBFHJI010000021.1:0-9076 GCA_965656255.1 Alphaproteobacteria bacterium
CTGTGTGACGCGTTTACCCGAACGTGTTTGCAAAATATAAAGTCGCTCTTCCTGAATCGTAAATTCAATATCTTGCATATCCTTAAAATGCGACTCGAGGCGGTCGCATAAATCAACCAATTGCTGATAGTTTTCCGGCATATATGACTCAAGCGAGGGGTTATGATCACCCACAGCTTGGCGCGCGGCCTCGGAAATATAATATGGTGTGCGAATACCTGCGACAACATCCTCACCCTGCGCATTGGGCAGAAACTCACCATAAAGCGCCCGCTCACCGGTAGATGGATTGCGAGTAAAACAAACGCCCGTTGCTGAGCGATCTCCCAAATTTCCAAAGACCATTGCCTGAACTGTTACGGCTGTACCCCAAGCACTCGGTATGTCATGAAGTTTCCGGTATGTCTCCGCCCGGACATTATTCCAACTGTTAAAAACAGCACGAATAGCACCCCAGAGTTGATCAGAAAGCGTTTCAGGAAAGGGTGTGTCGCAATATTCAGCAATACAAGCTCGATATAAAACAATAACAGCCTTCCAATCATCCGCTTCTAAATCAGCATCATTGGTTAAAGCATGATCTAGTTTGTAATCATCCAGAATTTCTTCAAAATAATCATGCCCAACCCCCATAACCACATCGGCATACATCTGAATAAAGCGCCGATAGCTATCCCAGGCAAAGCGATCATCTCCCGTTGACTGGGCAAGCTGAACAACAGCCTCATCATTGAGGCCTAGGTTTAAGACTGTATCCATCATGCCCGGCATAGAGACACGACCACCTGAACGAACAGACAAAAGAGTTGGCGCACCATCAGGACGCTCGCCAACTGTTTCGCGTATACGCTGAAGCGCTGCATCAACTTGTGCGGCTAATTCATCTGGAAATGCGCCTTTTTCAGATAAAAACTCAGAACAAACTTCAGTAGATATTGTAAAGCCCGGAGGAACCGGAAGGCCAAGGCTGCACATTTCCGCAAGGTTTGCTCCCTTGCCACCCAAGAGCTCCTTCATAGAAGCATTGCCGTCAGCCCAGCCTGGGCCAAAAGAAAACACGAACTGATGCGAGGAGGTTTTATTGGTCATAAAGACTATCCTTTTACCAAGCGCGAGAGGTCTCCAACATGGTTCATACAATTCACAAGCTTGACTAACAGCCCAAGCCTATTCTTTTTGACAGCAGGGTCGGGATCATTGACGAGAACCGTTTCAAAGAAAGCATCAACAGGCCCTTTTAAAGCCGATAGGGCGCCAAGATATCGCGCTAAACCCTCAGCCGATTGAGTTTCATGCGTTAGGCTTAACTGGCTCAAGACCGTGAATAAATTGGTTTCGCAAATATCTGTAAAAAGTGCAGTGTCGACATCATCCAAAACTTGCTCTTGTTGTTTTTGCAAAACACCATCTGCGCGGTTATATGCCGCCAAAAGATCTGCTCCATTTGGCGTGTTTAAAAAAGCAGCAAGCGCTTCTGCCCGCGCGACAATCTCAACTAAATTACTTGCCTGATCAGTTAAACTCGCTGAAACAATATCATGCCGCAGCCCCTTATCCCGCAAAAAGACTGTAAGACGATCAATAATAAATGAGAGGATATCTCCAACAATCTCTTTTTCCGTTCGCCCTTGAGCCTCTAAATGTGCTGACACACCCGTATGAAGATGAAGCGCAGCGCGAATATATTCTGATAAGGAAACCGAGGTTTTGGTTTCTAATATAATACGGATCACACCTAAAGCAGCGCGGCGTAAAGCATAGGGGTCCTTTGAACCTGTCGGGCGCTCATCGATCAACCAGAACCCGCTGAGCGTATCAAGCTTGTCGGCCAAAGCCACAATCTGCCCATATGCCGTCGGGGGGATCTCATCACTTGGCCCAAGCGGCGCATAATGGCTCTTAATGGCGGCACCAACGCCAAGCTCTTCTTGATCATGGTCAGCATAATAACCTCCCATAATCCCCTGTAACTCTGGGAATTCAAAAACCACACCACTTACCAAATCGGCTTTACACAAAAGACCCGCGCGAAGCGCAATCTCCTTATTCAAGTCCAAATCAGAGGCAATCTGCCCTGCTAAGCTGCTAATTCGTTGCGCTTTTTGCCCAACTGTGCCCAATTTTGCGTGAAAGGTGATTTTATCAAGTTCACTGATCCGATCCGCCAATTTGGTTTTTCGGTCTTGATCCCAAAAAAACTTTCCATCAGATAATCGCGCCCGCAAAACGCGCTCATTACCAGCAATAATCGTCGCACCTGCATCTGCTGTTTCCATATTTGAAATGGTCACAAAATATGGAGCCAATTCCCCTGTCTTAGGATCGCGCACCGAAAAATATTTCTGATGCGTTCGCATAACAGATGTCAATAATTCGTCTGGCACGCTCATAAAATGGTCGTCTATTCGCCCCATAAGCGGCACCGGCCATTCAACAAGACCGGCTGTTTCACGAATGAGTGCAGCATCTTCAACAAGCTCAAACCCTTTTTCAGAACAGAGAAGAGACGCACCCTCCCCAATCATCGCGGCACGAATAGTCGCGTCGACAATTACTTTTGCATTTTTGAGGGCGTCGACATATTCGCTTCCCCGCTCAACCTCAATCGCCTCAGGCGCCATAAACCGATGCCCATATGTCACGCCGCTGGATTGAACCGTTTCCAGATCAAAAGCGATAATCTTGCCATCTAATCGACACAAAATCGCTCGCAGCGGACGCACCCAGCGAAAACTACCACTGCCCCAGCGCATTGATTTTGGCCAAGGAAATTGGCGCAATATTTGTGGCACAAGCGTAGCAATCACGTCAGACATTGCCATACCAGGCTGTTTAAGAGACAGCACATAATAAGCGCCTTTAGGGTCATCAACCACAGTAAGGCTATCTGTATTAGAAAGGCCATTTGCCCGCAAAAAACCCTCAATCGCTTTTTCGGGGGCATCAACCCGCGGCCCTTTTCGCTCCTCGCTACGATCTTCTGTTTGTAACGGAAGGTTATCAATAAGAAGCGCCAAGCGTTGAGGCGCAGCAAAAGCGCGCACGCCACTCACCTTTACGCCCAGTGCGCTAACACCCTCACAAAAAGCTTTCTCCAAATGCGCAGCCGCCATTGCTTGCATGCCGGCTGGAATTTCTTCAGAATAAATTTCTAGAATAAAATCAGCCATATCAGGCCCCTTCCCGAGACGCAGATAACCATGTTTCGGCACAGGCCTTGGCGAGGTTACGAACGCGACCAATATAGGCCTGCCGCTCGGTCACACTGATAACGCCGCGAGCATCTAGTAAATTAAAATTATGACTTGCTTTCATACATTGATCATAAGCCGGTAAGGCAAGTCCTCGCGCCACAAGGCTTTGACATTCGCTTTCAGCATCTAAAAAATGCTGAAATAAAATATCCGTGCTGGCGGCTTCAAAATTGTAATGTGAGAACTCAACTTCATTACGATGAAACACGTCGCCATATGTAACACCACGACCATTAAAATCGAGCTCAAAACCATTATCAACGCCCTGCACATACATAGCCAATCGCTCAAGACCATATGTCAGCTCACCCGAGACAAGCTCCACATCAATACCCCCAACTTGTTGGAAATAAGTAAACTGAGACACTTCCATGCCATTGCACCAAACTTCCCAACCTAGGCCCCAGGCACCCAAAGTGGGGCTTTCCCAATCATCTTCAACGAAACGGATATCATGTAGCTCAGGGTCAATGCCGAGCACTTTAAGGCTATCCAAATAAAGCTGCTGAATATTATCGGGCGAGGGCTTTAAAATAACTTGAAACTGATAATAGTGCTGAAACCGATTAGGGTTTTCGCCATAACGCCCGTCAGTTGGCCGGCGCGAAGGCTGAACATATGCAGCCTGCCAAGGCTCAGGCCCTAGCGCCCGCAAAACCGTCGCAGGATGAAACGTACCAGCGCCCATTTCCATGTCATAGGGTTGTAAAATAACGCAACCCTGATCAGCCCAATAACGCTGTAAATTGAGAATAAGGTCCTGGAAAGAAGCTACGCGTTTATCGGTCATTGTGGTGCTCACTTTAAACCCAACAGATTTAGATAAAATGATTGATTATGTTGCCAAAACTACTCTTGTGATCGTCATAAAGCAAGCGCTGCGCCACCACGCAGAATAGCTTCTGCAGCGACACTTGGCCCTCCTGCTTCATTTTGCAAATATAATGGCGGTAAGATCTGACTAACAGCTTTGCTATCACGTTGTCCGCTAATGATAATGCGATTTGCCGATTGGCCATTACGCCCATAAATGGGTAAAATTTTAAGTCCACCAAACCGGTGTTTAATAATTGGCAGCAACATATCAATCGCATCGGCTCGGTGTATTACACTCAAGCTGGCTTTGGCTTTGAGTAAGTAAGCCGCATATTTAAACCATTTATCTAAGTGATCGGATTCAATGTGATGAGCTTGCCCTTTTGAAGCGTCCTCCAACGCTTTAACCTGTGCAGGTGCATAAAAAGGCGGATTAAAAAAGACATGGTCAAATTGTGCAGCTTTAAGCCCTTCAGGCTTTTGATAAATATCATCACAAATAAACTGAACCCGCGAAGACAGTTGATTAAGCTCTGTATTCTCCTGGGCTAGGTGATAATGCACCTGGTTGACCTCTACGCCTGTCACATTGACATGCCCGAGACGAAACGCCGCGCACAAACTCGCAACCCCAACGCCGCTACCAAGCTCGCATATATGCCTAGCACTTTCAGGCACAGATGCAGCTAAAAGAACAGCGTCATGGCCACTTCTATGGCCTTGTGACGGCTGCTGGATAAGCAACTTTCCACCCAGGAACTCATCTTTTGTTACCATATTCCCTTTTGGCACAACGGGCTCCCCTTATAATGCCTTATCAATACCGCGTTTGGCTTGACCAATGTCTTAGAGACTTTTAAACATAAACAATAAGTTATTTTAGCCGAGGATCAATGGCAGATATTTTACCATTAAGACGCGACAAACCGCTGAATAATGAAGTCATGAGCGTTCTGCGCCAACGATTTAGTGAGGATTTGGTCGCTGTTGAAGTGCTCATGCGTGAGCATATGGGATCCTATGTAGCTATGATTCCAGAAATTGGTGCTCATATCGTTAAAGCTGGCGGCAAAAGATTGCGACCTATACTGACATTAGCCGGCGCTGAATTATGCGGATATGATGGCCATCACCATATTTCATTGGCTGCTGCGGTTGAATATATGCACACCGCCACCCTATTGCATGACGATGTGGTCGATGACAGCGACCTTCGCCGCGGTCTTGCAACAGCACGTGTGAAATGGGGAAATTCAGCAAGCGTCTTAGTGGGTGACTTTATGCTTGGCCAGGCCTTCCGAATGATGGTGACTGCGGGTAACCTGCGGGCGCTGGATGTGCTCTCATCCGCTTCATCCATTATCGCTGAGGGCGAGGTTATGCAGTTATCGCAATTGCATAATGTCGATATGACCGAAGATACTTATTTACGCGTCATTGAAGCCAAGACCGCAGCACTTTTCGCGGCGGCTTGTGAAATTGGTGCCGTGATTGCACAAGCTCCAGAACCGCAGATTGACGCCCTACGCGCCTATGGCCGCAATCTAGGTATTGCATTTCAGCTCACCGATGACGCGCTGGATTATGCTGCCTCAGAAGCCGAGCTTGGCAAAAAGAGTGGCGATGATTTTCGAGAAGGCAAAATAACTCTGCCGGTCATTCTTGCTGTTCGACGCGGTGACGATATAGGTAGAGCTTTCTGGAAAGAGGTTATCACAAACCCGAGCGAAGACCCCAAAGACCTCCAAACAGCTAAAGATTATTTGCGCGCCACAAAAGCCCTTGAAGAAACGATTGAACGCGCACGCCATTATGGTGAACGGGCGCGCGATGCCTTGGCTTTATTTCCAAAATCTGACTTACGAAAATTGCTACTGGATCTGGTCGACTTCTGTGTCAACCGCACCAATTAATGCACCACACCGCGCCCAATAATGGCCGGGGAATTTTTCTTGTTCGAGAAGCGCCTGTCCTTTACCGGGCGCTAATAACACAAAACATGTCGCACCACTCCCGCTCATAAATGCGGGCCCATATGCGCTAAGCCTGTCTAGTAATAGCTTTACCTCAGGATTAAGCGAACAGGCTGGTGCCATAAGGGAATTGCCGCGCACCTGCATAAAGGCATGCAGCTGAGACTGCGTCTCAATTCTCTCTAAAAAACCCTTCCCTCCGCCCCCATATGGGCGAGCCGCCAAGGCCTTAAAAACATCGCGCGTTGAGAGCGCAAACCCAGGATTAACAGCGACAATGTCCGCCTCAGGCAGAAAAGGCACGGGAACAAGATCATGCCCGATGCCAGTCATCCATTTTGGCCGTGCATCGAGGCAAACCGGCACATCTGCCCCGAGCACTGGCGCAAGATCATGTAACAGCAAAGGGTCGAGATCAAAAAGACGCGTGAGCCCTTGCAAACAACAGGCGGCATTTGCCGAGCCACCGCCTATGCCTGACGCAATGGGTAAATTTTTTTCAAGCTTAATCGACACATTTAAAGCTCGCCCGAGTTTTTCTTCAAACAACTGATGTGCATCTAAAATCAAGTTACCGGGGAGTTGAGCCAAAGCATCTCCAAAGGGTCCTGAGAAAGAGAGCTCTGTTTTGTCGGATTTTTCAAATTGCAAAACATCACCAAATGACGCAAAGGCCACTAAACTCTCAAGCACATGATAACCATCAGCGCGTTTACCCAAAACCTCTAAGGTCAAATTTATTTTTGCAGGGGCAAAAAGAGAAAGAGTCGACATTTAAATTGATCGGCCACCTTCGCCAATCGGCGGAAGGCCATTTATTAACTTATGTTCTATTGCTTGTTGGTCGTCCTCGCTGGGATTGAACCCAAGAGATTTTTGCCATTGATAGCGTGCTTCCGTCTTGCGATTAAGGCGCCACAGAATATCACCCAGATGATCTGTAATCGTTGCGTCTGTGGGCTCTAACAATGTCGCACGCTCAATGAGTGTCAAAGCTGGCTCATATTCACCGAGCTTATAATAGGCCCAACCTAAACTATCTAAATAAAACCCATTGGTAGGATCTTTCTTGACGGCAATTTCCACAAGATCGCGGGCCTCTTCCAGACGGATTCCTTTATCAATCCAGCTATAACCTAGGTAATTAAGAACCAATGGCTCATCACGGGATAAAGTTTTAGCTATCAAAAGGCTTTTTTCTGCCTCCGCCCATCGACCAAGCCGTTCGCGGCAAATGCCGAGAGAAAAATGCACGCCCCAATATGCCTGATCATCAGACGCCACCATATCTAGAATATGAATATAATAGGTCTCAGCCTCTTCGAACCTTTCAGCGCGCCGATAAAAGTCAGCAATTGCAACTTTGGCCGCTTTATTATCACTATACTGATCAACCAATCTTACAAATAAGGCCTCGGCTTCATCCAAAGCACCCGCGCGCTCATACATTTGTGCGCGTCGAATTTGGGCTTCACGCACATAGGTGTTATGACCAGTGACTTGCTCATAGTAGCGCGCCGCTTCCCACCACGCCTCTTCATCTGCTGTTAGATCACCCAACAGAAAAAGACCCCGCGCAGAAGGCTCTAAATGAAGAGCCAATTGAATATAGGGCCGCATGAAGGCTGCATTTCCATCCATGCGCATATTTTCAACTAAGGACAACAAAGCACTCGCCACATGTGGGCGCAGATCCCGCGACAATTGAGGAGGTGCTTCCTGTGCCTGATAGCGCTGATAAGAGACGACAAAATCAGGTGCATCACCAAAATATTGCGATGCAATTTCATAGAGTTGATCGGCACGCTCATTATTATTCTGCCGCTCCAAATATTGACCAAAGCCAACAGCAAAACCAACAAGTTGCATACCACCAGCCTGAATGCCGCGCGCATAGGCGGCATCTGCCGCTTCAACATTGCCCATAAGTTCATATAAAATAGCGGCCTGTTGGGTAGTCACTGGCATTAATGGCCCAGGATCCAATAGGCCAAGCAAACGCTCTTCACCTACGACGCCATCACGCGCATAATCTATCCAGGCATTGATCACTGGCACGAGAAGGTTTGACTGAGGTCCTGCTGAAAAACCACTTAAAAGATCGCGGGCTTTATCTAGCCTATCTCTTTTTAACGCATCAATGAGAAGCACAAGGTTGGACTGCTGACGCATAAGATAATCGCCCTGCAGCATATTTGCCAGCGCGACAGCCCGCTCAATATCACCATTTTCCAAATAGGCCGAAAAAGCTTCATTCCGAATGCGGGCATCATCAGGTGATAAGGCCAAAGCCATGGCAAAATAATGACTTGCATTTGACATGTCATTTTCTGCGCTCGCCTGACGCGCGGCCAAGAAAGGGCCTGAAATACCGGATGCAAATTGAAAGTTAACAATGCGGTAGCCCACATAGCCTACAATACCAGCTACACTAATACCGATAAAAATGACGGCATAAAGTAAACCACGACGCCACGTCATATCGTGCGCACCTTTATAGAGCTACATATTGGGATAATTTGGTCCCCCGGCCCCCTCAGGAACCACCCAGTTAATATTTTGGCTTGGATCCTTAATGTCGCATGTTTTACAATGCACACAATTTTGCGCATTAATTTGCAAACGTGGATCGTCTCCATTTTCATTTCGTATAATCTCATAAACGCCAGCTGGACAATAGCGTTGCGCGGGCTCGTCATAATCACGCAAATTTACCTCAACCGGGACAGAGCTATCTTTAAGTGTTAGATGCGCGGGCTGATCTTCCTCATGGTTAGTGGCAGATAAGAAGACAGACGATAATTTATCAAAACCAACAATACCATCCGGCTTTGGATAATCAATTGGCTTACACTCACTTGCTTTTTTAAGCGCAGCATAATCTGGCTTACCATGCGACAACGTATATGGAAGGCCGATTTTAAGCGTTTGCATCCACATTTCGATACCGCCAAGCATTGTCCCAAGAATATTTCCAAACTTGGATAGAAGTGGCTTCACATTGCGAACCATTTTCAGTTCTTTATTCACGCG
>CBFHJI010000021.1:9086-25487 GCA_965656255.1 Alphaproteobacteria bacterium
AGCATCAAATGCAGCTTCAGCGGCCATAATGCCACTTTCCATAGCATTGTGGCTGCCCTTAATGCGAGGCACATTTACAAAACCTGCCGCGCATCCGATTAAAGATCCACCAGGAAAGCTTAATTTTGGAACAGACTGATAACCACCCTCCGTAATGGCGCGTGCACCATAAGAGATACGTTTACCGCCCTCAAATACCTCGCGGATTGCAGAGTGCATTTTAAAACGCTGAAACTCATCAAAGGGAGACAAGTGAGGGTTTTGATAGTTCAAATGGACAACAAAACCAACAGACACATAATTGTCACCAAAGTGATAGAGGAAAGAACCACCACCCGTCTTGCTATCAAGCGGCCATCCAAGCGTGTGCTGAACATAACCTGGGCGGTGTTTAGCAGGATCAACCTGCCACAATTCTTTAATACCAATACCAAATTTCTGAGGGTCACAGTCTTTATCAAGGTCAAACAGTTTGATTGCTGCTTTTGATAATGATCCGCGAACACCTTCGGCGAGAAGCGTATATTTAGCATGAAGCTCCATGCCAGGCATCCAGCCATCTTTTTTCTCGCCTGTTTTCGATACGCCCATATCACCCGTTGCAACACCACGTATGGCGCCATTTTCATCGCGCAATAATTCGGCAGCTGCAAAACCCGGATAAATCTCAACCCCCAAAGCTTCGGCTTGCTCTCCAAGCCAGCGGGCAACATTGCCAAGGCTCGCAATATAATTGCCATGATTTTTCATAAGCGGCGGTAAAGCAATATTTGGCAAAGGCAAAGCGCCAGCAGGGCCAAGCACGAGGAAACGGTCTTCTGTCACCTCTGTTTCTAGAGGCGCACCCAATTCTTTCCAATTTGGGAAAAGGCGGGAAATACCAACAGGATCGATGACCGCTCCAGAAAGCACATGAGCACCAACCTCAGAACCTTTTTCAAGGACACAAACAGAAACATCGCGACCAGTTTCAGCCGCTAACTGTTTCAGACGAATGGCAGCCGATAAACCTGCAGGGCCAGCACCAACGATAACCACATCATATTCCATGGCTTCGCGTTCTTCAGGTGCCAATGACCAGCCTTGGCGCTCATTCACTTCATTAACAGGAAGGTTTGTCATAATCATCTCCTCGAAAATCTTATGCCTGTTTTGCAAGCAAATAATGGTAATGTCTAGTGATTCGAAACGATAAACGAAATTCAATAGTGTTAATTTAGAGAGCTTAGCAAAAACGTCAATGAAATGCGACCAATGCGACCGATTGCCATAGGTTTTAAAATATCTTGCAACTAGATAATAACGACCCATAAAATTATTGCATTGCAATGACAGCAGAGACCACCGCCGTTTTAAATTTAAGAGAGATGCACTATGTATCAAAACATATTGCGAGTAATTACAAGTAGTTAGTTTTATGGAAAATCACCTCCCACATATGAACCAGGCAATGATTATTGATGCTTTGCGGCTCCACATTGCCTTTGGGGCGGATGAAAACATCGCAGATGAGCCTATTAACCACTACCAAATAAACACCCAACCTTCGGTGAAAGCGTCTCCGCCTATTCAGGCAGTTGAGAATCAAGACACGCTTCACCACGATATAAGCGAGCCAACCAAAAGCGGCCAAGCCGCCACAACACCTTCAGATAGCCGTGTTTTTGCAGCCCCCCCGCAAGCGCCACTCGCTTCAAGTTCAGCTTACCAGACCGAAGAACTCGCAAAAAAGGCTCAAACAGTCGCTGAATTACAAAATATCCTAGAAACATTTGAGGGCTCGACACTCAAACGCTCCGCAAAAAACACGGTTTTTAGCGATGGAACGCTTGGTAGCCGCGTCATGCTCATTGGTGAAGCACCTGGCCGCGAAGAGGACAGAACCGGAAAACCTTTTATCGGGCAAAGCGGCCAAATGCTGGATCAAATGTTTGCTGCCATCGGGTTAGATCGCAATTCGGTTTATATTACCAATCTCATTCCTTGGCGTCCTGCGGGTGACAGAACCCCAACAGACGACGAAATTGCTTTATTTCTTCCTTTCCTTAAGCAACATATTACGCTCGCAAAACCCGACATTATCGTCACCATTGGCGCTGTATCATCAAAAGCGTTATTAGACACTGACGTCGGCATCACAAAAATGCGCGGTCAATGGGGGGTTGTCTCAGATAATAATGATCGTAAGATCCCGGTCTTACCTACATTTCATCCTGCATTCCTTCTGCGCACACCAACACGCAAAGCAGAAAGCTGGGCAGATCTTTGCGCGCTGCGCGCATGGTTAAACAGGGAACCCCCTGAAAATGCTTAAAAAAACCTCAGCTATAGGCCTTATCTTCGCCCTCGGATTAATCAGCGATATAAATATTATTGGTACGAGCCTGGCATCAGCCCAACCCCAAGCTCCAATTGCGCGTCCGGCATATATACCGCCCCCAAAGCCATCTGATTGGGAGCTTTACAGCACTATTTTTGATCTACAGAGCCAAGCCAAATGGCAAGCTGCGGATGCTGTAAGCGCTAAAATCACCGACCCCATTTTAATGGGGCATGTTTACTTCCAAAGATATATGCACCCTACGGCATATCGTACAAGCTGGACTGAGCTTAAATCATGGCTGACCAAATACGCCGACCATCCTGGCGCTTGGCAAGTCTATAAACTTGCAGAAAAACGTAAACCCAGTCGCGCCAGAATGCCGAAAAAGCCGCCCTCACGCGTTTACCATGCCTCGAGTTTACAACCAGCCTCCATATTATTTCGCCGATCAAGCTCGCGATCAATTCAAAGAGAAGTCAAACGGCTTGTTTATAAAGAAAGACCCACATTAGCGCTGCGCTATATTTCAAAAAATTCAGTCGATAGTCGCCTATCCGCAGCAGAGACAGACTCTTTAAAGTCACTCATCGCGCGGAGCTATTATATTGAGGGCAAACCCAAAGAAGCACTCAATCTTGCAATTGATGCAACACGCTCTCGCGCCGACGTGCCCATGGCCGACTGGCACGCCGGTCTCGCGGCCTATCGCATGAATAAAATGGACATTGCCATTCGCCATTTTGAACAATTAACGAAAAACGATAAAATTACCGAACGCACACTCGCAGCTGCTCATTTTTGGTCGGGTCATTCCTATTACCGCATCAATGAACCCGAAAAAGCAGCCGCGCATATGGCTCAGGCGGCGATGACAGGCCTAAATTTTTACGGCATGCTGGCGCAACAAACCTTAACTGGGAAACTTAATATTCTTTGGCAACAGGTCGAGCGTCATGACTATGATGAAATTGCTTATCACCCGGCCGTCAAGCGCGCCGCAGCACTCGACAAAGCAGGACAACGCGAACTTGCAGAACTTGAACTCTTATATCTTCAAGAGCGCTTATCTGAAAAAGAATCGCGCGCCGCGCTCGACTTAGCAAAGAAGCTTAATTATCCGGCCGTAGAGCTCGCAATTACCTCCCGCCTTAAGTCCCTTTCGCTCGGCAATGTTGCACCAAACTCAGATAGCTATACGCAAGTCGCTTTTGAAGGCAAATATCCGGTAATTGATGAATCAGAGATTGGCGACACAACGGTTGATCGTGCGCTGTTATTTGCTCTAATCCGACAAGAAAGCCGCTTCAAAGCGCGCGCAAAATCCAGTGCTGGCGCCCGCGGGCTAATGCAGATCATGCCGCGCACAGCCGCGTTTGTTACTGGCGATAGAAAATTGGCCCGCACCAGTGGTCGCGAACAGCTCCTGAAGACTGAACTTAATTTAGATATTGGTCAGCGCTATATGGGGATGCTTTTAAGCGATGATTATTTCCAAAATAATATAATCTACACGTTAGCAGGCTATAATGCAGGGCCTGGCACATTGAAACGCTGGCGTCGCGAAATGAGCGATGTAAATGATCCGCTCCTCTTCATTGAGAGCCTCTCAGCACCAGAAACACGTAAATACGTTCAAAATGTTATGGAAAACCTCTGGATTTACAGGCACCGGCTTGGACAGGACACACCAAGTCTCCGTCTTCTCGCTGCTCAGAGCTGGCCGATCTATATTGAGCAAGATGAACATTTAGTCCAAGCAAATATAAAATTAGATTAAAGAACTCACATCGACCTAAAGAATGCCCATACATCCCCAACAGAGCTCGTATTGGGACAATTCCTGCTGATCAAGATGAACATTTAGGACAGCAGAGCATCATAAAATTGGAGGTATGAGCGGATCTCAAACTAATGATTGCGCTGAGGCAAAGCTTAAAATGCCGAAATATAATCTCAGCAGACTAAATATGAGCATGCCCGAATCTGGCAAATGCCATAAAAGGGAAATTCAACAATAATTAGAAGCGCTTAGATAATTCTGAGATATTCTGGTCGACCAAAGCAGAGCGCTGACCATCGTTCAAGGCATCCTTAATCAATTGCTCAGCTGTTGCAATAGCAGCTTGGGTTACAGCAGCCTGAACCTCTTTGATCATATTTGCTTCAGCGCGGGCAATTTTGAGTTCAGCACCTTGTGTGCGACGCTCGAGCTGTTGATCAAGTTTCTCTTTGGCTTCTAGGGCAAGACGCTCGGCATTTGCCTTAGCGTCTTCAACAATCTGCTCAGCCTGCTTTTCAGCGGCATTACGTTTTGCTTCATATTCAGCAAGTAAATTTTCAGCGTCCATGCGGAGCGCATGAGCACGGTCTAGCTCGGCTTGAATTTGCTCGGCGCGCTCATCCAATGATTTTGTAATTTTGCCAGGCAGGCGCAAAAACAAAAAAGCACCAATAACGGTAACAAATGCGAGCGCAACGTAAAATGTTTCATCTATCATTGCTGACCTCTAATTCCCTACCCGGCTAATTGCGTTATCAATGTCAGTCTCGCTTGGCTTCTGACCTGAAACTACTTCAACAATATCAGCCACGATAGAACGCGCTGACTCAGCAATCCCCGCCATAGCCGTATCACGAGACGTTTTTAATCTTGCCTCAGCCGCTTCAATCCGGCTGGCAATTTGCGCATCTATGGCCGCTTTCTCTTTATCCATCTCTGCTTGAATATCATTGCGCACTGTTTGCGCAAGCTTCACTGCATTAACACGCGCATCGCTCAACGCCTCTTCATAAGCACTCAAAGCCAATTTAGCTTCTTCGCTCATGCGTTCAGCAGCATCAAAATCACTTTGAAGACGCGTTTGACGAGCCTCTAAAGTTGCGCCGATGCGCGGCAAGATGAAGTATGTCAGCACGATAAAAAGTGCCGAGAAAGTAATTGCTAGCCAGAAAAGCTGACTGCCAAAACTGGATGGGTCTAGCTGGGGCATTATCCGCTCACATATCTAAAATCATCGGCCTTACGATATAAATTATACCTGATAATTTAACACAATAAGACGTCAAAGTAATTGCTTAACATGGTGACCTTACGTCACCATTTCTGCGATCAAAAATGATAAATGGGGTGTTTCCACCCCATTCATAAATCAGACCACAAAAAGAAGGATAAGCGCAATAATTAGGCCAAAAAGACCTGTTGCTTCAGCAAGCGCAAAGCCCAAAAGCAAGTTTGGGAACTGGCTTTGTGCAGCTGAAGGATTGCGTAATGCACCCGCAAGGAAATTGCCGAAAATGTTGCCGATTGCCATGCCTGCTCCGGCAAGGGCGATACATGCGATACCTGCGCCAATATATTTTGCTGCTTCTGCTTCCATTGGTAAAACCTCCGATTGTGCCCATCTGGGCAAGTTAAATAAAAGTTAGTGATCCATATGTATGGCTTCGTTGAGGTAGATACACGTCAAAACCGTGAACACATAGGCCTGAAGCCCTGCGATCAATAATTCTAAACCTGTAAACGCTACCATCAGCGCGAAGGGGGCGATTGCCAGCGGAATAAGACCCGCAGACGATAATCCGACGACAAAGCCGCCGAAAATTTTAAGCATTGTGTGACCAGCCATCATATTACCAAACAAACGAACCGATAAGCTCACCGGACGCGTTAAATATGAAATAAGCTCAATCACAACCAAAAGTGGCAATAAAACAGCCGGAATACCCGAAGGGACAAACAGTTTCAAAAAGCCAATGCCGTGTTTCATAAAGCCAACAGCTGTCACAAGAATAAAGACACTCGCCGCTAGCGCAAAAGTAACAATAAGGTGGCTCGTCACCGTGAAGGAATAAGGTAGCATACCCAACATGTTACAGAAAAGGATGAACATAAAAAGCGAGAAAATGAATGGGAAATATTTCATTCCCTCAGTGCCCACATTTTGCTTCACCATGCCGGCGATAAAGCCATAAGTCAGTTCACCGAGTGACTGCATACGACCCGGCACAATTGAGGTTGAGCGCGCCATTAAAGACATCAAAATGATAATCGACCCAACTGACAAAACCATCCATAGAGATGAATTTGTAAATGATGTGTCTACACCCATAATTGTTGGAAGATCATATAGAGAATGCACCTCAAATTGGTGCATCGGATCAATAGCTGCTCCGGCTTCTTGCCCTTCTGATTGCACTTGTGAGGCCACGCCACACTCCCCGTCATTCTTAGAGCCCTAGGGCCCATCTGTTAATCATCTCTTGATGAACTATCTTGCTCATCTTGTTTAATTTCTGCGTCCTGAGCAGCTTGGCTTAAAGTGCCAGCAGTTCTGACTGCATTCATAACCCCGGCTGCCATTCCGAGAAAAAGTAAGAGGATCATGAATAAAGGTTTTGTATCAAAAACTTTATCAATCCACCACCCTATAAATCCGCTTACGCCAATAGCCGCTATCATCTCAATCGTCAAGCGGTAGGCCAATGTTAATAGGCCACCTGAGGCATTTCGGCGCGGTTCAGAACCGTTATTTTGCCTTGCAGCAGTGATTTTTGCCTCAAGTTCGGCAATTGCGGCCTTTTCTTTTTCAGTTTTATTTTTCATGTTCAACAATCATAGAAAAGCGCCAAAACGGTTACAGGCTTAAAAACCAGCCCCAAAATTCACAAATTTACGCTGTAATCAAATCCATAAAATCATTTTAACCCTATGATTTTAGGCATTTATTTTTCCGTCAAACACATCACCTTCGTCATCAGAGACGCCGAGCTCCGCAAATTGTTCGGCTTCTTTTAAGTCAACGGAAATAAGAGTACTGACGCCACGTTCTTGCATAGTCACCCCAAACAGGCGATCAACCCGCGCCATTGTTAGTGCATGGTGGGTTATCAACAAGAAGCGTGTGCCTGTTGCCTCTGAAATTTCACGAATCATATTGCAATAACGCTCAACATTAGCGTCATCAAGAGGGGCATCGACCTCATCAAGTACGCAAATTGGTGATGGATTCGTTAAAAACACCGCAAAAATCATTGCCATGGCCGTCAAAGCTTGCTCACCGCCAGACAAAAGAGACATTAATTGCGGTTTTTTACCCGGCGGATGCGCAATAATCTCTAGTCCAGCCTCGAGCGGGTCATCTGACTCGGTAAGCTCCAGACGAGCCGTACCGCCACCAAATAACTGCGTAAACAAGCGAGAAAAATGGCTATTGACCGATTCGTAAGCCGCCAATAAACGCTCCCGCCCCTCTTTATTGAGCTGACCAATGCCATAACGCAATTTATTGATAGCGCTTGCCAAATCATCGCGCTCAGCTTTCATTTCGCCCATCTGCGCTTCAATGTCATTTGCCTCTTCATCGGCGCGCAAGTTTACGCCGCCGAGGTTTTCGCGCTCACGCCTTAACTTTTCTAGCTTTGCCTCAACATCATGAACATCTGGCAAGGCTTTATTGGCATCATGCTCAGAAATAGCGAGAGCTTTTTCCGGCTCGACTTGTAAAATTTCGCGAATACGCTGAGCGGCTTCAGCCTCACGTTCAGAGGCATTTTCTTTATTAGCTTCAAGCCGCGCCAAACCTTCGCGGGCTTGAGTGAGAACATTTTGAGTTTCACGCGCTACTTTATCGGCAACCCCCAATGCTGTTTCAGCTTCGGCAAGAACATCCGCCTCGTTCTTACGCTTGGTCTCTGCCTCTTGAATAAGATCGAGCAAAACCTGTTTACGCTCAGCCAATTGAGCTGGCTGCTCACTGACGCGCGTGAGTTCTGCCACCACTTCAGCCGAACGCGTTGTCAAAGACGTAATTTGGCCACTTGCAGCCTCAATGCGTTTTTCCCAAGACTGTTTGTCTTCATCAATCCGCCGCAAACGACTTTCACGCAATTGGCGGCGTGTCCGCAATTGGTCAAAGGCTGCACGAGCTTCGCTAAGCTCAGCGCGACCATCAGAAACAGAGCGTCGAAGCTCATCTACTTTAATCTGAGGGTCTGCGGCTTTGTCTAGCTCTGAAATTGCCGACATAGCCTCAGTCTGGACCTGCAATTGCTCTTCAAGATCTGTCGTCAATTGAACCAAAGCGTCGTTTAATGCAGATTTCTTCGTCGCAAAGTCAGCTCGCCCCCGCTCAGCATTCGCAAGCGCTTCTCGCGCATCCGACAGAGCCTTGCGATAGGCATCAAGCTGAATACCTGCCTGCTTTTCAAGGCCAGAAACCTCACGATGGTTGTCTTTCAAAGCTTGCATTTCCATATCACGCGCAAGGGCTTGCTTTTCAGCAAGTTCAAGTTCACGCCCAAGGTCTTGCAATCGATTGCGCTGAGCCAAACGCTGGGCAGATGCTGTCGGAGCTTCGGCCGCAGCTGCATATCCATCCCATCGCCACAAGTCGCCATCTAAAGAGACCAAGCGCTGCCCCGTGGCCAAAGCCGTCTGCAATTGACGAGCCTGAGCCTTATCACGCACAACACCAATATTATTAAGTCGACGGGTTAAAGCTGGCGGCCCTTTGACAAATTTTGCAAGCGCATCAACACCTGCGGGTAGTGCCGTATCTTGTGATGTTTGCTCCAAATGCCGCCAATGCGCGGGTGCGGCTTCATCAGAGGAAGCATCAAGGTCATCACCCAAGGCCGCCCCTAAAGCCATTTCATAACCGGCATTAACCTCCAAAGCATCCACCAAGGAGGGATATGTTTTTTCACCTGGTCGCGCGAACATGGCCGAAAGAGCTGACCGCTCCCCCACGAGCCGTGCCACAACTTCTTGGGCTTCGCGCAACGGGCCAACCAATGCATCTACTCGCTCAGACGCAATACGCACATCATTGCTTAAGCTTTCAAGTGTTTCACTTGCCGTCTCAACGTTTTTAACGGCCTGATCACGCGCCTGTAAAAGCTGAGTGTCTTGAGTAAGTGGAAGCTCACTCTGCAGCAAGCCATCCAGTGTCGTCTGACGCTCATCAATTTGGCTTTGAAGGCGCGTAATGCGGGCCTGCACATTCTCTATCGTTGTCGCCAATGCATTACGCTTCGCATTCAAGTCGGCTGCTTCACGGTTTGCGGCATCAAGCGCAGTTTCATATGTTTCAAGCTTCTTGCCAGCATCGTCGCAAGCTTGCTTGGCGCGCGCTTCGCTCTCTACTTCATCATCTTGCACTTCAGAGAGCAAAATTGTGGCTTCTTCGTTCAAAGTCCCTAATTGCTGCTGCGCATCTGACAATAAAGCTGTTTCACGTTCTTTATCGGCCTCAAGATCATCATGCTGGCGCTGTAATCGCGCAATCATCTCGCGCGCACGCGATTCCTCGGCGTCTAAATTATCGCGCTCAATTGTTAAACGTCTAAGGGCTGCGGCCGCCACTGCTTCTGCTTCTCGCAATGGTGGCAAACTTGCTTGCAATCGGGCTTGCTCTGTCGAGGCTTGTGCCGCCGCCTGTGTGCGCGTGTTCACGTCTTGTCGCGCTGCACTGAGCTCGGCATTAATCTCGGCAAGTTGATCAACAATCGCCTGCCATCGCAAATGGAGCGCCAGAGCTTCAGCCTGGCGGATATCGCCTGACAAACCGCGATAACGCGTTGCTTGGCGGGCTTGCCGACGCAAGCTGCGCAAATTTGTATCCATTTGACCAAGCGCTTCATCAACCTTTTCGAGATTGCCCTCAGCCGC
Source organism: Alphaproteobacteria bacterium (assembly GCA_965656255.1). Classification (GTDB taxonomy): domain Bacteria; phylum Pseudomonadota; class Alphaproteobacteria; order RS24; family RS24; genus JAYODZ01. The sequence goes on from CBFHJI010000021.1 coordinate 19,079, forward strand.
ACGCAGTCGGAGTTCGGCCTCATGGCGACGACTATGAAGACCTGAAATACCCGCAGCCTCTTCAAGAATACGACGGCGCGACTCAGGCTTAGCATTGATCAATTCACCAATTTGTCCCTGACGCACTAAGGCTGTTGAGCGCGCGCCTGTCGAGGCATCGGCAAATAACAACTGCACATCTTTTGCACGCACGTCGCGCCCATTGACGCGATAGGCAGAGCCAGCTTCACGCTCTATTCGGCGAATAACTTCAATTGTTTCATTATCATTATATTCTGCCGGCGCATCATGATCGACATTATCAAGGTAAAGCCCAACCTCGGCATGATTGCGCGCAGGACGTGCTGTCGTACCCGAGAAGATGACATCTTCCATGCCAGAGCCACGCATGGATTTATAGGATGTTTCCCCCATCGCCCATCGCAATGCTTCTAGCAAATTGGATTTACCGCAACCATTTGGCCCAACAACGCCCGTTAATCCTGGCAAAATATCAAGATCAACCGGATCCACAAAAGACTTGAAACCTGATAAACGCAACCGTTTAAAATGCATAACTTTTCCTAACGCAATTCTGCAGGCAATTGCGCATTTATAGCATCCCGAAAGACACTAATATCTTGATTGCCTTCAAGGCGAGCGCCATTGATAAAAAATGTTGGTGTCGATTGCACCTTAAGCTCTTCATGCGCATCCTTTTGAACCGCGCGAATGCCGGCAAGGATAGACTCGTCCTTTAAACAAATACGAAAATCAGCTTCCGATAAACCAGCTTGCCGCGAAATTTTGAGCAATTCATCAAGCGGTTGCTGGCTGGTTAGCCACACGGATTGGCGCTCGAATAAGATCATAAGAAATTTGCTTTGCTGCACTGGGGCTACGCAATGGGCCAACATCGCTCCCGCAGTCGCCAATCCATCAAATGGAAAAGACCGGAATAGAATCCTGAGCTTACCCGTATCAACATATTCGGCTTTTAGAATTGGCAAAACCTGATTATGGAACGCGCCACAATGCCCGCAGGTTAAAGACGCATATTCAACCATTGTCACCGGCGCATCAGCATTCCCAATAACAATTTCGCCAAGTGGATTGGGCTTTTCTAGGGCACTTAGACCTGAGGTCTCGCCAGCCAAATCTGAGGAATCTAATTCTGTTGCATGAGCTTCAGAGGCTTCGCCCGTCGCATCAAACTGTGAAGCAGTGTCTGTCTCTTGGTTTGACTGAAACACAAAAAACGCAAACACCCCCGCAAGCAAAGCGACGATGATAACTATGTATCTAGCATTAATTGGCATGGTGCCCCCGAATCTATTTTTCAAAATCTATTATAGAACTCGTCAAGGAAAACCCCGATCCCTCTAACGACGATTAAGCATAAAGTTTGTGGAAAACTTTTAGAGCAAATGTGGTGAAATAGCGGCCTTATTCGCCTTCACTCGCGCTACGATATTTAATACGACCACCTAAACGCGCCAGCGCTTGCTTAAGCTCACCCTCTGGTAAGTCAGCCAATTCATCATAAGCAGCATCCATATGAGGCTTTAAAACCTCAGCGCTTGGGTAATTCGTCAATGGGCGGCGGTAGATTGGACCTTGAATAATATTGAGCCGCTTGACCGCTTCAACACCATAAAACTGATTAATGCGCTCAAGAATTTGCGGCGCGAGGTGCTGCACCTCAAGCGCCATAGCGCCATCCACACGCACAGTTAGAACCGCACCATCTTGTCCGCGATGATTTAAGCCTTCGGGCAAGCTCATGGAAGCAAGCTGAGCGCCAACGATTGACGGCCAGTGATCAATAATTTGGACATCACGAAAACCACGGCGGCGCATGACCGACGAGGTCAGTCGCCCCACCAATGCCGAGAGCGGTGTGCTTTTGCCTTGCGGCTTTGTGCCATTATAGGCCATAGTCATCTCCTAATATTATATCATCTTACACGATCATGGCGACGCTTACGAGTTAGAACCGCGCATGAAGATCACATGAGTTTAGCAAAGAGCACAAAAAAATTATTAGCCTGGTATGATACCCACGCCAGAGAGCTCCCCTGGCGGGCGCCTATTGGGGTCACCCCGAATACTTATCATGTTTGGCTATCAGAGATCATGCTCCAGCAAACAACTGTTGTCGCTGTCACCCCCTATTTTAATAATTTCATCAGAGTGTGGCCCTCAGTTACCGCACTCGCCAATGCCAAAGATGACGATGTTATGCGCGCTTGGGCCGGGCTCGGCTATTATGCGCGCGCGCGCAATATGCTAAAATGTGCCCGTCATATACGCGATAATTTTAACGGCATTTTTCCAAAGACTGAAAAAGAACTCATCGCGCTACCAGGCATTGGGCCCTATACGGCGGCCGCCATTTGCGCCATTGCTTTTGACCAGAAAGCCGCGCCCATTGACGGCAATATTGAACGCGTAATTTCGCGTTTAACTGCATGCACAACCCCACTTCCGGCTCTTAAAGTGGATGTCGCCAAATCGCTCGAAAGTTTAGTGCCGAATAATCGCGCCGGAGATTTTGCACAAGCCATGATGGATCTTGGCGCAACCATTTGCACCCCTAAAAACCCCAATTGTGGCATTTGCCCCTGGAATAAGATATGTGCGGCGTATGCGCAAAATATCGCCGATACTTTACCACGCCGCCTTCCCAAAAAGCCAAAACCAAAACGCACGGGCGTTTTATTTTGGGTTTATAATGAACACGGCCATATTTTAACACGGCAAAGACCCGCACGCGGTTTACTTGGTAATATGATTGAGTTTCCTTCTCATGGCTGGGACACGCCCAATGATCGGGATATCGACAATCATTTATCTCTTAACTGGGTCAAGCATTCAAATGCGGTGCGCCACGTTTTCACCCATTTTGAATTAACGCTATCGGTCTGGATCGGCCATGCCACGCCCTCAGATATGGCATTGATTGACGCCATAGATAGCACTTTCACATGGCGCGATGCCAAAGCCCTCCATGCAGCAGCCCTGCCCAACCTCATGCGTAAAGCTGAAGTTTTTGTCGAAAAAACAATTCAAAGCGACACGCGTGTGAACTCATAAAGAACTCACACGCTCTCCTACTATCCTCATTCACGAGTAGTTAATGAGCTTTTTGCTCACGCATTTTATTGCGCAAGTCATCAATCGATATCAATTTGTTATCGCTTTCAACGTGCCAGAAGGTCCAACCATTACATGCCTGAGCGCCCTGAACGTGTGCGCCAATTTGATGAATGGATCCGGTAATTGGGGATTTTGTCGACCCGGCTTTCAAACTACCATCTGCACGCACGCGCGCTTGGTAACGGCGCGAGGGGCCAAATAATTGCGTTCCAGGTCTAATCATACCGCTTTCAATCAAAGACCCAAAGGGGATCCGCGGAAGTGCCTTGGCTGATTGTGTTACTTCGAGCGCCTCATCGGGCGCGGGTGCAACCTGATCAATACGCTTGCGGGCAGCTTTGATATATGTTTCATCAGCCTCAATCCCAATAAAGGACCTGCCCAAATATTTGGCTACAGCACCGGTCGTGCCCGACCCAAAAAATGGATCCAAAATCACATCTCCCGGCTGACTTGTTGCCAATAAAACCCGATGTAGCAGAGCTTCAGGCTTTTGCGTTGGATGCACTTTACGCCCTGAGGAATCCTTCAAACGCTCCTGGCCCGTGCAAATCGGCAAAAGCCAATCAGACCGCATTTGGATACCCTCATTGAGGGTTTTCATCGCTTGATAGTTAAAACAATAACCTGTGGCATTGGCATTGGGTGTCGCCCAAATTAGTGTTTCATGGGCATTGGCAAATCGTGTGCCTTTAAAATTCGGCATTGGATTGGTTTTGCGCCATATAATATCGTTCAAAATCCAATAACCGAGATCTTGTAAAGCTGTTCCCACGCGGAAAATATTGTGATAGCTGCCAATAACCCAAAGTGTCCCTGTTGGCTTTAAAATGCGCTGCGCCTCAGCGAGCCATGCCCGTGTGAACATATCATATGCTTGAAAATCAGAGAATTTATCCCAATCATCCGTCACAGCATCCACATGGGAATGATCGGGGCGCGTTAATTGCTGCCTTAACTGAAGATTATAAGGCGGATCAGCAAACACAAGGTCCACAGATGAATCGGGCAAAGCCTTCATATGCGCGATTGTATCGCCGTGGAGGATTTGGTTTAAGGGCAGTGCCTGGGGTGAATGTTTTTTGCTCATGCCCGAACATGAGTCATTCTTGATTCGCCGTCAATTTATAAATGAATCCATATGGTTACATTATCCACACAAATATCCACAGCTACTCCTCATAGTATATATTCGATAAAACAAGCCGATATTTAGGTCTGCATATCGCGCATAGGGCGAAATGACATGCGATGAAAATCTGTCGGCCCATATTCTTGAACCGCGGAGCGATGATCCTTTGTCCCGTAACCTTTATTTTGTGCCCAACCATATTGTTTATAATTGTTGGAAATTTCGCGCACCCAATCATCCCGGGTTTCTTTCGCAATAATCGAGGCCGCGGCAATTGAGGCCGAAATATTATCGCCACCAATAATGGTTTGATAGTCCACTGCCAATTGTGGCGCCTTATTTCCGTCAATCAATACAAAATCAACCGACAGCTTAGCAAGGGCACGTTGCATGGCGAGAAATGTCGCTTGTAAAATATTAATTTTGTCTATTTCAGCGGCATCGGCAAAGCCTACCCCAACCTGAGCCTGTTCTTCTATGACCAAGCGCAGACCTGCCCGACGCTTGGGGCTTAGTTTTTTGCTGTCAGCCAATGGTGCAATATCAAATCCTTCGGGCAGGATAACCGCCGCCGCAACAACGGGACCACACCAGGCGCCACGACCAGCTTCATCAACGCCTGCCACCCGTCGCCCGGGCCAGCCTTGAGCACGCTCAAAGCTTAGCTCGGTCACTTATTCAGCAGCCTCGGCAAGCGTGTTTCGCTGATACTTCAACACCGGCTGACGCGCGGCCTTTGTTTCATCCAAACGTTTACGCGGAGCAAAATGTGGTGCTTTTTTGAAACGATCCATGTCCCCAGCTTTTGCCGCTTCCGTGAGCTTACGCATGACATAAATAAACTGATCGAGCGTTTGTTTGCTCTCGGTTTCTGTCGGCTCAATGAGCATGGCGCCATGCACAACTAAAGGGAAATACATTGTCATAGGATGATAACCTTCGTCGATCATCGCCTTAGCAAAGTCGAGCGTATCAATGCCTGTATCTTTTAAGAAACGGTCATCGAATAAAGCCTCATGCATACACGGACCTTCAAAGGAGGCGCTCATAACCTCTTTCAAGCTTGCGAGAATATAATTCGCATTTAAGACAGCGTCCTCAGCAACTTGGCGGAGGCCATCACTGCCGTGACTTAACATGTAGGAAAGTGCACGAACAAACATCCCCATTTGTCCATGGAAGGCCACCATACGGCCAAAACTAGCATTATCTGCTGTTTCATTCTCGACCAGATCATACACACCATCGCGCTTTACAATGAGCGGTAAAGGCGCATAGGGGGCAAGACGCTCAGATAAAACTGTTGGTCCAGAACCAGGGCCGCCACCGCCATGAGGCGTTGAAAAGGTTTTGTGTAAATTGATATGCATGGCGTCAACACCAAGATCACCAGGTCGAACACGACCAACAATGGCGTTAAAATTTGCACCATCACAATAAAAATAACCACCGACCTCATGAATAGCATCAGCGATATCGATAATATCGCGCTCAAACAGGCCGCATGTGTTTGGATTGGTCAGCATAATCGCGGCGACATCATCACCCAATTTTGCGCGAAACGCATCGAGATCAACCCGACCATGAAGATTTGCCGGGATCTCATCCACAATAAAGCCAAGCAAAGCAGCGGTTGCTGGATTTGTGCCGTGTGCAGATTCTGGCACCAAAACACGCTTACGCGTTGCCAACTCACCACGCGCTTCAATTGCTGCACGAATAGCCATCATGCCACAGAGTTCACCATGCGCGCCCGCTTTCGGCGATAACGCAACTTCAGGCATACCCGTCAAAGTTTTTAACCAATGCGCCAACTCATCCATTAAGCCAAGCGCGCCTTGCACAGTCGAAATGGGTTGCAGCGGGTGAATATCACCAAAACCCGGCAGGCGAGCCATTTTCTCGTTTAAACGCGGATTGTGCTTCATTGTGCATGAGCCAAGCGGGTATAAACCAGCATCAATGCTATGATTTTTTTGGCTCAACCGCACATAATGGCGAACAGCTTCTGGTTCGGCTAAGCCTGGCAATTTAGGTGTCGTACGCGTCAATCCACCCAGCTTTAAGGCCAGACCCTTGGGCGTTTCCAGATCAACACCAGAACGCGCCTCACTGCCTATTTCAAAAATTAGTCCTTCT
>CBFHJI010000022.1:0-24309 GCA_965656255.1 Alphaproteobacteria bacterium
TGACGCTGAGAAAAAGTTCCGCGTTCGCAATCTTGCCCCGACAATCGGACCGTATATTTTTCATTCAATAAAGAAGCAAAAGCAAGAGATTCTGCTGTAGCCCAGTCAAAACCCTGACCAGACTTAAACATGTCTTCCTTGGCCTTAATCTGCCGCTCTAAGGCACGATGCAAATTGAATTCTTCAGGTTTGAATGTTAACTTTTCACCCAAAGCGAGCAGTGTTTTTTTATTAACGCCTGTATCACCGCGGACAAAGTCACTAGCGGATTTCTTTTGCATACCAGACCAACGACCATCAAGCCAATCTGCTTTATTGGGCTTATAACTTGTGGCACTCTTAAACTCACTTTCAAGCATATCGCGCATAATTTGGGCGACACCATCAACCTCTTCGCGGGTCATCACACCCTCTTCAACCAATCGATTGCCATATTGCTCGGCAACACGGGGATGCGAGCGAATGCGGTCATACATTAATGGCTGGGTAAAAGCCGGCTCATCGCCCTCATTATGGCCAAAGCGCCGATAACAAAACATATCAATGACGACAGGCTTTAGAAATTTCTGACGAAACTCAGTCGCAATTTTTGCCGCATGGACCACAGCTTCAGGGTCATCGCCATTCACGTGAAAGATTGGAGCTTCAACCATTTTCGCCACATCAGACGGATAGGGCGAAGACCTCGAATAACGCGGATTTGTTGTAAATCCAATCTGGTTGTTCACGATAAAGTGAATAGACCCACCCGACTTATGGCCCTTAAGGCCAGACAGGCCCAAACATTCTGCGACCATGCCTTGTCCCGCAAAGGCAGCATCACCATGAAGCAAAAGCGGAATAACTGTGCTTCGATCCACCATATCATCCATAGTGACGCGATACTGGTCTTGCTTAGCGCGGGCTTTTCCTAAAACAACCGGATCAACAGCCTCTAAATGAGATGGGTTTGCGGTCAGAGATAAATGCACACTGTTTCCATCAAACTCGCGCTTTGTTGATGCACCAAGGTGATATTTCACATCACCAGACCCCTCAACATCATCTGGATTAGACGAGCCACCCGAAAATTCATGAAACAAAGCCCGGAAAGGCTTGGCCATCACATTTGTTAAAACATTTAATCGCCCGCGGTGTGGCATGCCAATAATAATTTCATTGGCGCCGAGATTGCCACCGCGTTTAATAATTTGCTCAAGCGCCGGGACAAGGCTCTCACCGCCATCTAAACCAAAGCGTTTTGTGCCCGTATATTTAACATCCAAAAACTTCTCAAGACCCTCAGCCTCAGCGAGTTTGTTAAAAATGGCGCGCTTACCTTCATCGGTAAAAGATATTTCTTTATCCGCACCCTCCATGCGCTCTTGCAACCAGGCTTTTTCTTCAGGGTCTGAAATATGCATGAATTCAACAGCAAAGGTGCCACAATAGGTCCGACGCAAAATCTCCAGCATTTGGCGAACAGTTGCCGTTTCCAAACCCAACACATAATCGATGAAAATTGGCCGATCATAATCAGCCTCTTCAAAGCCATAGCTTGCCGGGTCAAGCTCTGGGTGAGACGAAGGCGGGCTCAAACGTAGTGGGTCTAAATCAGCAGCCAAGTGTCCACGAAAACGATAGGCGCGCACCATCATAATGGCGCGAACAGAATCGAGTGTCGCCGCGCGAATATCCTCTTCCGTTGCATCCGCATGACGGCTTTTAAGTTTTTGAGAAACACTTTCAACGGACCAATTGCCATCAAGCGCGGCAGTCATTTCACTCTTAACTACGGGCGGCCAGTCTGAACGTTGCCAGCTTGGGGTATGCGCCACCCCTGTTTCGTCCATACCTTTGAAGAAAGCCTGCCATTGTGCATCTACGCTTGAAGGGTTTTCAATAAACCGAGCGAGCTGCTGTTCGATATAAAGAGCATTTGATCCACTCAACATGCTCTCAATGAGTGGATCTGTTTCGTATGACTGACTAAAACCAGGCATCAAGTTCTCTCTTAATTTTTGTTAATTACCATTTAAAACATCAACAAGGGTTTTGCCAAGTGCAGCAGGAGAAGGTGACACGCGAATACCAGCTGAACGCATGGCTTCCATTTTATCATCAGCGCCGCCCTTGCCACCAGATATAATCGCCCCAGCATGCCCCATGGTACGTCCGGGAGGGGCAGTAACACCAGCGATAAAGCCGACCATTGGCTTCTTGATTTTTGAATTTTTAATAAGCTCAGCCGCATCTTCTTCAGCTGACCCGCCAATTTCACCGATCATAATAATGGATTGGGTTTCATCATCCGCCAGGAACATTTCCAAGCAGTCAATGAAATTTGTGCCATTAACAGGGTCGCCACCAATACCAATACACGTTGACTGGCCAAGCCCAGCGGCTGTTGTTTGCGCCACAGCTTCGTATGTCAATGTGCCAGAACGTGACACAATACCAACCGACCCGCGCTTGTGAATATGCCCAGGCATGATACCAATTTTACATTCATCCGGCGTAATCACACCAGGACAGTTAGGGCCAATAAGGCGCGTTTTAGAACCCTGTAGGGCACGCTTTACGCGGATCATATCTGAAACCGGAATACCTTCGGTGATACAAACAGCAAGCTCAATACCCGCATCAATCGCTTCTAATATTGCATCAGCCGCAAAGGGTGGCGGCACATAAATAGCTGAGGCCGTAGCCCCTGTGCTGTGTACAGCTTCATCTACCGTATTAAAAATCGGAAGGTTAAGATGGGTTTCTCCACCCCGCATCGGCGTCACGCCGCCAACCATTTTTGTTCCATAAGCAATTGCTTGTTCAGAGTGGAACGTGCCCTGAGAACCAGTAAAACCCTGGCAAATAACTTTTGTATTTTTATTGATAAGGACAGACATTACGCGGCCTCCTTCACTGCAGCTACAATTTTCTGAGCAGCATCATCAAGATCGTCAGCCGGTATAATGGTTAGGCCAGACTCTGATAAAATTTTCTTGCCCAAATCAACATTTGTTCCAGCAAGACGCACAACCAATGGTACGGCCAATTGCGTTTCACGCGCAGCCGCAACCACACCCTCAGCAATAACGTCACAGCGCATAATGCCGCCGAAAATATTGACCAGAATACCCTTCACATTGTCATCAGACATGATGATTTTAAAGGCCTCAGTGACCTTTTCTTTTGTTGCGCCGCCGCCAACATCAAGGAAGTTTGCTGGCTCAGAACCATATAATTTAATAATATCCATGGTCGCCATCGCAAGACCCGCGCCATTGACCATACAGCCAATTTGGCCATCGAGTGTTATGTAATTAAGGTCGTATTTTGAAGCCAACACTTCAGCTGGGTCTTCCTCATCAAGATCACGCAATTCCATAATGTCAGGCTGACGATAAAGCGCATTGCCATCAAAATTAATTTTTGCATCAAGACAAACAAGATTGCCGTCTCCCGTTACAACAAGCGGGTTTACCTCAAGAAGCGCCATATCTTTCTCAACAAAAGCACGATAGAGATTTGTTACAAGCTGCGTTGCCTGCTTGACCTGATCTCCACTCAGACCCAAAGCAAAAGCAATGTGTCTGCCATGATGCGGGGAGATGCCAGAGGCAGGGTCAACACTCACTGTGATGATTTTCTCAGGTGTTTTCGCGGCGACTTCCTCAATGTCCATTCCACCTTCAGTGGAAACAATGAAAGAAACACGTGACGTCTCGCGGTCAACAACAGCAGACAAATAGAGTTCGCGCTGAATATCAGAACCTTCTTCAATATAGACGCGGCGCACAAGACGCCCCTCAGGACCGGTTTGATGCGTAACAAGGGTCATACCGAGCATCCGCTCTGCTTCCGCGCGCACATCATCGAGTGACTTCACGACTTTAACGCCGCCGCCCTTACCGCGACCGCCGGCATGAATTTGCGCCTTAACCACATAAACGGGACCACCAAGCTTTTCTGCGGCAGCAACGGCCTCATCTGCCGAAAAAGCAACATGGCCTGATGGCACTGGCACACCAAAATTCTTTAAAACTTGTTTTGCTTGATATTCGTGAATATTCATATGATCCTCGACTATATTGTCACTATATTCGTTTCATCATGACCCGTTTTCCAAATTTGAAACGCGCATCAATAATGACCTACTTTTGATAGCGCGAAACGTTCGCAGAACCAATGCTAAAATGACCATTTAACGACAGAATATGTCGTTTTTTCAGAAAAAATTGAAACCGAGCTCAAATTTACTTTATTTAAGCGATACTCTTTTCACAACACCTGCCTCACCGACGGGAAGCCGCAAAAACAAGCCGTCATCAGCCAAGATGATCTTATCAACGTCAAGCACAGAGCTTAAATTCCGCATATAAATTTGTTCGACTAATTTATTCTGTGGCGGAGGGGCAAAATGAGTAAAAACAAGCAATCCAACATTGGCCGCTTGAGCAATTTTGGCCGCATTCATAGGTGTGGTATGATAGTCTGGCGTATCTGCAATGATCTTGCCTACACGGGCCATGCCGGCTTTCGTCTGACCTTGCGCGATATATCCCGTTAAGTCCTCATGCAACACTTCATGGATTAAAACATCGGCGTCACGCGAAACCATTTGTAAATTCATGCTTGCGCTCGTGTCACCGCTGACCACCACGCAACGCGCTTGATAACAAATACGATATCCGTATGCGGGCTTAATAGGTGGATGAATGACCTCAAACACTTCTACACTTACGCCATCTTTGTCAAAGACAGTTGTCACGCCCGATGGCGGCGCAACAATGGTTTTAGCAACAAAACCGGCATTTTTTGGTGATAAATAATCTGCACCATGATGCGCGGTGCGATAAACATAATCTTGCCCATAAGCGAGATTAAACCCGTCTGCAACCTGCGAAACACCAGGGCCACCATATAAGTTTAACTTCCCTTCACGCCCGCGCACCCAACTTAAAAGATGCAACTCCCCGAGCGAGGAAATATGGTCCGAATGAAAATGCGTTAAGAATATGCCAGATAACCGTTCAACTGGCAGACCCAATTGTGCAACATTGGCTGTCGAACGCGCCCCAGAGTCAAAAATAAAGAAATGAGGTCCTGCAAAAATAGCGATGCATTGTTGTGCGCGCTCACCATTACCCATCGGCGATGCCGTTCCACAAAAAACGACATCAAGCGCATTATTTCCGTAATCTGGAATATTTTGGTTCGCCTCTATTTGGCGCTCAACCCCACGCTGGACAATGCGGTCTTGAATAGGGGGCTGGAGCAAAGCAACCACACCAGCACTCAGAATAAGAATAACAATAATTGCTAACCAAAACTTAATTTTCATTTCCAATGACCTTTCCAAAGAAAAGGCCAACTCTATGAGCTGGCCTATCTATAGGGCAAATCTCTATTTCAGAGATTTATCTATTTTCTTACATGCATCGAGCAAACCCTCTACGGCTTTAATCGACTTCTTAAACATCGCACGCTCTTTAGCGTCGAGTTTAATTTCCACAACCTTTTCAACGCCTTTTGCACCAATAATAACCGGCACACCAACATAAAGATTTTTCTGACCATATTCGCCATTCAAATGCGCGGCACATGGCAAAACACGCTTTTGGTCTTTGAGGTAACTCTCAGCCATTTCAATAGCTGCTGCGGCAGGCGCATAAAAGGCGGAGCCTGTTTTTAAGAGCGCAACAACCTCAGCACCACCATCGCGAGTGCGCTGAACGATTTCATCGATACGCTTCTGTGTTGTCCATTTCATTTTGATAAGGTCAGGCAAAGGAATACCGGCAACCGTTGAGTAACGAACACTTGGCACCATTGTATCACCGTGGCCACCCAAGACAAATGCCGTAACGTCACGAACAGAGACTTTAAACTCATCAGCCAAGAAATGGCGGAAGCGCGCAGAGTCAAGAACACCCGCCATACCAACAACTTTATTTTTGGGAAGTCCAGATGCTTTTTGAAGCGCCCAAACCATAGCGTCGAGCGGGTTGGTGATGCAGATAACGAATGCATTTGGCGCATATTTTTTAATGCCTTCACCCACTTGCTGCATAACTTTTAGGTTAATGCCGAGCAAATCATCGCGGCTCATGCCTGGCTTGCGCGGCACGCCTGCGGTTACGATCACAACGTCAGCACCTTTAATGCCTGCATATGTTTTTGTGCCGCTTAGGTTAGCATCAAAACCACTAACCGGTGCACTTTGCGCGAGATCAAGTGCCTTACCTTGCGGGATGCCATCAACAATGTCGAAAATTGTGATATCGCCGAGCTCTTTCAAGCCAGCTAAGTGTGCGAGTGTGCCGCCAATTTGGCCGCCACCAATAAGTGCAATTTTTTTACGGGACATATCGTTAATCCTTTTGATGAGTCAATGTGATGGTTTGAAGTACCGCGTTTAAGCCCATGATGCAAGATAGCACGCTCGGCTTTCACGATACATTTGTGAGTTCTGTCCCTGATGGAGCCTCATCTGACATATGCGCTAGTGCCAAATAAGCCTCAGATCGCATTTCCATTAAACGCGAAACCGTCCTCTGAAACTCAAAGGCACCATCCCCATCGGGATAAATTTGAGCTGGCTCACTATCGGCAGAAGCAAGTAATTTCACCTTATGCTCATAGAGCGCATCAATCAGTGTGACAAAACGAACTGCTTCATTTCGCTTATCCTTTGTCAGGCGCGGTATCCCATCAATAATAACCGTATGAAACCTCTGCGCCAAAGCCAAATAATCGCCAGCACCTCTATGCTCAACACATAAATGCTCATAACGCATGCGCGCAACACCCAAAGCTGTTTCCGCGATATCCCAAACCCGGCCCTTCAAGGAAAGTCGAACAGGCTGGCATGCCACACCACCTGTGAGGTCCTTAAAGCGCGCATCTAAATGTTCACGGCTCGAAATCCCAACCGGGGTAAACCAAACAGGATGGCCAGAAAGACGATTAAGCCGGAAATCTTTTGCCGCTGTCAGTTCACAAATAAGCAAACTATCCTTGACCAATGCAATGAATGGCAAAAACCGGTCTCGATGCAAACCGCCTTTATACAGATCATCTGGGTGGCGATTAGAGGTAACGACAATTGTAATACCTGCCTCAAAAAATTGCGTAAAAAGCCGACCCAAAATAGAGGCATCCGCAATATCTTTGACCTGAAATTCATCAAAGCACAAAACGCTGGCCTCGGCGGCAATCTCTTTCGCAACAGGTGGAATAGGATCGCCCTGTTTTACCGCACCTTTCTTTTCAAGCTGACGCCACTTGAAAATGCGTTCATGTACTTCTTGCATAAAGGCATGAAAATGAACGCGGCGCTTTTTTCGAAGCGGTAATTGTTCAAAGAACAAATCCATCAGCATCGATTTACCGCGCCCAACATCACCATAAAGATATATGCCACGAGGACTTTGTTTTTTCTGAAAAATATGACGAAGCGACCGGCGTTCGGTTAAAACGGAAAATAACCTATCCAGCTGCGCGGCGGCTTGGGCTTGAGCCACATCTTCAACAATTGCGCCTTTTGCAACTAGCGCTTGATATGCCTTTTCAGGAGACATAAGCGTCTATAAGCCCAAAGCCGCTTTAGCGATAATATTGCGCTGAACTTCGTTCGACCCGCCATAAACGCTTGCAGCGCGATTGCTCAAATAATCCGCCATGCCCATCAAAGCAAAATCAGGTGCGGCTTGATTATGCAGTCGCCCGTCCAAACGCGCCTCGGGCGCCCAAGGTAACGCATCAACCCCCAAAGCTTCCACACCCAACATATCAAGATCCTGCTGCAATTCCGTACCCATAATTTTAAGCTGAGAGCTCGCGGGACCTGTTGCATGTCCCTGACTTAATTGGCTCTGAACCCTAAATTCATTTGCCTCAAGCGCGTCAAGCCGTACATGCAAGTCAGCCAATCGTTGATTGAGGTCATAATCTTGCAAAGGGGAAATAAGTTGCGCCAAGCGGGCATGTTTTTCGCGTAACCGCGCGGCATAAGCCCCACCGCGTTCAAACGTAAGAAGCGTCTTAGCGACAGTCCAACCATCATTTTCTGCGCCAACCAACTGACTGGCCGGCACCCGTACATCCTCAAAAAATACCTGATTAACTTCATGCTCACCTGCAAGTGTAATAATCGGACGCACAGATATACCGGGCAAAGTCATATCAATGAGAATAAAGGAAATGCCCTGCTGAGGCTTGACCTCCGTATTGGTCCGCACCAAGCAGAACATCATATTTGCGTTATGCGCCATGGTCGTCCAAATTTTCGTACCATTAATAACATAATCATCGCCATCACGAATTGCGCGACAAGACAGACTAGCAAGATCAGATCCCGAACCAGGCTCTGAATATCCTTGGCACCAAAAATCCTCGCCCGATAGAATACGAGGCAAATAATATTCTTTTTGAGTCTCGCTCCCGCATACAATCAATGTGGGGCCAATCATACCCAGACCCATAGGTGCAAGCTTTGGCGCATTTTCCATGGCACATTCACTCGAAAACACATAACGCTGCATATCGTTCCAGCCACATCCGCCAAACTCTTTCGGCCAATGCGGCGCCGCCCACCCTTTCGCATGAAGTATTTTTTGCCAAACCATTCCTGGCGCATAATCGCTGCAAATGCCCAAACTTGTTAGGCCAGAACGACGCAGATCATCTGTCAAATTGGCTCGTAAAAAATCACGAACCTCTGCTTGAAATAAAGCGATATCGGCATCTTGGTTTAAATTCATCTGATACTCTCCAAACCTATTTTAGCCACGCCCGACACGCAACGTCAATCAAAGCTCAACCAGCCATAGATTTAATAAGCGCCTATTGTGAGCAACTCATTCACCGCGATATGAATTGGTCAATGTGTTCTTTTATCATCACAAACACGCTTCTAAAATGATCGCGTTGATCTTCCTCCGAACCTGAAAAATGTGCTGGGTCAGGAAACGGCCAATGCAGTATTTGCGGGTGACCTTGCCAAATGGGGCTGTCCTGTTCAACTGCTGACACAGACAATGAAATAACAAAATCTAAATGTGGGGTGCCGGGCCCGTCAAATTCAAACCAAGATTGAGACTGTGGTAAGCCAAACAAAACACCAGCATCCATGAGCGTTTGAACCGCCAAAGGATGCGGGTCGCTAATCGGAGGCTTACCTGCACTATAAGCCCGCCATCTGCCTGCGGCGACATGATTAACATAGGCCTCTGCCATGACCGATTGAGACCGATTGCCCGCGCATAGAAATAAAATATGTTGCATCAAGGCAGGCCTTACAAAGTTAAAAAAATGGCGTCAGAAACATAATGTTTTGACGCCATTTAATAAGTGCATCCTCAGACAACCCTAAACTTCGCGGGTCACCATCATTTTCTTAATTTCTGAAATGGCTTTTGCTGGAGACAAGCCTTTCGGGCAAGCCTTGGCGCAATTCATGATTGTGTGGCAGCGATAGACGCGGAAAGGATCTTCCAAGTCATCAAGACGTTCGCCGCGCGCTTCGTCACGGCTATCTGCGAGCCAACGATAGGCCTGTAACAAAACAGCCGGTCCGAGATATTTATCTGAGTTCCACCAATAACTCGGGCATGACGTTGAACAACATGCGCATAAAATACATTCATAAAGACCATCAAGCTGATCACGATCTTCACGCGACTGACGCCATTCTTTTTCAGGCTTAGGACTATCTGTTTTAAGCCAAGGCTCAATAGAAGCATATTGCGCATAAAGATTTGTAAGGTCAGGCACCAAATCTTTAACAACCGGCATATGCGGCAAAGGATAAACAGCAACATCACCCTTGACCTCATTCAAGCCTTTGGTACA
Source organism: Alphaproteobacteria bacterium (assembly GCA_965656255.1). Lineage (GTDB taxonomy): Bacteria > Pseudomonadota > Alphaproteobacteria > RS24 > RS24 > JAYODZ01. The sequence continues at coordinate 9,832 of CBFHJI010000022.1, forward strand.
GGCCAATGTGTTTTGCCCATCAATATTCATGGCACAAGAACCGCAAATCCCTTCGCGGCACGAGCGACGGAAGGTCAATGTTGGGTCAATTTCGTTTTTGATTTTCAAAAGCGCATCAAGCACCATTGGTCCGCAATCTTCGGCGTCAAAAGTGAAGGAATCGACGCGTGGGTTTTGACCATCTTCTGGATTCCAGCGATAGACCTTTAATGTCCGCGGCTTCTTAAGGTTGCCAGGTGCCACATGCGCAACACCTTTTCCGACCTTTGAATTTGCTGGTAATGCAATTTCAACCATATCTAACTCCGTCCCCGATTAATATACGCGAGCTTTTGGCTCAATATAACTGACTTCATTGGTTAAAGTGTAATTATGGACGCCACGATATTTCAACTTCGCTTTACCCTTCGCATCCACATAAGCCAATGTATGCTTCATCCAATTCTTATCATCACGCTCTGGGAAATCCTCACGAGCATGACCACCGCGGCTTTCCTTGCGAGCATTAGCGCCCTCAACCGTTGCCACGGCCTGAATAATCAGATTGTCAAATTCAAGTGTTTCAATAAGGTCACTGTTCCAAATCATTGAGCGGTCTGAGACCTTGAGGTCATCCATACGCCCAACAACATCTTGCATCAGCTTACAGCCTTCCTCCAGAACATCACCGGTGCGGAAAACAGCGCAATTTTCTTGCATAATGCGCTGCATTTGCAAGCGAAGTTCGGCTGTCGGCGTTTTACCATTGGCGTTTCTAAAGCGGTCTAGGCGATCAATGCCATTTTGGCCCGCATCACTTGCAAGAGGTGCTTGGCGTTCACCAGCAACAGTGATTTCCGCTGCACGAATAGCTGCAGCACGCCCAAACACAACAAGGTCAATTAGTGAATTTGAACCAAGACGGTTCGCACCATGGACAGACACACAAGCTGCTTCACCAATTGCAAAAAGACCAGGCACAACACGCTCAGGATCTTTTGTCGTTGGGTTCAAGACTTCGCCATGATAATTGGTCGGAATGCCGCCCATATTATAATGCACCGTCGGCAGAACAGGAATTGGCTCCTTGGTCACGTCAACGCCAGCAAAGATTTCCGCACTCTCAGAGATGCCCGGCAAACGCTCAGCCAATACGGCGGGATCAATGTGATCAAGGTGCAAATAAATATGATCTTTATTTGGACCAACGCCACGTCCTTCGCGGATTTCAATTGTCATTGCACGGGACACAACATCGCGAGATGCAAGATCTTTTGCCGATGGTGCATAACGTTCCATGAAACGTTCACCTTCAGAGTTAATCAAAATACCACCCTCACCGCGTGATCCTTCTGTGATCAAACAGCCTGCACCATAAATGCCTGTAGGGTGGAACTGAACAAACTCCATGTCTTGCAATGGCAAGCCAGCCCGTAAGGCCATGGCCGAGCCATCACCTGTACATGTGTGCGCAGATGTCGCCGAGAAATAAGCACGCCCGTAACCACCTGTTGCCAAGATAACCTGTTGGGCTTGGAAGCGATGTAATGTGCCGTCATCCATGCGTAAGGCTGTTACACCCACACAGCGGTCGCCATCCATGATTAAATCTAAAGCGAAATATTCAATAAAGAACTCAGTTTCATAGCGCAAAGATTGGCCATAAAGCGTATGCAATATGGCATGACCCGTCCGGTCAGCCGCCGCACATGTACGCTGGGCAATACCTTCACCAAAATTAGTGGTCATACCACCAAATGGGCGCTGGTAAATTTTACCTTCTTCGGTCCGTGAAAACGGAACACCAAAATGCTCAAGCTCATAAACAGCTTCAGGGGCATTGCGACACAAATATTCAATTGCATCTTGATCACCCAGCCAATCAGAGCCCTTGACCGTATCGTACATATGCCAACGCCAGTCATCATCACCCATATTACCAAGCGCTGCCGAAATGCCACCTTGAGCAGCAACAGTGTGGCTACGCGTTGGAAAAACCTTAGAAATACATGCTGTCCGCAGGCCTTTTTCAGAGCACCCAAGCGCTGCACGCAAACCAGACCCGCCGGCGCCAACAACGACAACATCGAATTGATGGTCTATGAACTCATATTCACTCATTCGTCACTCCATATGCGCTAAGGCGCTCTTTGGTATTAGACACTTAATTTAATGCAATTTTCAAAACGGCAAGTGAACAAGTCACCGCCACAACAATAGAGGCAAAATTATTGGCCATAATAGCCACTAATTTACGACCTTCGCTTGAAACATAATCTTCAATCACAACCTGTAACCCAAGCCGCATGTGCCAAACAGCGCTCGCAATCAAAAGCAAAAACACAATGCTCACGATGGGCTGCGCCAAAAAGGCACGCATGGTCACATAATCAGAACCAGCATGAACCACAAGAGTTGCGATCAGAAAGACAGTCAAAGGAATATTAGCGATTGCGGTAACGCGCTGAAGCCAAAAGTGCTCAGTTCCCTTTTTTGCAGAACCAAGACCACGGACGCGCGAGAGAGGTGTACGCATGCTCATTAGAATGCTCCTAGGTAAAAATAGGCAAGGGCCCAAGCCAAAACAGTCAATAAAAGTGGCACAATGGACGTTATGCGGGCTAAAATTTCAACGGTCTTTAGGTCAAAACCGCGCCCCGTATCCCAGATAAAGTGACGAATACCACCAAACATATGATGGAAAAGCGCCCAGCTATAACCAAACAAAACCAACCGACCCAGCCAATGGCTCGAGACAAGGCGAACTTGCTCATAAGCTTCTGGACCCGTTGCAATAGCAAGCAGCCACCAAGCAAGAAGACCTGTACCGGCATAAAGGGCCACACCCGTCGCCCGGTGCAGGATTGACAGGATCATCGTCAAAGTCCAACGATATATTTGTATGTGCGGCGAAAGTGGTCGCGACGCATTTTCTTGCTGTGCCATTGCTACTCCCGTTTCTGACAATCTTATACTGAGTATATTAAACTCAGACACTTAAGAGGGAACATGTTTAGCCCAAGCAATCAAAATTGCCAAGCACTCAGGCTATAAAAACCCTTTATTCTTGCGCTTTACCCAGCTCAACCGCGGCATTTATCGCTTTGGCATCCAGACCCAAATATCCAAATCCAAAATAAGGTTAGAGGAATCATCTTCCTTAACATCCTGAAAAGAAACGTTTTTAAATGCTCTTTGACGCAATCGCAACGCACCCACGTCGGGGCGGGCATCAAAAACCACCTTATCAAGGACTTCGCTGGCGCCATATATTGTGTCACCATGAAAGACCGGTGCGACATGTCGTCCTGCATTAAGAGCCGCAATGGAAAAGGCATTAGCAAAACCATTAAAGCTCATCGCGCGCATATGTGAGATAACATGCCCGCCATAGATAAGACGTTTGCCAAACCGGCTTGCCGCTTGGGCGTGGCCATCAAAATGAACACGCGCATTATTCTGATAAAGCCGCGTGGCCAACATATGCTCGGCATCTTCAAGCGTAACACCATCGAGGTGATCAATCACCTCTCCGCATATATAATCCTCAAAGTAGGTCGCACTCCCAGACTCTACGGCACTAAATTTCTGAAAATCAACCGGAGGCGGCACCAAGTCGGTAGCCGGCACATAAAGCGCAAGCTCGGGGACGTGCTCAACTGCAATGGTTGCGTCCTTATCGCGCTTATTCACCATAACCCAACGGCAATAAGATAAAACGCATGCATCCATCTGGTTAAAACCTTCCGTGCGCACGTAAACAATACCGCTTTCTCCATTTTTATTTTCGCGCATGCCAAGCACAGTCGAAACGGCGCGCAATGTATCTCCCGCATAAACGGGGGCTAAAAATCGTCCTTCGGCATAACCAAGATTAGCAATCGCGTTCACAGAAATATCTGGCACTGATTTGCCAAAGATCGTGTGAAACACCAACCAGTCATCTATTGGGCGGTCAGAAAATCCCATATTCTGAGCAAAAACCTTGCTGGATTGCAGGCCAAACCGCCCACCATAAAGCGACAAGTAGAGCGCCTGCGCACCATCATCCAAGGTCCGCGGTGTGGCGTGCTCAATGAGTTGCCCGATCGTGAAGTCTTCAAAAAAACGTCCCGCAGCTATTGTCTTGGTCATAACGACTCGCTTTGCGCAATTGTATCAGCAATTGCAATCAACTGTTGTGCACTATCGCGGTGGAGAATTTCAGTCATTCGGCCATTGACCCGCAAAACGCCTTTACCCGCATTTGCCGGATCATCAAATGCCGCAATCACATCTCGTGCTTGCTGCACTTCCTCTGGTGTCGGCGCGAAGGTTCTATTTGTGATCTCAAGCTGTGACGGGTGAATGAGGGTTTTTCCATCAAAACCAAAGGCTAAACCCTGCGCACATTCAGACGCCAGACCATCAAGATCTTCAATCTGATTAAAAACACCGTCCAACACCGTTAGCCCATAATCGCGCGCCGCCAAAACCGAGAGGCTCAATGCCGCCTGCAAATTCTCGCGCCCTGACATTGGACGCGCACGCATATCTTTTAACAAATCATTTGTTCCCATAACAAAGCAAGAAAGCTGAGATGTTTCAGCACAAGCAGCAAGCTCGGGTAAGTTAAAAATAGCTTTTGGCGTTTCAATCATAATCCATATTTGTGTCAGACTTGGGCATAAAGATTGAACCTGCTCAATTTCCTTAGACGTAGATATTTTGGGAATAAGAACCGCGTCAGGGGTTACCGCGCGAACCATTTCTAAATCATCTGCTCCCCAAGGCGTGTCCAAAGCATTGACCCGAATAACGCATTCGCGTTGTCCATAGCCACCTGCTGAGAGAACCTCAGCCAATTGCTCGCGCGCATTCGTTTTTGCATCAGGGGCTACTGCATCCTCAAGATCGAAGATAATCACATCGGTTGGCAGGGATTTGGCTTTTTCCAATGCCCGCGCATTAGATGCGGGCATATAAAGCGCTGAACGGCGTGGACGTATCTTTGTCATTTTTTCTCGAGTCATAAATCAATATCCATGTTAATGCTGACACAGATTAATGACTTTAGGAAACAGAGCAACCGCCAATGCCAAAAATCATATTTGCCATATCCAGCCAAGTCGTTGCCGGAGAAGTTGGGCTTAATGCAATACGCCCTGCCTTGCAGGCATTAGCTTATGAAATTTTTGCCTGTCCAACCACACTAATGGCAAGCCACCCGGGGGCTTATCCAAAAGCGGATCCGCCGGCAAAGCATATAATCAGTGGCCAAGAAATGCGTGGCCTCGCGCAATGGCTTGAAGACGCTGATGCTGACTGCCATGCCGTCATCAGCGGCTATATGCCAAGCATTGACCACGTCATTGCCACCGCGGATATCGTGCAAGCAATGCGGCGCAAGAACCCAAATCTTATTTATCTTTGCGATCCGGTTTGCGGTGATCGGGGGCGATTATATATTGCGGAAGATACGGCGAATGCCATTCGTGACATTCTTTTGCCACTGGCTGATATTGCAACGCCAAATCTATTTGAGCTGAACTGGCTCAGCAACCAGACTTGCAAAACAGATAATGAAATTAAAGAGGCGGCAAAGCTCATTCCCACGCCACATATTGTGGTCACATCGAGCCCCGCCGACAAAGGGCGTATCGCCACGCTTTGCATCGCCAATCAACGCATCTCAAGATGCGAAACAAAACTAGAGCCCAACCATATTCATGGCATGGGTGATACATTTGCAGCGCTTTATCTTGGTCTTTATTTAAAGGGCGAAGAACACGCGCTTGGCATTGCAACGGCAACCATGGCAAACCTCGCTACCAAAGCAAATGCGCATGGGCGCTTACCAAGCGCGCCTATTTTGCTCGCCCCGCCCATCACAGAACAAGACCTTTAATTGGTGATACGGCTTTTCGTCAAATAACGAGTTGTTAATTCTTCTGCAATTTGCACAGCATTAAGGGCCGCACCTTTGCGTAAATTATCAGAGACAATCCAAATATTAAGTCCGTTCTCAACTGTGTTGTCTTTGCGAATACGCGAAACGAATGTCGCATCATCGCCAACACACTCGACCGGCGTCATATAACCATCATCTTCGCGCTTATCTATGACCAACACACCTGGCGCTTCGCGTAAAATCGCACGCGCCTGACTATCCGATAAGGGCGTCTCAAACTCGATATTAACTGCCTCAGAATGCCCCACAAAGACAGGAACGCGCGCACATGTGGCTGTAACAGCAATAGACGCGTCGAGTATTTTCTTGGTCTCATTGACCAGCTTCATTTCTTCTTTGGTATAGCCGCCATCAACAAAATCATCGCAATGGGGAATTACGTTAAAGGCAATTTGTTTGGTGAAATGTTCTTTGACCAAAGCATCATTAACAAAGATAGCTCGGGTTTGACTAAACAATTCATCCATCGCTTCTTTGCCCTTGCCCGACACAGATTGATAGGTCGAAATAACCAAGCGCTTGATACGCGCCGCATCATGCAGCGGCTTAAGGGCCACCAATAATTGGGCCGTAGAACAATTTGGGTTAGCAATAATATTGCGCTTTGTATAACCCGCCAGCGCCTCAATATTCACTTCGGGTACAATCAACGGCACATCGGACTCAAGCCGAAACAACGAGCTATTATCGATAACGACGCAGCCAGCCTTTGCCGCTTTAGGCGCAAATTCTTTAGTCGCCGCAGAGCCGCAAGCAAATAAAGCAATATCGGCTTTTGAAAAATCATAATGTTCAAGCGCTGTTATTTTTAGCGTTTTATCGCCAAAACTAACCTCGCGCCCTTGCGAGCGTCGAGACGCAAGAACATCAACACGCGATACAGGGAAATTGCGCTCGTGCAAAATATTCAACATTTCGCGTCCAACATTTCCAGTGGCACCAGCAATAGCAATCACATATGACATAACCAATTATTCCTAATATTTAAATTTCTAATACGCTCGCCCTAGCTGAGGGCATCAAGCTTTGCAAGAATAGCATCACCCATACCTTGAGTGGATGTCTTGGTCATCCCAGCTTGCATAATATCACCTGTGCGCACGCCATCGCTAAGAACGTCTTGAACAGCTTGCTCGAGCAAATCGGCATCCGCTCCCAGCTCCAGCGTATAACGTAACGCCATTGCAAATGACAAAATAGAGGCAATTGGATTTGCCAAATTTTGACCAGCAATATCTGGTGCTGAACCATGAACGGGTTCATACATGCCGCGCGCGCGGCGTGTGGGTGTCGCCGCCCCCAGTGACGCAGATGGCAACATTCCGAGTGAGCCCGTCAACATAGAGGCAATGTCAGAAAGAATGTCTCCAAACAGATTATCCGTGACAATGACATCAAACTGTTTAGGTGCACGCACCAATTGCATCGCGCAATTATCGGCGAGCATATGTTCAAGTTTGATCTCTGGGAATTCTGATGTGACAACGCGAGTTACATCTTCATTCCATAAGAGGCCAGACTCCATAACGTTACGCTTCTCGACTGACATAAGACGTTTGCCGCGCTTCATCGTCAAATCCGCGGCCACGCGCGCCACGCGCTCAATTTCATAGGTTTCATAAACTTGCGTATTCACGCCGCGTCTTTGTCCATTGCCAAGATCTTCAATGCCCCGGGGCTCGCCAAAATAAACGCCGCCAGTTAACTCACGGACAATCATAACATCAAGCCCTTCGATAATCTCGCGCTTTAAGCTCGAGGCATCGGCAAGGGCAGGAAAGCAAAGTGCTGGCCGCAGATTAGCAAATAATTCTAAATCCTTGCGCAAGCGCAGTAAGCCAGCTTCAGGACGAACATCATAAGCAACCTTATCCCATTGTGGTCCGCCAACAGCGCCCAAAAGCACAATGTCGGCATCCATGGCTTTATCCATAGCGGCATCAGAGATGGCCTGCCCATGCGCTTCATATGCGCAACCGCCCACCAAATCTTCAGAGACCTCAGCCTGCAAACCTCGGTTATGGCCAAACCAGTCAATCACGCGGCGCACCTCACCCATGACCTCAGGGCCAATACCATCACCAGCTAATATTAATATTTTTTCCATAATTTCCTCGATTTATAAGGCAAAACTAAACTCGCAAAGACATCTCATTATTTTGTGAACAAAGAACCGACATCAAAATTTCGATTGAATTCAGGAGCACAACACCAAACGGAAGACTTATAAAAGCAAGTCTAAAGGCATTACCTCTAAGACCACGCCTGTGCGTCACGCTTGGCTTCATAAGCTGAGATTTTATCTGCCTTTTGAAGCGTCAAACCAATATCGTCCAAACCTTCAATCAAGCAATGCTTGCGGAAGCTATCCACATCAAACGCGATCTCAATGCCGTCAGGGCCAGTGATCAACTGCTTTTCAAGATCAACTGTCATTTTCGCATTCGCGCCATTTTGAGAAGCAGCCATTAACGCATCAACATCAGCTTTCGGCAGCTCGATTGGCAAAATTCCATTTTTAAAACAATTGTTGAAAAAGATATCCGCAAAACTCGGGGCAATCACACAGCGAATACCAAAATCAAGCAAGGCCCAAGGCGCATGCTCACGACTTGACCCACAGCCAAAATTTTCGCCCGCAATCAAAATCTCAGCTGATCGGTATGGCTCTTTATTGAGCACAAAATCAGCGATTTCTGAACCATCTTGCTCATAGCGCATTTCATCAAACAAATTTCGACCAAGCCCAGTGCGCGCAATTGTTTTTAGAAATTGTTTTGGAATAATCATATCCGTATCGATATTGATCAAATCAAGTGGCGCTGCAATCGCATTTAAAGTTTTGAATTTTTCCATGGCTTAAGACTCCATTTTACGGACATCAACAAAGTGTCCAGCAATTGCTGCCGCAGCCGCCATTTGTGGGGACACGAGATGAGTTCTGCCGCCGCGCCCTTGGCGACCTTCAAAATTTCGGTTCGACGTTGACGCACAACGCTCACCTGGCTCCAGCTTGTCAGCATTCATTGCCAAACACATAGAACAACCAGGCTCACGCCATTCAAAACCTGCCTTAATAAAAATCTGGTCGAGACCTTCTTCTTCAGCCTGCTGTTTCACCAAACCCGAGCCTGGCACAACCATAGCTGACACATGCGGAGACACCTTCCGTCCCTCGGCAATTTTTGCCGCAACGCGCAAATCTTCAATACGGCTATTGGTGCAAGACCCAATGAAAACACGATCAATCTTAACGTCCTGCATTGGTGTATCAGCCGTCAGCCCCATATAAGCCAAAGCACGCTCAGTTGCCTGACGGCGTGAGGTGTCTTCAATATGCGCGGGGTTAGGCACTTTGCCGGTAATGGCGACAACATCCTGCGGGCTTGTGCCCCAGGTTACGATCGGCGTTAGATTGCTTGCATCAATCGTAATCTCACGATCAAAATGGGCGCCATCATCTGACTTCAACGTCTGCCAATAAGCTACGGCAGCATCCCAATCCGCACCTTTTGGTGCAAGTGGGCGATCTTTTAAATAGGCAAATGTTTTATCATCTGGCGCAACCAAGCCAGCCCGAGCACCTGCCTCAATCGACATATTGCACAAGGTCATCCGACCTTCCATGCTTAAAGCCTCAATAGCAGGACCTGCATATTCAAGAACACAACCCGTTCCACCAGCCGTGCCAATTTCACCAATAATGGCTAGCGCAATATCTTTTGCCGTTACATATTCTGGCGCCGTACCAACGACGTTAATTCGGAAGTTTTTTGCTTTTGTTTGGATTAATGTTTGTGTCGCCAAAACATGTTCAACTTCAGATGTACCGATTCCGTGGGCAAGCGCACCAAATGCGCCATGGGTCGATGTATGACTGTCGCCACATACAATGGTTAGGCCAGGCAAGGTAAACCCTTGTTCGGGCCCAGTCACATGCACGATACCTTGTCGAATATCATCCATCCGAATATAAGGCACACCGAATTCGGTGCAGTTTTCTTCAAGTTTTAGAATTTGTGTGCGACTCTCAAGATCGGCAATCGCATGAACGCCGCCTGTCCGGTCAGTTGTCGGGATATTATGGTCAGCCAGGGCCAAGGTTTTGTTTTTTGCGTGGACTTGACGACCAGTCATCCGCAAACCCTCAAAGGCTTGAGGACTTGTTACTTCATGCACCAAATGACGATCAATATAAATTAAGCAGCTACCATCAGCTTGCTCATCGATCAAATGTGCATTCCAAATTTTATCGTAGAGAGTTGTGTTGGTCATGTCGTCGCCTATGTCCTTACGGGGACCATCCCCGTCTTACTTTGGGGGCCACCGCAGGGTTTTGAATTTAGGCGTCTGAACTAGACTCCAAAACCGCTTCGGTGACGTTTTGTTTTGTTTTATCCGCCGCTGGTTTTAAACGACGCTCAGCAATACGCGCTGCTTTACCCGTCAGACCGCGCAAATAATAGAGTTTCGCACGACGTACACGGCCACGACGAACAAGCATAATGCTGTCAACCAATGGGCTATAAAGTGGGAAAATCCGCTCAACACCCTCGCCGTATGAAATTTTACGAACAGTTAAGTTTTCGTTTAAACCACCGCCTGAACGGGCAATACACACGCCTTCAAATGCCTGAATACGCTCACGCGTACCTTCAGTCACTTTTACGTTTACTTTGACAGTATCACCAGGGGCAAACTCTTGAATTTCTTTAGAGCTAAACCGAGCGACTTGTTCGCGTTCAATTTCTTCAATCATGTTCATGGCGTTACTCTTTTCCATAATAGAGCAAAATAAAAAAAGGCTTTACACAAGAATGCGATACGAAATTAACACAATCATGCGCAAAGGATGGAGGGCAATACCATGAAAAAGGCCTAGCTGTCACCCCTAATCCGATGATTTTCCCATTTTTTTTGCATATTTCTCCCAAAGATCAGGACGGCGCGCCTTGGTGAGGGATTCTGCAGTTTTTTGGCGCCAATCCGCAATAGCGCCATGATCGCCAGACAAAAGCACAGGAGGAATGTCCATACCCTCAAAAACAGCTGGACGCGTATAATGAGGATATTCAAGCAATCCACGCTCGAAACTTTCATCATCCCCTGAGAAAGCCCCGCCCATAACCCCGGGCAATAGCCTGATAACCGCATCGAGCAATGCCAATGCGGCGATCTCACCCCCAGACAAAATATAGTCCCCTATCGAAATTTCCTCGCCTTGTCGGGCCGTAATCACCCGCTCGTCGACCGCCTCAAACCGCCCACAAAATATAAGAGCGCCTGGGCCTTGCGAAAGCGCGCGTACGCGTTCTTGCGTCAGCGGTTTGCCTCTTGGCGACATAATTAACAATGGCAAATCGGGTTGGCGGGCACGTGCGGCGTCAATCGCTGCGGCGGCAATATCAGCCTTAATGACCATACCCGCCCCGCCCCCAGCAGGTGTATCATCGACCGATTGATGGCGGCCAGTACCAAAATGGCGTAAATTAAGGCAATCAAGCGACCAGGTACCCGCATCATGGGCTCGGCCGGCCAAACTATGCCCCAGCGGACCCGGGAACATATCAGGGTGCAAGCTTATCAGTTGAGCAACCCAGCTCATTGGTCCGAGGCCTCATCAAGCGCTGCCACTGCGGCGGCATTGTCATCATCATCAATATCATCGACATAGACTGGCAAAACGACAGTCAGCATACCAGCCTCAAGATTGACGGTGGGGACATGCGCGCGGGTAAAAGGAATAAGATGCGGACCAATTTCCAAAAGATCGCCTGCGCCAAAATTATGAACGCCAAGAACCGGGCCCAAAGCTTCTCCGGCGGTGGTTATGGCATTTAATCCAACAAGATCGACGTGGTAAAAGTCATCCTCATCATCAGTCTGCGGCAAGGCATCGCGTATCAAAAACAATTCCGCACCCTTTAAGAGCTCGGCTTGATTGCGATCCTCAACACCCTCGATAAGGCTACATAATGCAGATTTGTGAAGACGAGGCTTTATCAATTTTATTGTTTTACCATTCGCAAAGCATAGCCCGCTCATATTGGCAATCCCGAGCGGGTCTTGCGTAAAACTTTTAATTTTAACCTCTCCACGTATCCCGTGGGCGCCTATTATGACGCCCACCAGAACACGATCAGGCTTTTGAACAACCATCAATTAAGCGGTCGTTTTTTCCTCTGCCGCGGCTTCCTCGGCAGGCGCTTCTTCAGCAGGTGCTTCTTCAGCTACAGCTTCTTCAGCAGGTGCTTCTTCAGCTACAACTTCTTCAGCGGGGGCTTCTTCAACTGGTGCTTCTTCGACTGGTGCGGCAGCAGCTTCAGCTTCGGCAGCAGCGGCCTCAGCAGCAGCTTCTTCAGCAGCTTTTTTCGCATCTTCAATAGCCGCCAAACGCTCTTGGGCTTTGGCGCCCGGAACTGCTTTTTGCGGGTTATTACGAACAGTGCGTTTCATCAAGCCTGCATCGTCTAAGAAACGTGCAACACGATCAGATGCCTGCGCACCAAGACCGATCCAATGTTTTGCACGCTCGAGATCAAGAACCAAACGTTCCGCATGGTCTTTCGGCAAAAGCGGATTGTAAGTTCCAATTTTCTCGATAAACCGGCCATCGCGTGGCATGCGGCTGTCGGCCACCACGATACGATAAAACGGGCGTTTTTTTGCGCCGGTGCGTGACATACGAATTTTAAGAGCCATAAGGTTTCCTTTCTAAAATACCTAAACGTCTATTTCTTCTTTGGTGGCAGCCCAAGTCCCGGAGGCAATTGCCCCTGAAGCTTCGACAAATCGGAGAGATCGGGCATTCCGCCAGAACCACCCAATCCACCACCTAGTCCATTTCCTAATCCAGGCGGCATTCCGCCGCCCATTCCGCCAAGCATGCCAGCAAGGCCTTTCATGCCGCCTTTGCCGAGCTTTTTCATCATGTCAGCCATTTGCCGATGCATTTTTATGACTTTATTGACATCTTGAACGCTGGTACCAGACCCTGCTGCAATACGCTTCTTGCGGCTTGCATTGAGAAGCCGCGGGTCTTCTTTTTCTTTAATTGTCATTGAGGATATAATCGCAATCTGACGCGCAATATTCTTGTCATCCATACCCATCGCGCCGGCTTGATTCTTAAACTTACCCATACCAGGCAGCATGCCTAAAACGCCGGCCATACCACCCATGCGCGTCATTTGTCTTAATTGCTCTGCCAAATCATCAAGGCCAAATTGGCCTTTTTTCATACGGGCCGCCATTTTCTCGGCTTTGTCGGCATCCATCGTCTCAGCAGCTTTTTCAACCAGCCCGACCACGTCGCCCATACCCAAAATACGACCCGCAATACGCTTGGCATCAAATTGTTCTAATTTGTCGACGCCCTCACCAACACCCAATAATTTGATCGGCACACCCGTCACATGACGCATAGCCAAAGCCGCACCACCGCGACCATCGCCGTCAATGCGCGTTAACACAATACCCGTCAAAGACACGCGTTTATTAAATTGATCGGCAATATTTACCGCTTCTTGACCTGTTAAACTATCTGCAACAAGTAAGGTTTCATGAGGGTTAACAGTGTCGGAAATGAGCTTCATTTCGCTCATTAAAGCTTCATCGGCATTTGTGCGGCCGGCGGTATCGAGCATCACGACATCATAGCTGCCCAAACGTCCTGCCTCGAGAGCACGCTTTGCAATATCGCGTGGCGCTTGGCCATTTACGATAGGAAGCGTTGCAACTCCGACCTGTTCGCCCAAAACCCTTAACTGCTCCATGGCCGCGGGACGACTTGTATCTAGCGACGCCATAAGGACTTTTTTGCGATCACGCTCGGTGATGAGCTTTGCAACCTTGGCCGTTGTTGTTGTTTTACCTGACCCCTGCAGTCCCACCATCATAATGGCAACGGGCGGCACGGCATTAAAGGAAAGGGGCTCTGGGGCACCGAGCATATCTACAAGCGTATCATTTACGATCTTAACGACTTGTTGACCCGGTGTGACAGATCGCAAAACCTCCGCGCCGATGGCGCGCGGGCGGACTTTGTCAAGGAAGGACGAAACAACAGGCAAAGCAACGTCAGCTTCAATGAGCGCGCGGCGGATCTCAACCAGCGCCTGCTCAACATCTTTTTCACCCAATGCGCCACGTCCGCGCAAACGGTCAAAAATATTCCCAAAACTATCGCTTAGTGCTTCAAACATACCTGCTTTACATCACCTTTCTTTTAAGGCTTTTAATCGGTTAAGATTTTTAAGCCCAGCTAAGCCGTCCAAACCGCGCAGAAAACGACAAACGCACCCGTGGGCAAAACCTTGCTGACGGGTGGCGATCGCCCTATTGGCGCGACCAGATCAATCCAATGATCTCGATTAATGAGCGGCAAATTAGGCTGAAGAACCTATATTGTCAAGAAATGCATCATACGCCCAGTGTGCAAAGCGTGACAGACAGGATAAGTTTCGCTATGAGGGAAGAAAGGAACGATAAATGGAAATTGCTTTCACCAAAATGAACGGCTTAGGCAATGATTTTGTCATCATTGATAG
>CBFHJI010000023.1:0-21798 GCA_965656255.1 Alphaproteobacteria bacterium
CATAGTATCCAAGCGGGTATGGATATGGGCATTGTTAATGCCGGGCAACTTGCGGTCTATGAAGATATTAAACCTGAACTCTTAACGGCGGTTGAGGATGTGTTGCTCAATCGGCATATGGAGGCAACGGACAATCTTTTAATCTTAGCAGAAGGCTTTAGGGGCCAGAAAACATCATCTACTGGTGCGGATTTATCTTGGCGTGAAAAAGATGTTGCTGAGCGTCTTCAGCATTCTTTGGTGAATGGCATTGGTGATTTTATTGATGAAGATACGGAAGAGGCGCGTCTTGCGTTAGGGCGTCCGCTTAATGTCATTGAAGGCCCGTTAATGGACGGTATGAACCATGTTGGTGATTTATTTGGCGCTGGCAAAATGTTCTTGCCGCAGGTGGTGAAATCAGCGCGCGTTATGAAACGTGCCGTCGCTTATCTGGAACCATTTATGGATGCAGAGAAGAGCGCAGCCGGTCTTGAGACTGTTCGTCATTTTGCCGGAAAAGTTCTCATGGCAACGGTGAAAGGCGATGTCCATGATATTGGTAAAAACATTGTTGGTGTTGTTCTTCAGTGTAATGGTTATGAAGTTATTGACATGGGTGTGATGGTTCCTGCCGCAGATATTTTAGCGCGGGCGCGCGAGGAAAATGTCGATATTATTGGGCTCTCTGGTTTGATAACGCCAAGTCTTGATGAGATGTGTCATGTGGCTGCTGAAATGGAGCGGTTGCAGATGGATATTCCGCTTCTCATTGGCGGAGCGACGACATCTAAAGTCCATACTGCGGTTAAAATAAACCCCAATTATAAGCGCGGACAAGTTGTCTATGTAACAGACGCAAGTCGTGCTGTTGGTGTCGCGAGTAAATTATTATCGTCAGACGTATCAACGGAATATAAAAAAGAAATTAGAGACGACTATGAAGCGATGGCCACGGCCCACGCCCGAAACCCGCAAGGGCGTTCACGAGCTAGTATTGAAAATGCACGTGCAAATCGATTGGTGCTTAATTTTCAGGACCCTGCGCCATGCCGTCCACAAAAACTTGGTCTGACAGAGTTTCCTGATTTTGACTTGGCGACCTTGCGTGAGTTTATCGATTGGACCCCGTTTTTTCAAAGTTGGGACCTGCATGGCAAGTATCCAGAAATTCTAAATGACACGGTTGTTGGTGAGGCCGCGCGATCACTTTATAAGGATGCGCAGGACATGCTCGATCGTATGATTGCGGAAAAATGGTTAACGGCCAAAGCTGTTATTGGGTTTTGGCCGGCCAATAGCGACGGTGATGATATTATCGTGCGCTCTGAAGACGGCGCCAAGGAATTGGGACGCTTTCATACGCTTCGTCAGCAAATGGATAGGCGTGATAGTGATCGTCATAATTATGCACTGTCTGACTTTATTGCCCCAATCGATAGTGGAATAACTGATTATATTGGTGGATTTGCCGTAACGACCGGCCATGGTGAGGACCTTGTGGCTAAGCGCTTTGAGGATGCCGATGACGATTATAGCTCAATTTTATCTAAAGCCCTTGCCGATAGACTGGCAGAGGCGTTAGCTGAGCATATGCACCAGCTTGTTCGGACCCAATATTGGGGATATGCAAAGGAAGAGGCTCTTTCAAATAATGATCTGATTGCAGAACAATATTGTGGAATTCGACCAGCACCCGGGTATCCTGCGCAGCCTGACCATACAGAGAAAGAGTTGCTATTTAAACTCCTCGATGCGGAAGCTCGTGCCGGCATTAAATTGACCGAAAGCTTTGCAATGTGGCCTGGAGCGGCTGTGTCCGGTCTTTACTTTGCGCATCCTGAAGCAAAATATTTTGGCGTTGGTAAGATTGAGCGTGATCAGGTTGAGGATTATGCGCGCCGGAAAGGTTTTGACTTGTCTACCTGTGAGCGTTGGCTTGCTCCAATTTTAAACTATACGCCAAATTAGAGTGAATCTGGGGTGGTTATCATTATTAGATATCTCTATAAACGAGACATGATACAAAGATTTAGGTGCAGGCATGTCAGTTTGGGGTAAGCTTGCGGGATTAGCCGCTGGTTACGCTCTGGGCGGCGTTCCGGGTGCTTTGGTCGGTGGGTTCCTTGGTCATTTTGTTATGGATCGACTCGCCGACAGAGAAGTGACCTTCACTATTGCACTCATTGCTTTGGCCGCCAAAATGACACGGGCTGATGGATCTGTCTCACCAATTGAGGTGCGCGCTGTACAGCATGTCTTACGCGTGCCGAAAAGTGAAATGGCTAATGTTGATCGTGTCTTTCGCATGGCTCAGGGTGACGTTGCGGGCTTTGATAGTTATGCGCGCCAAATTAAAGAGCTTTTTACTGATAAGCCTGAAACGTTAGAGGACGTTTTAGATGCCCTCTATTTTATTGCATATGCTGATGGCGTTTTGCATCAAGCGGAAGAGCAGTTTCTTGATATTGTTGCTGATATTTTTGAAATTGATAAAGCTAAAATGGCGCAAATTCAAGCACGCCATGGCGGTGAGGGCGCGCTTAATCCGTATTTAATATTAGGCGTCTCTGATAAAGACAGTGATGAGGTGCTGCGCAGTGCCTATTATCAAGCGGTTCGCGATAACCATCCCGACCAACTACAGGCGCGGGGAATGCCGCCAGAAATGCTTCACGTGGCGTCGGCAAGGATGGCTGCTATAAATGAAGCATGGCAGCTTATTAAAGACGCGCGTAAGATCTCATAATAACGTATATTTAAAAAGGTGAAGGCTATGAGTATCGATCTAGAGGCTTTAAAAAAAGAAGCCGCACTTCAAGCTTTAGAGTTGGTTGAAGATAATATGCGGCTTGGTTTGGGCACAGGTTCGACAGCGCGTTATTTCGTTGATGGCCTAGGAGAGCGCGTTGCTAATGGTTTGTCGGTGATTTGTGTGCCGACCTCAGAAGCTACCCGCGCGCAAGCTGAGCGTTTAAATATCCCATTATCTGATTTAAGCACCCTTGGGTCTCTTGACCTTACGGTAGATGGTGCTGATGAAATCGACCCGCAGCTCAGGCTTATAAAAGGCGGCGGCGCTGCATTGTTGCGTGAAAAAATTGTTGCCGCTGCTTCAAAGCGAATGGTTGTTATTGCGGATGCGACCAAATGTGTTGCCCCATTGGGCGCTTTTCCTCTGCCTGTCGAAGTGAATATGTTTGCTCATGTCGCGACTGCGAGGATGATAGAGCAGGTCATTGCACAAGCTGGTTTAAAAGGTTCTGTAACTTTACGCGAAGGTGCAGATGGGCCTGTTATCACAGACGGTGGGCACTATATTTACGATTGTGCGCTGGGGGCGATCTCTAACCCAGAAGGCTTGGCAATTGCGCTTAATCAAATTCCAGGTGTCGTTGAGCATGGTTTGTTTATTGGTTTGGCATGCGCGGCCTTTATTGCAGATAATGGATCCGTTCGTATTATGGGAAACCCGGAAGGTAACGCGAAATGAATACTGATTATGACCTTATAGTTATAGGCGCAGGTAGTGGTGGCGTTCGGGCTGCGCGTATGAGTGCATCGCATGGCGCCAAAGTGGCCATTGTTGAAGAATATCGCGTTGGTGGAACATGTGTGATACGTGGGTGCATTCCTAAGAAATTATACGTTTACGCCAGCCACTATCATGAAGAATTTAAAGATGCAGTAGGTTTTGGTTGGCACGTACCAAAGCCGTCTTTCGATTGGGAGACGTTACGCGGCAATAAAGATATAGAGATACAACGTCTGAATGATATCTATACCCGCAATCTTAAGGCCAGCGGGGTTGATATTGTGGAAGGGCGTGGCGTCTTGACGGGGCCCAACACTCTTGAGGTAGGTGGGCAGACCTATCAGGCAAAAACAATTCTGGTGGCGGTTGGCGCTGCTCCATTTATTCCCAATATTCTGGGGCGCGAGCATATTGTGACGTCCAATGAAGCATTTGATTTAGACCAGCTACCGGCGAAAATTACGATCGTTGGTGGTGGGTATATTGCCGTTGAGTTTGCGGGTATTTTTAATGGTTTGGGCGTTGAGACTGAGCTTGTCTATCGCGGCAATCAACTGTTGCGTGGGTTCGATAAAGATATTCGGGCGCATTTAGGGGCAGCACTTCTGGAAAAAGGGATCAAGCTTAGACTGGAGCAAAATATTGCGACTGTGACCAAAACAGAAAAAGGGTTTGAGCTTGAATATGAACATGGCGAGAAAGACCAAACGGGTCTTGTCATGTATGCAACTGGGCGTGTTCCATATACGCAAGGTCTTGGACTTGAGGCGGCTGGCGTTGAGCTAGGAGCAAAAGGCGAGATTAGTGTTGATGCCTATTCTAAAACCAATATTGATAGCATTTATGCCGTTGGCGATGTTACCGACCGTGCCGCACTCACCCCTATTGCTATTCGTGAGGGTGCTGCTTTTGCAGAGACTGTTTATAATAATAATCCGCAAATGGTTGACCATTCCATTATTCCAACAGCTGTATTCTCTCAACCTGAGATTGGCACAGTGGGTATGCGTGAAGATGAAGCGCGTCAAAACCATAAGGTTCATATTTATAAAACAAGCTTCAGGCCGCTCAAAAATACACTTTCTGGCAATGCAGAAAAAATGCTCATGAAGCTTATTGTTGATCAAGTCTCAGATCGGGTGCTTGGGTTGCATATTATTGGTCCGGGTGCTGGTGAAATGATCCAAGCTTTTGGCATAGCCGTGACAATGGGGGCGACAAAAGCACAGTTCGATGCAACCGTTGCTGTTCATCCGACAGCTGCGGAAGAAATGGTGACCTTTAAAACGCCCGAAGCGGATTGAGTATTATTTTCCGCCGCGCATGCTTTCTGCGATGAGGAAGGCGAGCTCAAGTGCTTGCGAACCATTGAGGCGGGGGTCACAATGCGTATGGTAGCGCGATGACAAATCTTCCTCAGAAATAGCCTGAGCACCACCAAGACATTCGGTTACATTTTGACCTGTCATTTCAAAGTGAATGCCACCGGGATAGCTGCCTTCAGCTTCATGAACTGAAATGAAATTCTGCACTTCCGCGAGCACAAGATCGACCGGGCGGGTTTTATACCCATTAGATGCCTTGATCGTATTGCCATGCATTGGATCGCAAGACCAAACAACTTTGCGACCTTCTTGTTGCACTTTCCGAATGAGTTGGGGTAGATAATTTTCTACCTGATCATGTCCAAACCGCGCGATCAGTGTAATGCGTCCGGCTTCATTTTCTGGGTTTAATTTATCGAGCAATGTAATCAGCTCGTCAGGTTGAAGGGATGGGCCACATTTAATGCCAACAGGATTTTTAATACCACTCATGAATTCGACATGGGCACCATCTGGCTGTCGGGTGCGGTCACCAATCCACAACATATGAGCTGATGTGCAATAGTAATCACCCGATATACTATCGAGGCGCGTTAGGGATTGTTCGTAACCCAGCAAAAGAGCTTCATGGCTCGTGAAGAAGTCGACCATGCCCATTTGCGGTGCTGTGGCACTGTTAATGCCGCATGCGCTCATGAAGGAAATAGCACTATCGATCTTATTGGCCATATCTTCATAACGTGCGCCTTGCGGGCTATCAGCAATAAAGTCTTGGTTCCAACGATGAACCTCACTGAGGTCGGCATATCCACCCTTAGCAAATGCCCGTAATAAATTGAGCGTTGAAGCGGCTTGACGATAAGCAGCAATTTGACGTTCAGGATCTGGGACACGTGCTTCTGCAGTAAAGTCCATGCCGTTAATAATATCTCCGCGATAGCTTGGAAGCTCGACACCATCTATGGTTTCAGTATCAGCAGAACGCGGCTTAGCAAATTGGCCGGCCATGCGTCCGACTTTAATAATGGGTAATTTTGCCCCATAAGTTAACACAATGGCCATTTGTAATAAGACACGGAATGTATCGCGAATGTTATCTGCGCGGTGTTCGGCAAAACTTTCAGCACAATCGCCCCCTTGCAACAAAAAGGCACGTCCTGCACTGACTTCAGCCAGTTGCTTTTTCAAGCTGCGCGCTTCACCAGCAAAAACGAGCGGTGGGAAATCGGCCAGGCGGCCTTCAACAGCCTCGAGCTTTTGCGTATCTGGATATGTTGGCACTTGCTTAATTGGGAAGTTGCGCCAGCTATTAGGGGACCATTTTTGTGTCATTGAAATATTCCTTCTTGTTTTCATATACGGCGTGATGGGACTTAATTAAACCCCTAATCATCTAATTTTTTCTAATTTAAGTGCTGGTATAAGCCTTTAATGTCTTTGGTTTTGAGGCATATGGCTACAATATCGTGTCTTTTTACGCGCTGGGTGTCCTTGTTTGTCCCAAACCAAGCCAATGGCTCAAAAATTCAGCTTTCCTAGCTTGTGACCGAGCAAAGGGCGCGCTACACAGTAAAATGTGATGGAGAAATTATGATTTTCGCTTTAATGCAACAAAACCCAATTGTTGGTGCGCTTGAGCATAATGCGCAATTGCTGCGCGAAGGGCGTACCCAAGCTCAGGCAAAAGGCGCAACCTGTCTTTTGGCCAGCGAACTTTTCTTGACAGGATATCCACCCGAAGATCTTATCTTGAAAGCATCTTTTATTGCCCGTTGCCGCACGCTGGTGGAAGAATTGGTGCGCGAGACAAGCGATGGTGGACCAGCAATTATTTTTGGTGCTCCTTGGGTGGAGAATGGCCAATTATATAATAGTGTTATTGCAGCTGAGGGTGGGCAGTTTAGTGTTCGGCACAAAGTCCATTTACCCAATTATGCAGTCTTTGACGAAATGCGCTTATTTACGTCCGGGCCTATGCCTGAGCCGGTTGAGATTAACGGTCTTTCCATTGGCTTGCCCATTTGTGAAGATATTTGGTTCTCGGATGTATGCGCTCACCTTAAATCTCGCGGCGCTGAGATTTTAATTTCTCCAAATGGTTCACCTTATGAACATGGCAAGCATATGCGGCGTCTTGAGCATGTGCGCCATCGCGCCCAAGAAACACAACTGCCCTTTGTTTATGTCAATCAATATGGCGGGCAAGATGAGCTTGTTTTTGATGGTCGTAGCTTTGTCATGAATAAAGAGGGTGCGATTATGCTCGAAATGGCAGCGTGGGAGACAGCTTTTGAAACCATTACGTTTCCTCTAGCGCCTGATAGTCAGCGGTTTGCTCAAGATCGTTCTGTTGAAGAGGATCGTTTGTCTGACATGTATCATGCGGCGATGGTTGGTTTGCGTGACTATGTAGAAAAAAACAAATTTCCAGGTGTTCTTTTAGGGCTATCTGGGGGCGTTGATAGCGCCATATGTGCGGCAATTGCTGCTGATGCTTTGGGTGCTTCGCGGGTTCATTGTGTCATGCTGCCATCTGTTTACACGAGTCAATCCAGTCTAGATGATGCGATCGCGTGTGCATCCCAGCTTGGCGTGCGTCTAGATACTGTTTCGATTAAAGATATGGTGCGGGCAGGCGAAGACACACTCGCCCCTATATTTGGCGATCGCGCACCTGATGTGACAGAGGAGAATATTCAGTCCCGGATCCGTGGCACATTGCTTATGGCGATCTCTAATAAACTGGGGTCTATGGTTGTCACCACTGGCAATAAATCTGAGGTTTCTGTAGGTTATTCTACGCTCTATGGCGATATGAATGGTGGTTATAATCCGATTAAGGATATTTATAAGACGGATGTTTTTGCATTATGTGATTGGCGGAACGCTCATTTGCCGGTCGGTAGTCGATTGGATAAATTGGATGTCATTCCCAAGGTTATTATTGAAAAGCCGCCAAGCGCCGAATTGCGTGATGACCAAAAAGATGAAGATAGTTTGCCGCCCTACGACATATTGGACGGAATTTTGCAGGCTTTGGTTGAAGGTGAACGCAGCTTCGATGAAATTGTATCGCAAGGGTATGATCCTGAACTTGTGAAACGGATCGAACATCTTCTATATGTTTCTGAATATAAGCGTAGACAATCTGCGCCTGGACCAAAAGTTGGCCATAAGAATTTTGGTCGTGATCGTCGTTATCCCATCACCAATGGGTTTCGCGACGCCCGTTTGAAAGGTTAAGTTTATGACAATCCGCACTCGTTTTGCACCAAGCCCCACCGGCTATTTGCATCTGGGTAATGCAAGAGCTGCATTATTTTGTTGGCTCTATGCGCGCCGTCATAATGGCGAGTTTATGCTTCGCTTGGATGATACAGACATAGAGCGTTCTACCGCAGCTTATGCCGAGGCGATCGAAGAAGACCTTGCTTGGCTTGGTTTAGATGTTGACCTTAAAGACAAGCAATCAGGGCGCTTTAATCGTTATGATGACGTGACGGCAGATTTAAAGGCGCGTGGCTTGATTTACGCCTGTTATGAAACACCTGATGAGTTGGACAGAAAAAGAAAGCGCCAGTTATCGCGGGGGTTACCTCCTGTTTATGATCGGACTGCACTTGATTTGACCCCTGAGCAAATTCAAGCCTTTGAAGCCGAGGGACGTGCTCCCCACTGGCGTTTTAAGCTTTCTGGCGAAGTTGTTGTTTGGGATGACCTTATTCGCGGGCGCCAAACAATTGAAACAGCGAGTTTGTCCGACCCGATTTTGATCCGCGGCGATGGAAGTTATCTCTATACATTGCCAAGCGTCATTGATGATATTGATTTTAATATTAGTCATGTGGTGCGCGGTGAAGACCATGTGACGAATACGGCAACTCAAGTGGAGCTGTTTCAGGCACTCGGAGGCGCCTTGCCGCAGTTTGCGCATTTTTCTCTATTACAATCTGCCGATGGTGGTGGTCTTTCAAAACGGTTAGGTGTTTTGTCTTTGCGGGATTTACGCGATATGGGCATAGAGCCCATGAGTGTTAATAGTTTGATCGCACGGCTTGGGACGGCTGATGCCATTGAGGCGGTTAATGATATGGCGCCGTTGATTGAGGGTTTTAATTTCGCACGCTTGGGACGCTCTCCGGCCCGGTTAGATATTGAAGAGCTTAAGCGCTTGAATAAAAAAATTATCCAAGACATGCCTTACGCCGTTGCAGCACCCAAATTAAAACAAATTGGTCTTGATATTGATGAGGCCTTATGGCTTGCCATTCGCGGCAATTTAGAAACTTTGGGTGACGCTGAGCAATTTATTAATATTATAGCTGGTAACTTAACACCCATAATACATGATGAAGATCGCGACTATATTGCTCAAGCTTTAACACTGCTTCCAGGCGCGCCATGGGATGATCAAACATGGGGTGCATGGACCAAGGCTTTAAAAGACCTTACAGGCCGAAAGGGTCGTGGTCTTTTCATGCCGTTACGTTTGGCATTAACCGGACAAGAGCATGGACCTGAAATGCAAAATTTAATTATTTTAATTGGTCCCGATCAGGTGAGCGCTCGCTTGGCTCAAAAATAAGGTTCCTAGTTTAATTTTAAACTGTATTTGACCATGAATAATGATGAAAAGTCTTTTTTTCTATGGTCTTAGCTATAAATCTGCATAAAGTATTTCTATGACAATGAAACGCCGACTATATATTTTTGATACAACTTTACGCGATGGCCAGCAAACCGCAGGTGTTGACTTTAGCGTTGAGGATAAAATTCGTATAAGCCAAGCGCTTGATGCGATTGGCGTTGACTATGTTGAGGGTGGGTATCCAGGTGCCAACCCAACGGATACGCAGTTTTTTGCCCAAGCGCCTCACCTGAAACAGGCAAAAATGACGGCTTTTGGAATGACAAAGCGTGCCGGACGAAGCGCCGATAATGACCCTGGGTTTAAAGAAATTATAGATGCTCAGGCACAGGCCATCTGTTTGGTTGCTAAGTCATGGGACTATCACGTGGATGTCGCGCTTGGCATTACACTTGATGAAAATTTGAAGACCATTGCTGAGAGCGTCGCGGCAATTTGTGCCTCTGGCCGTGAAGCCATGATTGATTGCGAACATTTTTTTGATGGATTTAAGGCTAATCCAGATTATGCACGTTCGGTTGTACGAACAGCACTCGATGCAGGGGCGCGTTGGGCTGTCTTGTGTGATACCAATGGTGGAACGCTGCCAAGCGAGGTCTATGAGATCGTTCTTGCGCTGACATCGGAATTCGATGGCGCTCATCTGGGCATTCATACTCATAATGATACAGAGAATGCGGTTGCCAATTCCCTTGCGGCGATCGAGGCCGGGGTTTGTCAGGTTCAAGGAACAATTAACGGACTTGGTGAGCGCTGTGGTAATGCAAATATTATTTCCTTGATCCCATCTCTTCTTCTAAAGCCAAGGTTTTCAGATATGGTGGAGATAGGTGTTTTGCATGAGAAACTGCCAAGTTTAACAGCTTTGTCGCGTATGCTTGATGATATTCTTAACCGTACACCAAACCGTCATGCCCCCTATGTTGGGGCTTCGGCTTTTGCCCATAAAGGGGGCATACATGTGTCGGCTGTCATGAAGGATCCGTCGACCTATGAACATGTAAAGCCCGAGGCCGTTGGCAATAAGCGTTCAATCCTTGTTTCAGACCAAGCCGGCAAAAGCAATGTCATAGACCGTCTTATTTCTGCTGGTATTGAGGTCGATAAAAAAGATCCAGCAATCGATCGCATTTTGTTTGAAGTGAAGCAGAAAGAGGCTGAAGGATATAGTTATGACGGCGTTGGAGCTTCTTTTGAAATCTTGGCACTTAAGCAATTAGACCGTTTAGAGCACTATTTTGATGTCGATGGTTATGAAGTGCGTGTGGCAAAGTCGGGTCAGGCTGAAGCTGTTGCTAAGGCAACCCTTAAATTGGTGATTGATGGTGAGCTGGTTGAGAGTTGTGGAACAGGGAATGGCCCCGTAAATGCTTTGGATAATGCATTTCGCGGTGACTTAAAGCGGTTTGCTCAATATATAGATAATATGCGGTTAACCGACTATAAGGTGCGTATTTTGAATACTGGCACTGAAGCGATTACGCGCGTGACAGTTGAAACTAAAGACGAGCATGGGGATAGCTGGCGGACAATCGGGGTTAATGCAAATATCGTTGTGGCCTCTTTTGAGGCTTTGCATGATGCGCTCATCTATAAACTCTTTAAGGATAAAGCATCTGCGGCATCGAAATAACGTCGTTATCGTCGCATAAGTGTCGCGAAATAGATTGCAACGTGCTAAAATAAAACTCAGTAAAACGTTAAAAGTTTAAGGAAGGCAGCTTATATGCGCAGTATTGCTTCAATTTTTGTTCCCATTCACCCTGAAGGATACAGGTTTATAGGAATCTTTGCAGTTTTGGATGTCGTATTTTTCTTGCTGTCTCCCGTCCTTGGTTGGATTGGTTTTGTCCTGACCCTGTGGTGCGCTTATTTCTTTCGCGATCCTGCACGGGTGACCCCGCAAGCTGATAATTTGATTATTAGCCCCGCAGACGGCGTGGTGAATATGATTACCGAAGTTGCTCTGCCACCTGAATTAGGTCGACCTTCGGAAAAACGCGTGCGTGTTTCTATTTTCATGAATGTGTTCAATTGCCATGTTAATAGAATGCCCGTCAGTGGTTCAGTCGTTAAATCGCTTTATCGTACGGGTCAGTTTTTAAGTGCAGACCTTGATAAGGCTAGTGATGCAAATGAACGTCACACGATGGAAATTTCTCTGCCCGATGGCAGCGATATCGTCGTTGTGCAAATTGCGGGTCTTGTTGCGCGCCGTATCGTTAATTATGCAAGTGAGGGGGATGATTACTCGGCCGGAGAGCGGTTTGGGTTGATCCGCTTTGGTAGTCGCTTGGATGTTTATTTGCCAGAAGGTGTTTCCCCTAAAGTAGCGCTTGGGCAAACAGCCATTGCCGGTGAAACTATTCTTGCGGATGTGGATTCTGATAGTGGTATTGGCGAAGTTGTTACGCAATGAGCGAGCACGAACCAATTCATAAGGAGCGGGGTAAGTCACGCGTTCGTTCTACATTTCCCCTCGCAAAACTCATCCCAAATGTCTTAACCTTAATTGCCTTTAGTTTAGGGTTAACCTCGATCCGTTACGGATTAAGTGGTAAGTTTGAAATGGCACTCCTGTGTATTATTGGCGCCGCCTTTTTAGATGCGCTTGATGGTCGTGTGGCGCGTCTTTTGAAAGCCGAAAGCCCAATGGGTGCTCAGCTTGATAGTCTTGCGGATTTGATGAATTTTGGTCTTGCCCCCGTATTGGTTTTATACATGTGGGGTTTGCAAGACCTTGGGCGCGTTGGTTGGTTTGTGTTGCTCTTCTATGGCGCATGTTGTGCCTTACGTTTAGCGCGCTTTAATGCTGCCCTTGATATGCCCGATCGTCCAATCTGGATGCGCCAGTTCTTTGTTGGCATGCCAACACCTGCGGCTGGGTTATTGCTGCTCTCTCCTATTTGGTTGAATCTAGGATATGACATTGACTTGCGGAGCACACCTTTGGCTATGACAGTGTTTTCGATTGCAATTGCTATTTTGATGGTGTCTCGCTGGCCAACATATTCTGGGAAAGGCATAACCACGCGCGTGCCACGTGAATATGTGCTGCCTATTTTGGTTGCCTTTGGTTTTGCTGCCGCGGCGATTTTTACCTTTCCATGGAAGATTTTGAGCGTCGTTGCTTTAGGCTATGTTGTGTCATTGCCGATCAGCTTTATGAGTTATCGTCGTTCCGCACGCCAATTAACCGAAGGTTAATGGCTCTGTCATGTTTGCCCCATGTGGCAAGCCAGTAGAGCAGGTGACAGAATTTTAAATCATTTTTATGAGCGGCCTATCCGCTGCATGCCAATCAACCGAAGGTTATGGCATGCAGTGGCTATTAAGCATCAATAAAGGCCTTTAGACGTTTTGGGTCTGCTTCCAGAACATGATCCGCTTGAGCGCAGCTTGCTTAAAGCTTGGCATGCGCTCTGGTAAAGTAATCATGACAGGAATAATGATGAGTGTTAGCAGGGTTGAGAATCCCAAGCCGCTGATTATGGCGGTTGAGAATTGAACCCACCAAAAGCCTTCTGGCGCACCAATATCAATGAAGCGGGTAATCACATTGATATTAGCATGCAGTGCCATAGGCAAGAGACCTATCATTGTTGTTATGGTTGTGATGAGAATGGGGCGTAAGCGCTGTCCAGCTGCCCGTAAGATAGCCTCGCGAGATGGCATTGATTTGTTTAATCGTTGGAAAGTATCAATGAGAACAATTGAATTGTTCACAACAATACCTGCCAAAGCAACAATGCCTGTGCCCGTCATAATAACGCTAAAGAGCTGACCGGTCACCAGCATACCGAGCAAGACGCCTATTGTTGACATAACCACTGTCGAGAGCGTCAGGAGAGTGTGGTAAATACTATTAAATTGAAGCAATAGAATAATGAACATGAGGAACAATGATCCCATCATGGCCTTACCTAGAAACTCTCCCGCGTCTTTTTGTTCTTTATTCGCGCCCAAAATATTTACATTTACCCCATTAGGTACAGGGTTATCTTCTAGCCAAGCTTTGAAGTCCTGAACGGCCTGGTCGGCAATAAATTTTTTGCCAGTTTCAGGGTCTATTTTGGTGTTGGCCTTAATTGTGATCGTGCGATAACCGTCTTTGCGCGAAATATTTCCAACACGTTGCCCCGGCTCTCGTTTGACAAAATTGGTAATGGGAACCATGCCATTTGGAGTTGAAATGCGGAGTTGGTCGAGTTGATCAAAAGATCTCGCATTAAACGGGAAGCGGGCACGGATATCGATTTCATCATCAGAATCGTCAGGTCGGTATTTTCCGACCAGCACGCCGCCAGTTACAAACTGAACAATGTTGCCAATTGTGGCGACATCGACACCGAAACGCCCAGCGGCTTCGCGGTCGACGAATAGTGACCATTCAATGCCGGGGAGGTCGCGGGTATCTTCAACGTCTTGCAGCTTGTCTACGCGACTGTCAAAATATCCGCGCACATGAGCTGCAGCTTTGCGCAGGGGCTCGAACTCGAAGCCAGCAAGCTCAATTTCCACATCCTTACCCGTAGGTGGGCCGTCTTCGCGCTTGCGCGCTTCGACCAATATGCCAGGAATACGATTGGCTTGGTTTGTAATATCTTCCAAAATTAAAGTGGAGCGTTTGCGTGTCGAGAAATGAGAGAACTCAACAAGGATGGCGCCAATGGCATCTCGTGGTTTATTGCGATCATCATTGCTGACGCCCGCACCACCACCACCGCCAGCGGAAGTTTGTGTGAAGGCTGACTCGACGCCTGGTGTGTTGAGAATAATACGCTCAACTCTTCTGGTCAGACGGTCCGCTTCATCGATAGAAAAATTGCCACGTGCCTTGATATAAATATTTGCCTGATGGGGCTCCATTTCAACAAAGAACTCGAGCCCACGGCCGAATTGTCCATAGAGGGAGACAATAGAGTATAAAATGATGACAGCGCTAAGCAAAACCCTGACAGGGCGCTCAATGCACCAATCAACAAAACGAACATAAACGCCAGTAAACCCACGCATGGCGCGAATGTCTAATTTGCTATCTGCAGCCAAACCAGACAAGACATCATCACCCTCTTGTTCTGATTTTCCGATTAATCCACCTAATACAGGTAAAAAGACCATGGCGGTTACAAGCGAGGCAATCAGCACAATGATAACTGTGATCGGCAAGTAAGACATAAATTTTCCACTTACGCCTGGCCAAAATAACATAGGAGCAAAGGCGGCAAGGGTTGTTAATGTCGAGGAGGTCACAGGCCAGAACATTCGAGACGCAGCAAGCGCATATGCTTTTTTGCGATCATCACCCTCGGCCATTTTTCGGTCTGCATATTCAACAATAACAATTGCGCCATCGACAAGAATACCGATGGATAAAACAAGCCCAAAGAGGATCATCAAGTTCAGCGTATAGCCAAATAAATCGATGATGAAAAATCCAATAAGAAAAGAAGTCGGAATTGCGAGGCCCACAAGAATGGCCGAACGCAATCCTAGGGCGGCCACAACCAATATCATCACCAATGCAATCGCATTGGTGATAGATACTTCAAGTCCACCGATCATATCATAGATGATTGTTGAGAAGTCAGAGGAATAGTCAACGCGAATTGTTTCAGGCCAATTGACGGTATAGGCGTCAGCGACATCACGAACAGCGGCAGTCGTTTCAATAATATTCGCGCCAATACGTTTTGTGACTTCGAGGGCAATAGTGGGTTTGCCATTAAATCGAGCTCGGCGATCTGCGTCTTTAAATGAGCGACGAACTTGGGCGATATCAGCCAATTGAATAACCGAGTCACCATCGGTTTTAATGGTGATGTTTTTGATATCGTCAATATTTTCAAGTAATCCAGGGACTTTAATTGCGAATTTACCGCTTGAGCTGTCCATGGCGCCGGCTGGAACGAGCTTGTTATTTTGGTTAATGGCCTGAAATAACTGAACCGGCGTAATGTTGTAAACTTCCAACATTCGTGGATCAATATTGATCTCTAGCAGTTCTTCTCTGTGACCAACGAGATTTGCCTCGAGGACTTCAGGAATGCCTGTGATTTCGTCTTTGAGTGCTCTGGCCCGTTCATATAACTCGCGCTCTGGGGCATCGCCTGAAAGCGAGACCATAATAACGGGAAATAAAGCGGTGTTGAACTCTTTAACGACGGGCTCTTCGGCGTCATCGGGTAATTTCGATCTGGTTGCGTTTACTCGCTCTCGGACGTCGATAAGAGCTTGGTTTTTGTCAAAGCTGACATCGAATTTTAAGAGTACAGAGCCGTAATTTTGTGCTCCCGTAGATATAATTTCCTCAACACCGGTTAAACTGCGTAGTTCTAGCTCTAGCGGTTTAACGATCAACCGTTCCGCGTCAGCAGGGGAAATGCCCGGTAATACGACGCCGACATAAATATATGGGATCGGAATATCTGGGTCAGCTTCGCGGGGAATATTGATATAAGCAATCATGCCACTGAGTGTTAGCGCAATCATAATAGCAAGGACTGCGCGGCTTCTTTCAATGGCTTGTGTAACGAAATTATACATTATTTATCATCCTATTGGGACGTTACTTGGCTGAAAACTTATCAAGTGTTTTACCTGACCCATTGGGGTCATCTTGGGTGCGGACCATTTCGCCATCACTGACAAAGTCTTGGCCGGCAATGATCAATTCTTCGCGCGCATTAAGCCCCATGACCCATGCTTCATCTGCATTATCAGATATGATGGTCACTGGAATGAATTTAGCCTTATTCTCGCGCACCACTTTGACACCAACATCACCTAATGCGTTAAGTGTCATTATCCCTTGCGAGATTTTTGTCGCTTGAACATTGGACGCGCTGATCATTGCGCGCGCACTTACACCGTCGCGCAATTTTTCGTCTTTATTGGGTAACTCTATTTCAATTTGATAAGTGCGCGTTAAGCCTGAGGGGCTTTCTGCGACATAGCGTACAACGCCATCAACGTCCTCGCCTGTTGCCAAGGACACAGATGCTGTTGCATTGACCTGAATATTAGAAATATCGTTTTCGCCAGCATATGTGATCATGAGCAATGGGCTCTTATCAATAAGCTTGGCGCATACGCTGCCGGTTTTCAGCAGGTCGCCAACCTTAAGGGGGAGGCGGTCAATAATGCCGCTAAATGGCGCTTTTATATATGTGCGCTCGAGTTCAACCTGGCGGATTTTTCTAAGCGCGACTGCCGCGTCATAGTTGGCGTTTGCAGTTGCGACTTGTGTTTTGGATGTATGGCCTTTTTCAAAAAGCTGATTAGCTGCTTCAAAGTCAATTTTGCGCGCGGCCTGCAGGGCTATGGCTTCGTCAAGTTGAGCCTTGCGGGCTCCCGGATCTATTTGGCATATAAGATCGCCTTTTTTAACCCGTTGCCCCTTAGAAACAGGCATAGCTGAGATCATTCCAGTGGTTTCAGCTGAGAGGGTAACTTGACGATCAGCTTCGGTTCTGCCCTGAAGCTCAATGATCCGCGTGTGCTCCTCTTGGTTCACAATTTGTGTTTCAACCTGGAAGATATCGGTGTTGCCCGTTTTTTCAGCAATGGCGGGTGCATTAATGCGCTCTTTCTCATTAAACAAGACGCCGGAAATAACCCATAAAAACAAGGTAATAGTGATGATACATGCGATTAAGACGGATTTATTTGCCGATAATCGGGCAATAAGCTTCTCGAGGGAGGTCTTATCTTTACTATTAGGGTCAAAACTCATTGAGATGCCTTTTGCAGAAATGGTCCAGAGTGGGGAGCTTGCTTACACATTTTATTATCAAAAATGAAACAGAAGCGATTTTAGAGTTAAATAACGTTCATATGCGATTTTGCAACCTTATAACGCTAATTTTCTGGTTAATCTGTCAAAAAATGACGCTTTGCTCATTTTTTATTTGTTTTACGGCTTGTTTCTAAACTGGCTGGCTATATTTGCGATATTTTTTTCATTTTTACAGGTCTCAACGCATTGCCAATGCATTCATGGTTGAGAATTGCCATCACTATGGCATGATCGTTTAAATCTTATTTCTCAGGGCTCATTATGCGACATTTTACGACGGTTTTAATATTTTTGCTTTTGGTGTTGGCGTATGTGCTTGCGCCATTTGGCCTTATGCAGGCGCATTATATTAAGTATAATTTTCGCAGTGAAGCGACCGATCGTGGCATTTATGGCAATGTTGCGATGGTTGTTTCGGCCCATGGTCTGGCGAGCGATGTCGGGCGTCATATACTAGCTCAAGGTGGTAACGCGTTTGATGCGGCAATAGCGGTTAATTTTGCCTTGGCCGTGGTTTACCAACAAGCTGGTAATATTGGTGGCGGCGGTTTCATGGTTTACCGCTTGAATGATGGCACGGCTGGTGCGCTCGACTTTAGAGAGCGGGCGCCTTTTGCCGCACGATTAGATATGTTTCTTGATGCTGACGGGCAGGTGATCCCGGGCAAAAGCCTGGAGGGGCATGCGTCAGTTGGTGTTCCAGGCTCAGTGGCGGGTATGGTTTCTATCCATCAGCGTTTTGGCTCTTTGCCATGGGAGGTTTTATTGTCGCCTGCCATTGAGCTCGCGCAAAATGGTTTTGTTTTGACCGAGAAGGCCGCGGATATGTTTAATAGATATGCCGATGCCTTTGCGATAAATAGCCGTGATTCCAGCACTGTGATTAAGA
Source organism: Alphaproteobacteria bacterium (assembly GCA_965656255.1). GTDB lineage: Bacteria > Pseudomonadota > Alphaproteobacteria > RS24 > RS24 > JAYODZ01. The sequence goes on from CBFHJI010000023.1 coordinate 18,175, forward strand.
CAGGCGGTTGGCAAGCTGGTGATATTGCTGTTTTTGAGGACTTAGCAAAGACCTTGACGCGGATTAAAGATGAAGGTCTTGAGGGTTTCTATCAGGGCGATACAGCACGGCTTTTAATTGAAGAAATGGAAAGCGGAGGCGGCATTATCAAGCAAAAAGATCTTGATGACTATCGCGCTATATGGCGGCAGCCTCTTGCGTTTCAATATAGAGGTTATGATGTCATCTCTATGCCACCTCCATCAAGCGGCGGGGTTGCACTTGCCCAGCTTTTGGGATCGGTCGAGCCTTATAATTTGTCTGATTTAGGGCATAATAGCGCTGCTTATATGCATCTTCTGATTGAGGCCGAACGACGCGCTTATGCCGATCGCGCAGTCCATTTGGGTGATCCTGATTTTGTTCGCGTGCCGGTTCAGCAATTAATGGACCCTGCATATATTGCCGCGCGTATGTCTGATTTTGATGAAAACCATAAAACGGATAGTGCTGACATTGCAACGGGATTTGCCCCGGCCATTGAGAGTGTTGAGACGACGCATTTTTCTGTGGCCGATGCGGCAGGGAATGCGGTTGCAATTACAACAACACTTAATGGTAATTTTGGCAGTAAGGTTATTGTTAAAGGAGCGGGCTTTTTTCTTAACAATGAAATGGATGATTTTTCGATTAAACAAGGTCATGCCAATCAATTTGGATTGCTCGGCGGGCATGCGAATTCGATCGCGCCAGGTAAGCGCATGCTCAGCTCGATGACGCCAACAATTGTCAGCAAGGATGATGATCTTTTTGCAGTTATTGGGACGCCTGGTGGCGCGACGATTATTACATCCGTGTTTCAGTCTATTCTAAATATGATTGATTTTGGGATGACCGCTCAAGAGGCCGTTAACGCGCGGAAATTTCATAGCCAATGGCAGCCGGATATAGTCTTGTTTGAAAAGGGCACGCTTGATTTGCGAGACCTCTCGGGGTTGTATCAACGAGGGCATAAAATTGTTACATGGCCAAATTTTACTTATGAGCTTGGACGTCTTGAAATAATCCGTCGCCTAGATGATGGTCGCTATGAGGGAGCGTCCGATTGGATGCGCGGCTTGGATGATCGCGCCGTGGGGTTTTAAGACTGCCCGAACTTTATTCATGACCATTGTATCCGTTTCGTGTTGGTCATTTTGCGATAATGATTTCGACCTTAGATCTTAAAAAAGAGACATCTTGAAATTAAATATTTTTTTGGGCATGTTCCGCCTATGAATGCATTTGATAATAACAATGATTTGGCCAAGGATGTTCCGACACCGCCAAACAGTACGCCGGTGGTGGTTGCGGCGTTATATAAATTTACGCCTATTGCCGATCCTGCATCTTTGCGTGGGCCGCTGGCCACGCAATGTGCCAAGTCTAACATATATGGCACCTTGCTGATCGCTCCTGAAGGATTAAACGGAACTGTCTCAGGGGATTATATTGGTATTTGTCAGCTTATGACCTGGTTACGCCAGCAAGCTGGCTTTGAGGATGTAAAACCTAAATATAGTTTTGCCGAAGAGCATACCTTTCATCGGATGAAGGTGAGACTTAAAAAAGAAATTGTAACAATGGGGCAACCCGATATTGATCCGACCAATTGTGTTGGGCGCTATGTGGCCCCTCAAGATTGGGATGCATTAATCAAAGACCCGGAAACAATCGTGATTGATACGCGCAATCATTATGAGGTGGCGATTGGGACTTTTGAGGGTGCCATTGATCCTGCAACGGAGAGTTTTAGAGAATTTCCAGAATGGGTGGATGGCTATCTAGATAGTCTTCCACAAGACAAGAAACCAAAGAATATTGCAATGTTTTGTACTGGCGGTATTCGTTGCGAAAAATCGACTTCCTATTTGGTGAGCCGTGGTTATCAAAATGTATTTCACCTCGAGGGTGGTATTTTAAAATATTTGGAAACAATGCCAGAAGAAAAAAGCACTTGGCATGGCGACTGTTTTGTCTTTGATCAGCGTGTGTCAGTGCGACATGGCTTGGCGCAGGGTGATTATGATATGTGCCATGCTTGCCGGATGCCCATTACGGAAGATGATAAGTTAAGCGAATATTATACGCCCGGCCTCTCTTGTCCTAAGTGTCATGATAAAATAACCCCTGATCAAAAAATGCGTTTTGCGGAGCGGCAAAAACAAATTGAATTGGCGCGTTCACGCGGCGAGGTTCATTTGGGTGGCGATGCGCCATCAAAGAAACTGCATGACTGAGCCTCTCGCCGGACTGCCTTGTCTTTATAGTTTTCGGCGTTGCCCCTATGCCATGCGCGCGCGTCTCGCCATTTGGATGTCTGGGCGTCAGGTTTTGCTTCGTGAAATTTTATTGCGCGATAAACCAACCTCCATGCTTGCGCTATCACCAAAAGGCACGGTCCCTGTTTTACACTTGAGTGATGGCAGGGTTATTGACGAAAGTCTTGATGTTATGTTTTGGGCAATTGAAGGCACAACAATTGTCCCGCCTAGCGATGAACAGCGTGATTTAATTTCTGTTTTTGATGATCGGTTTAAGTTTCATCTTGATCGTTATAAATATGCAACCCGATATGCCGGGGCGCAGGCAGAAGAGCATAGAGATGCAGCATTGGATATTTTGCTCGGGTCTGTTCCTCGCGACGGTCATTCTTGGTTGAGCGGTGATGTACCGGGTTTTACCGATTGGGCAGTCTTGCCATTTATTCGCCAGTTTCGAATTGCAGACCCTGACTGGTTTGACAACGCAAACGAGTTGGCGTCGGTGCGGCCATGGCTTAATGCATTTTTAAATTGGGATGATTTTATGAGCTGTCTAAAAAAATACCCGGTCTGGTCGCTAGACCAGCCGGGCATTTTATTTGGTCGTTCAGATTAGGCTTATATTTAATTAAGCCGCAAAGTTTTTTAGACGGTTTTGGATAATTTCCTCGGCGCCATTCATAATGTTATCAACCAGCTGCTGAACGCTTGGCACATCGTGAATAAGACCGGCAACCATGCCGCAGGACCAAGCGCCAGCATCCATTGTGCCCTCAGACATAATTTTTGGATATACGCCAGCGACTTCATCCATGATGTCTTCGATTTTAATATCTGCGCCAAGGCTTTTTTCTTTTTCAATAATACGATCAACCGCAGAATTTGCGAGCACGCGCTCAGTATTGCGAAGCGGTCGCATGATTAAGCGTGTGTCTAGTTCTGATGCAGCCACAATTGCATCTTTCACGTTTTGGTGAACAGGTGCTTCTTTGGTGGCAATAAAACGCGTGCCCATGTTAATGCCGTCAGCACCAAGTGCGAGTGACGCAACCAGCTGGCGTGCGTTTCCGATACCGCCTGATGCAAGGAAGGGGACTTTGAGTTCTTCAGCAGCTCGCGGTAAGAGGATCATGTTGGGGATATCGTCTTCTCCAGGGTGACCACCACATTCAAACCCATCGACACTCACGGCGTCACAACCTATTCGCTCTGCTTTTAAAGCATGACGCACAGAGGTGCATTTGTGAATGACTTTAATGCCGGCATCTTTAAGCGCTGGCATATAGGCTTCCGGGCTGCGTCCTGCGGTCTCAACAACCTTCACGCCACCTTCAATGATAGC
>CBFHJI010000024.1:0-20600 GCA_965656255.1 Alphaproteobacteria bacterium
CGGTGCCCACTCTATCCAGCTGAGAGCCCACCGCAAACCGAGCATTTCTATCGAGAATATAAACCTTAGGTGACATATCTTGCATGCCCGGTAAGCGGCAAGTAAAAGCTGGATTGTCCTCAAGAACGGTTCCGATGCCTGTGATCAACCCATCATGTTCGGCCCGCATCAAATGAACTCTGTTTTTTACCATCGCGCCCGTTATCTCAGGCGACGAATTGGCAGGCGTCCGCATATAACCATTTTGCGTCACTGCAATTTTAAGTGTGACGAAAGGTCTGTGACGCATAAGGCGCGACATGAAACCCTGCGAAACATGAAAAGCACCTTCGTGATTGAGAACGACAACATCAAGCCCAGCTTTTCTAAGCATTGCTTCACCGCGCCCCGCAGTTCGAGGATCTGGATCAGACACACCAATGACAACAGACTTAATGCCAGCTTCAACAAGCAATCGGGCGCAGGATGGTGTCGTCCCCTCATGGGCACATGGCTCAAGTGTTACAAAAGCAACACCGCCCCTTGCGGCTTGACCGGCTATTGCTAAAGCAACAGATTCTGCATGCGGGCGCCCCCCATCTTGCGTGCGCGCAATGGCAACAAGCCGACCATTTTTATCAAGAATAAGGCACCCAACACTTGGGTTAGGCGCAACGATACCTAAACCGCGTGCAGCAACGCGGCACGCGCGATCCATATAAAGGATACTATCAATTTCTGTGTCTTGTGCGTTCTGGATGCCCAACACGCCATCTCCCTATTTGGAAAATGACATCTCTAATCGAGATCGGACATTTCCCCCAAAAAGGCTTCAAAATCTTTAGCCTCTCTAAAGTTTTTATAGACTGAGGCAAAACGAACATATCCGACTTGATCAAGCGCAGCTAATCCTTCCATCACCAATTCACCAATGACGGGTGCTGGAATTTCTGCTTCACCAAGGTTTTCCAACCTGCGAACAATACCTGACACCATACGCTCAATGCGTTCTGCTTCAACGGGGCGTTTGCGCAGGGCGATTTGCACAGATCGCATAAGCTTATCACGATCAAAAGGCACTTTGCGGCCTGTATTTTTAAGGATTGTAAGCTCGCGTAACTGAATACGTTCAAATGTGGTGAAACGTCCACCGCAATCAGGGCAGATACGACGACGCCTAATGACGGAATTATCTTCAGTTGGGCGACTATCCTTAACTTGCGTGTCGCCATTAGAACAATATGGGCAACGCATTAATTAGCGACCATAAATTGGAAAGCGTGCACAGAGTTCTTCGACGCGTCCCTGAACAGAGCTTCGTATAGCAGGATCAACTTCACCCGCTTCATTTACTGCATCAAGGACCTCAGCGATCAGATCACCAATAAACTTGAACTCAGTAACACCGAAGCCACGCGTTGTGCCAGCTGGAGTGCCCAAGCGAATACCAGAAGTGACCATAGGTTTTTCCGGATCAAATGGAATGCCGTTTTTATTACATGTAATAAAACTTTTTTCCAAAGCCACCTCAGCCACATTGCCAGTTAGTTTTTTAGGACGTAAGTCAACAAGCACCAAATGATTATCTGTGCCGCCTGAGACGATATCAAATCCATGCCCCTTAAGCGTTTCCGCCAAGGCGCGCGCATTATCAATCACACGCTGAATATAAGATTTATAATCTGGGCGCAAAGCTTCACCAAAAGCAACGGCTTTGGCCGCAATAACGTGCATTAAAGGTCCACCCTGAATACCAGGGAAAATCGCTGAATTAAATTTCTTTCCAAGATCATCATGGTTAGACAAAATCATACCACCACGCGGACCGCGTAAGGTTTTATGAGTTGTAGTCGTCACCGCATGGGCATGAGGCAATGGGCTTGGATGCACACCACCGGCAACGAGACCTGAAATGTGTGCCATATCAACAAGCAAATAAGCGTCTACCATATCAGCGATCTGACGAAATCTTGCAAAATCAATAATGCGTGGATAGGCAGAACCACCTGCAATTATGATCTTAGGACGATGCTCTTTGGCTAAAGCTTCAACTTCATCATAGTCAATAAGATGGTCGTCTTCGCGAACACCATATTGAATGGCATTAAACCATTTGCCAGATTGGTTGGGTGCCGCACCATGGGTTAAATGCCCACCGGCAGCGAGGCTCATGCCCAGAATTGTATCACCTGGTTTGGCCAAGGCTTGCATGACGGCCTGATTGGCCTGAGAACCTGAATTGGGCTGAACATTGGCATAGGAACAGTCATAAAGCTTGCATGCGCGTTCGATGGCCAAGCTTTCGGCAATATCAACAAATTCGCAACCACCATAATAACGACGACCAGGATAACCTTCAGCATATTTATTTGTCAGAACAGAACCCTGGGCTTCTAAGACTGCCTGGGAAACGATGTTCTCAGATGCAATAAGCTCAATTTCATGTTGCTGGCGACCAAATTCCTTAGTCACAACATCTGCAATGGCAGGATCACTTTGACTTAGGCTGTTGGAGAAGAAACCATTATCTTTGATCTCGGATTCTGTGATGCTTTCCATGACTGCTCCTCTGAATGACATTGCGCAATGTTTAGCATGTCTCTTTGCATCTACAAATATTTTCCTCGTCTCTTTTTATTTTGCCCCCAAAAAAGCCTACAAAAGCCTAAAAATACCCTTAATATATGCGACTAAATGACATCACAGACAAAAGCTGGTCGCGCGATGATTCGCAAAAGATATTTGACCTTCATTAATCTTAGCCTACAATCCAACCATATTTTAAGGTGTTGCTTTTAAAGGATAGAGATCATGAGCTTTGGGTTAATCAGTGCATATGCAATTACAATCATGCTCATTGGCGTTTGGCTTTTTAGTGTCATTCGTAAAGATGCAGGAATCATTGATGTGTTTTGGGGATTGGGCTACGGCTTAATTGCTGTTTTGGCTATTGCCAATGTGCAAAGCCTCTCACCATATGTTTTTGCCCTCTATGTCCTTGTTATACTTTGGGCTGTTCGTTTGGGGGGGCATTTGCTCATTCGCTGGCGCAAAGAAGAAGAAGAGGATAAACGCTATCAATCCATGCGCCGCAATGCTGGACCTGGGTTTTGGTGGAAAAGCCTTTATATTGTTTTCGGATTGCAGGGTCTCCTTATGTATTTAGTGGCACAGCCCCTCATTCAACTCTTTCCATTTGCAGCGACGACACCAGCGGCACCAACAGCTTTTGTTGTCTTTCTCATAATTGCCGTCATTGGCTTATTGATTGAAACTATCTCTGACATTCAACTCACAGCCTTCCGCGCGGCAAAAACAGGAGGCATATTAAAATCGGGTCTGTGGGCGCGCTCACGACACCCGAATTATTTTGGTGATGCTCTGTTTTGGTGGGGTATAAGCCTTGCCGCTATTTCAGCTGCCCCAGAAGTCAGCTGGACGCTATTTGCCCCCATCATCATGAATTTTTTGCTTGTGCGTGTTTCAGGTGCTGCATTGCTTGAGAAATACATGAGCAAACGTGAAGGTTATGCCGAATATCAAGCAAAAACGAACCGCTTTATACCTAAGATTTTTAATTAAATTGATTAACTAACATATTGTTAAAAAACATTAATTTAATATAAGATCTTTATCGCCTAAGGTCTCAAACATATCAGATATGTTATTAATAGATATGTCTTCAAAGGTAGCCGGTTGCCATTTGGGGTTATTATCTTTTTCGATAATAACCGCCCTTACTCCTTCATAAAAGTCATGTCCCGACATGATACGCGTAACAGCTCTCATTTCCAGGCTTAGGCAAGTTTCAAAATCAGCGACAGAACCTCGGTGCATTTGCTCTAGTGCAACAGCACAACTCGTGGGCGACTTTTGTACGATAATATCTGCTTGCGATTGAGCCCACTCTCCCCCATCGGCTTTAAGTGCCCCTAATATCTCAAGGACAGTTTGACCTTGAAATAACCTATCTATATCTGCTTGATACGATAGAATCGGCGCGTCATCTGGCATATGAGCAAATGGAGCCAAGACTTTTGCAATGTCATGGCATTCAAGAATAGCTAAGCGCAAAGCTTCCTTTTCGGACTCTGAGACATAATGCGTCGCAATTCCCGCATAAAGGCAATCCTTGGCTTTTAAGCGCGCCCCTGTCAGCGCCATATAGGTGCCAATTTTTCCCTTTAAGCGCGGCAAAAAATAGGTGCCGCCAACATCTGGTAATAAACCTATACCCGTTTCAGGCATGGCAAAGACAGTTCTATCCGTGACAATTCTATATGTTCCGTGAACTGAAACACCAACCCCACCGCCCATGGTTACGCCATCCATAAGAGCGACATAGGGCTTTGGAAATGTTTTTATGAGGTGGTTAACAACATATTCTTCACGATAAAATCCCGTTGCCTCAGGCGCACCCGACTTACCCCAATCATGAAGCGCACGAATGTCACCCCCGGCGCAAAACCCTTTTTCCCCAGAACCTTCTATTAACACATGCAAAACGGCATCATCTTGCGACCACTGACGCAAAACCGTATCAAGCTGGCGCACCATATTTAAGGTAAGCGCATTAAGAGCATTTGGTCGATTTAAGACGATATGGCCACAATGTCCGACTATGCGCGTGATCAGTTCGTTTTCCATTCAGTTTCTCCTAAGAGCTTCCTCGTTTGAAACAGGTGACTAGGTTTTTGGTTTTGTCATGTTTTATAAGTCTTAGCAACGTTGTGACAGCGGCTGATTGCACAATGGCTTAAGAGAGAGTATGAAAACAATATATTCTATAGGTGATAAACGATGAGCAGTTCATTTCCAAATACGCGCATGCGGCGGTTGCGTCAGTCAGATTGGTCCAGACGTTTAGTGTCAGAAAATCAACTTGCTGTAAGCGACCTTATTTGGCCAATCTTCATCATTGAAGGCACAAATACCCGCGAAGAAATAAGCTCTATGCCTGGCGTTGCACGTTTAAGCATCGATCTTGCTGTTGCCGCCGCACAAAGTGCCTTTGAGACCGGCATACCCGTTATCGCTCTATTCCCGAATACACCCGTAGAAAAAAGAACAGAAGATGGTCGTGAGGCCCTAAATCCTGAAAACCTCGTTTGTCGAGCGGTCCGCGCAATTAAAGCACAAGTGCCAGACATTGGTATTTTATGTGATGTTGCTCTGGACCCTTACACAAACCATGGCCACGATGGTCTATTGATTGGCGATACAATTGTTAATGATGAAACAGTCGAGATCCTGGTCAAACAATCTTTGGTCCAAGTAGAAGCTGGCTGCGATATTATTGCGCCATCCGACATGATGGACGGACGCATCGGTGCCATTCGTGCCGGCCTTGAAAGTGCTCATCACACGAACACGCTTATTATGGCTTATAGCGCTAAATATGCTTCTGCTTTTTACGGTCCTTTCCGAGACGCTGTGGGTTCTGGCGGTCTCCTAAAAGGAGATAAGCGCAGTTATCAAATGGACCCCGCAAATAGCTCTGAAGCGCTTCGCGAAATAAAGCTCGACCTTGAAGAAGGCGCTGACATGGTCATGGTTAAACCCGGCATGCCCTATCTTGATATTATTAGCCTGTGTCGAAATACTTTTGATGTTCCTACATTTGCTTATCAAGTCTCTGGTGAGTATGCGATGCTCAGTGCGGCATTTGAGAAAAATTACCTCAACCGCGAGAAAGCAATCGTTGAGAGCCTCATGAGCTTCAAACGGGCTGGGGCCAATGGTATTTTGACCTATTTCGCAATGGAAGCCGCAGAGATTATTAAACAAGCCTAAAAATTGCGACGAAACCCTAAAGATACTGAATTGTCTTGCGAATTTACATTCACCATAAATTGGTTGTATGGAGAAAGTTTATGCGTGACCCCTATCATATATTCAGGGGCTTGGCGTAACTGATATTGTGTATCGCGAAATGTAACAGTGCCATTTGGTGCGCGAAATGTTGGCAAGGTCATACGCATTTTTCCACGATCAATTCGCGGAGTCTGTTTCAAGAAAACTATTGTCTTCGGCCCTTTCAGAGAAAGTTCATATGTCGACGCGCGCTCAATTGTTAAATCACCAATAAGTCCTCCTCGCGCCTCAAGCGAACCGTTGACCCATTGGGCTTTTGCTGAGAGGCGCCAATCCTCATTAAGTTCGATATCCTTATTGAGTCCTAGATAAACAGATTGCCCAACCCCGATGGTTGAACCAGCTCCCTTACCTGTAAAACTAAGAAGGCCATTTTTTTGAATCGAAGCCCCGATATTAAAAGACGGCAAAAAAGGTGACGCAGGCTTGAACCCCATAAAACCAACCAATGCGGGGTTTTGCTCTGCAGACCCATCTTGGATTTGAGGCGATGACTTCAATGAGGCCCCAAAGGTTAATCTGTTCTTAGAAAATGATGCATCAAATATAGTTGTTTTAATATTGCTATTAGCAGACCAAAATAAATGACCAGCTTCAGCTGGCTGGGGTGTTTCAGCCTCAATTGCCGCTACCCTTAACTCATCAAACACATTTTCTTCGCTTGGGCGAATAATCGCATTTAAATCGACACGAAAGGGATCGCCTAAAGTATCAAGAGCGATCACATGAGAGTTTAGTCCCAAATTTTGAATAAGCTTAAAAAACGTCGGGCTAACACTGGCAGCATAAAAGTTATTAAGTACGAAGCTAGTGCCGTCTGATAAAGGCACGCTCAACACACCCGCTGGGTTTACCGCGGCCGATATATCTAAAAGCCCTTGCCCATATATTGTTTTATCTGCGTATTTGCCTGACTTATTTGCCCGCGCAAACAGGCGGGTTACATATTGCGCGGCACTGAGCTGATCCCCAAAAACCTCACGCATAAGAGCTAACGCCCCCGATACATAGGCGCTGGAAAAACTTGTCCCATTTACATATTGATAACTGCCCGATGCTCTTGCAGCCTTAATGTAACCTGCCTCGATATTACTCTCACCCGGAGCGGCAATACAAAAAGCTGATGCAACTCCACATTTATTTGCTTTGTGGCCAATATTTCCATCAAGATCGACTGCTGTTACAGCAATAAATTTACCCATAAGTTTTTCGTAAAACAGAGGTAAAGCCGCTGTAACCACAACATTATCAGCCCCCTCATTGCCGGTAGAAAAGACGTAAATCGTTCTGCCATTTGCCATGAGATCTATACTCGCCCCAAAATATCGACTAGCGGTTAGAAATTGGCTGGACGCATTGACGGGGTCATATATTAAAGACATGCCCCAACTATTATTAATGATCCGCACGTCAGACTCACTAAATGAGCGATAGGCTTGCTCGATGGCGTCGCTGGTAATTGCGAGACCATTGCTGTTTTTCTCAATACCCCACATCGCAATTTGTGCATTATAAGCCACACCATGCATTTGATAACCCGAGCCACGGCTACCAGCCGCGATGCTCGCGACAGCCGTTCCATGGTCCAAGTTAAGGTCGGTCGCTGTCTTAATTCCATTAGCAATTTTATTAAATGAAATTTTGGGTTTATCTCCTGATAGGACCGCAAACTCATCATGGTTAAAAGCAATACCTGTATCCAAAAAACCAATGGTCTGGCCGGCACCTGTCGCGCCTAGTTCATAGGCCTTATCAGCCTTTATAAGATCAAGCCCATTATTGCCCTCATATTCGGCATCTTTTTGCCAAGAACTATCAGGGGAAACATTTGAGGATAATTTTCCTAACGCATCCTTTAGTTGGGTTGAAGACGTCTCAGAATTTATGTCAGAACCCGCTTGCGTTGACGACGAGGATCCGCTGCAAGCCAACAAGATGGGTGATAATAAAAAGATTGTACCGATTAAAGAAAAACGCTTTGACGCCCATAACAACAAAGGGGGAAACAACATAACTTACTCCAATAGACAATAAACAATCTCTTATTTATTCCTATTCAATAAGTTGATAGTAGTGGCTTATTCCCAATCATTTACTTCAATTAAGTATATTGAAATCAAAGAAGATTTTTGTTTTCCGAAGGCTAACGAACAGAAGCGCGTGCGCGCAAACGCGCGATAAGGCTGGATGTATCCCAACGGCCACCCCCCATATTTTGCACATCTTCATAGAACTGATCGACTTGTTTTGTAATGGGTAAATCAGAACCATTCCGCTCCCCCTCATCAATACAAATCTTGAGATCCTTGCGCATCCAATCAACAGCAAATCCAAAGTCAAATTTATTCAGTTGCATTGTTTGGGCACGATTTTCCATTTGCCAAGATTGTGCTGCCCCTTTTGAAATGACGGAAACAACGTCCTCAATATTCAACCCTGCTCGTTCTGCAAAATTTAACCCTTCTGATAAACCTTGTAAAAGTCCAGCAATACAAATTTGGTTAACCATTTTTGTTAACTGCCCTGCCCCTGAAGGCCCCATAAGACGAACTGACTTTGCATATGTGGACATGACCGGTGCCGCAATATCATAAACAGCATCATCACCTCCGACCATAATCGTCAATGCGCCGTTAACGGCTCCCGCTTCCCCACCTGAAACGGGAGAATCCAAAAACCCAACTCCTTTTTGCTTACATGCAGAATAAAGTTCGCGAGCAAGTTCAGCTGATGTCGTTGTATGATCAACCAATATTGCACCCTCGGAAATGCCGGCCAAGACCCCCGTCTCGCCATAAATAACCGAACGAACATCATCATCATTGCCAACGCATACAAATACAACATTCGCCCCTTGAGCTGCTTCAGCAGGCGTCTGGCAAATAACACCTTTATTTGCACTTTGCCATTTGACAGCGCGCTCCGATGATCGATTATAAACCCGCACATTAAAGGCAGACGATAAATGTCCAGCCATGGGAAAGCCCATGACACCAAGCCCAATAAAAGCAAATGTTTTCATAGTCTCTCTCCTTTATAAATATAGCGGTGTTAATTTATCTTTGGCATATCGTTAAGCCTAAATATATATGATACTCTGGTCGTATCTATATTGTTATACAGCACTCCAAACGCTAAATTTCACGAGGTCAAATTGTTTTACGCTGATGTTCACATGTGGCTGACATTTGCTGTCATTCTAAGTGCAATTATTTTATATGCACTCGACCGCATTCCGATGGAATTGACCTCTCTCATCGCGGTGGTCAGTTTACTTCTGATCTTCTCAATTTTTCCTTTAGAGGCACCTTCAGGAGAAAACCTTCTCTCCCCACTTGTCTTATTAGCTGGTTTTGCCAATCCTGCCCTTATTTCAGTTTTGGCGCTTTTGGTTATGGGCCAAGGGCTATTTCATTCTGGCGCACTTGAAGGTCTTATAGATTTTACAACAAAAAATGCAGTGCGTGCACCTATTCGCTCGCTCTTTGTTGCCTTAGCTTTGGTGCTTTCCTTGAGCGCGCTCTTAAATAATACGCCTGTTGTCTTAATGTTTATTCCGGTTCTCTCCGCGATTATTTTACGCGGCCAATTTAAAGGCCGAAGCCACATGCTGTCCCTTAGTTTTGTATCCATACTTGGTGGCATGCTGACTCTCATTGGATCATCAACCAACTTGCTTGTGGCAAGCACAGCTTTTAAAACATCCGGCATCACGATTGGGTTTTTCGATCAAACAATCCCAGGCATTGTTTTGATGGTGACAGGCATTTTATATATCGTTTTGGTTATGCCCTTTATTCTTGGTCGCGAGACCGAAGAAGCTGAGAAAAAAGTAGCTACAGCAACAGGCAGACAGTTTATTATTGAAGTCAGATTACGTGAAAATGATGCCCTCGTCGGTGCAAAAAGTCAGGCTGGTTTTTTTGCCGAATTAGGTAACGCCATGACCCTTCAAATGATAGAAGGACGACAGGGTGTTATCGTGCCGCCCTTTGATGATTATGAGCTTCAAGTTGATGATCGACTGTATTTGGCAGCCACGCGACGTGAAATCAGCGATATGATGACAAATAGCGACCACCCGCTTGCCAGCAACATTAACAGCTCCGCCAAGCGAGCCGTTAATGCCCATAAAGAGGATTTAATGCTTGCCGAGCTTGTGGTTGCGCCTGGCTCACGAATGACATCGCGCGCTGTATACCAGACAGGGTTTAGCCATGAAACGCGCTGTATGATTGTTGGTGTTCAACGTCGCGCACGGATGTTACGTCATCAAATGTCAGATATTAGGCTCGAGTCCGGTGATGTTCTTTTGGTTATGGGCACACAAAGTAATATCGAACAATTGCGCGGAAACCGCGATGCATTATTAATGGAATGGAGTGCACAAGAGCTTCCAAACTTTGCGTATGCAAGACGCGCTCAGCTTATATTTGCCGGTACTATTTTCACTGCGGCGGCAGGACTGCTCCCAATTGTTGTCGCTGCCCTTGCAGGTGCCGCACTTATGCTTGCATCAGGCGTTCTCAATATTCGCCAAGCTGGACGTGGAATTGACTTGCGTATTTACATGCTTGTTGGTGCCGCTCTGGCCATGTCAGAGGCCCTTATGATTACCGGTGGCGCAACATTCACGTCTACCCAGCTCCTTGCTCTATTTGCAGTACAAAGCGTCAGCATTATTCTTTCGATCTTTTTTATCATATGCGCAATTGTGACCAATATATTGTCAAACAATGCGACGGCTGTTTTATTCACGCCTATTGCAATTAATTTATCATCACAATTAGGTGTGGACCCAACACCCTTTATTTTTGCTGTGATCTTTGCCGCAAATTGTAGCTTTGCAACACCAATGGCTTATCAGACAAATCTTTTGATCATGTCCCCTGGAAATTACAAATTTATAGACTTTGTTAAAACGGGCGTACCTCTTATTCTTATCATTTGGGCGACATATTCTTTCTTTGCACCCGTCTATTTTGGACTGTAAAATAGAACCATGAACCAAGAAACTGGACATCGCCTTCCATCTTTTTACCTCACGGACAATGCGCCGTGTCCATATATTGACGGCAATTCAGAACGGAAAATCTTCACCCATTTGGTCGGAGATAATGCTGATGAGATGCATAATAGGCTAACTCAAAACGGATTTAGGCGCAGTCAAAGCATGGTATATCGTCCTGCTTGCGAACATTGTACAGCCTGTCGTTCTGTTCGCGTATGCGTTAATGCGTTTAAGTTAAGTAAAAATATGAAACGTGTATTAACACATGGCAAGACAATATCTCGACATGTTCTGGCACCAGATGCGACACGCGAGCAATATGACCTTCTCAGGCGCTATCTCGATACCCGACACCTAACAGGTGGCATGAGTGAAATGACAAGCCTCGATTATATCGCAATGATAGAAGAGACAGCGGTCGACACTCAAATTGTAGAATACCGCTCAAGCCAAGGGCATTTAATAGCCTGCCTCTTACGCGACCGGTTAAATGATGGTTTTTCCCTGGTATATACGTTTTTTGCGCCAGATATGCCTCACCTTAGCTTGGGAACACTCGTTATTCTCGATCAAATTCAAGAAGCCAAAACTATAGGCTTGCCATATGTCTATTTAGGGTATTTTATTAGCGAAGTTACTAATATGGCTTATAAAAGCCGTTTTAAACCTCTAGAAGAGCTAACACTTAATGGCTGGGTGCCGTTGCGTGACATGGCCTCATCTGCGTTCATGGGTAAGCGTTCAAATGTAAACGTTCATAAGTAAACGTGTTTCGAACAACATTCATAGTTTACAGACGTCGCCAAAGATAAATCGCAATAGGGAGAACAAAAAATGACCCAAACAAAACAAAAAACAAAAAGCAGTCAGGCAAAACCTGTAAGTCGTCGTAATCTATTATCTTCAGTTGCTTTAGGTGCGGCCGCAGCTTCCTTTGCGACGCCAGCAATTGCCACAGGCAAACGAACACTTAAAATGGTCACGACGTGGCCTAAAAACTTTCCTGGCCTTGGCACGGCACCAGAAAATATCGCTAAACGCATTCATGCAATGACGGATGGACAAATTACCATCAAAATTTTTGCCGCTGGTGAACTCGTTGGCGCCTTTGAGTCTTTTGATGCTGTTTCAACGGGAACGGCAGACATGTATAATGGCGCAGAATATTATTGGCAGGGGAAATCACCTGCCTTTAGTTTTTTTACCTCCGTTCCTTTTGGTATGACGGCACAAGAACTTAACTCTTGGATATATTTTGGTGGCGGGCAAGAGCTTTGGGATGAGCTTTCATCCAATTTCTCTATCAAGCCTTTTATGTCAGCAAATACAGGCGTCCAAATGGGTGGATGGTTTAATAAAGAAATCAACACGCTCGAAGACTTTAAAGGGCTCAAAATTCGTATGCCGGGGCTTGGTGGTGAAGTGATGCGACGTCTTGGAGCCGCAGCTGTTGCTTTACCGGGCGGTGAAATCTTCCCGAGTTTGAAATCTGGCGCCATTGATGCGTCTGAGTGGGTTGGGCCATGGAATGACCAAGCATTTGGTTTTTACCAAGTTGCAAAATACTATTATTGCCCAGGCATTCACGAACCGGGTGCTGGCCTTTCAACGGGTATTAACCTTAATGTTTGGAATGAACTCACTAAAGCCCAACAAGCAATCATCACGAATGCCTGTATGGCAGAGAATGAAAGCACACTTGCCGAATATAACTATAAAAATGCCAGCGCATTGGAGACATTAGTTAAAAAGCATAAAGTACAAGTCCGTTCATTTTCGCCAGAAGTCATGGCGGGTCTGAAATCAACTTCGGAAACGGTACTACGTGACATTGCCGCAAAGGATGCTTTTACCCAAAAAGTTTATGATAGCTTTAAAGCCTCTATGATCAATTCTATGGAGTGGGGTAAATTGTCAGAAGAAGCTTATACGAGAGCAAGGCGCGAATACTAGTTTCATGGCTCATTATTTCCTTCAAAAAATAGCATCTGGTTTAGATGCAATTAATGCCGCAATCGGGAATGCTGCGCAGTGGCTAACCCTAATAATGGTGCTCGTGCAGTTTTTGGTTGTGATCTTACGTTACGTTTTTGGCATCGGATCTATTCAGCTTCAAGAAGCCATCATTTATATGCATGGCATTCTTTTCTTAAGTGCGGCCGCAGCCACATGGCAAGATGACAGCCATGTCAGAGTTGATGTGTTCTATGCGACTGCTTCGGAAAAAACAAAAGCGCGAATAAATTTCTTGGGCACAGTCTTTTTTGCAATTCCTCTAACTATTCTTATTCTTTATGTATCTTTCGAGTATGTCAGTATGTCTTGGGCTGTTCGAGAATCCTCCCGCGAAACAAGCGGCCTCCCTTGTCTTTTTGTTTTCAAAACATTCATTCTTATTTTTGCTGTTCAAATACTCGCACAAGGGATTTCGATTTTGTGTCGAGGTGGCAAATTAACACCACAGACATGATTGCGAAATATATATGAACCTTGTTGATCACTTAGACCTTATTTTATTTGCTGTTACTTGCCTTGCTCTAATGCTGGGCTTTCCTGTAGCGTTTACCCTTGCAGGTTCATCGCTTCTTTTTGCTATCTTTGGCATGATGATGGGCGTATTTGACAGCTCATATTTCTATGCCCTCCCACAACGTATATTCGGGACCATGACAAATGAGGTGCTGATCGCCGTGCCTCTTTTTGTCTTTATGGGTACGATGCTTGAACGCGCAAAAATTGCTGAAGATCTTCTCGACAATATGACACATATTTTGGCCGGGGTTCGCGGCGGGCTTGCTGTGTCTGTTACAATAGTGGGCGCATTACTTGCGGCCTCGACAGGCATTGTCGGGGCGACGGTTGTCACTATGGGTTTGCTCTCCCTTCCGACTTTATTAAAGCGCGGTTACGACCCAGCTATTGCAAGTGGTGCCATTACGGCAGCAGGAACATTGGGGCAAATCATTCCGCCTTCGATTGTCCTTGTTTTGCTCGGTGATGTTATTGCAAATGCATATCAAAAAGCACAGCTTGAACAAGGTATTTTCTCGCCAGAGACTGTTTCTGTTGGTGAATTATTTGCCGGCGCTTTAATTCCGGGTTTCATTTTGGTTGGCATTTATATTGTTTACCAAATCATCATAGCCACCATTTATCCGCATAAAGCGCCACCAACACAATTAGATGGCACTGTAAAAGTTTCACAAGTCCTCAAAAGCCTCATCCCGCCAGTCGCACTTATGTTTGCCGTTTTAGGATCAATTTTAGGTGGCATTGCCACACCAACTGAGGCCGCCTCTGTGGGTGCCATCGGCACATTGCTTCTTGCTGGACAGAGATTAAAACCCAATAGCCGCATGCCCCAAATCGGCGCGCTATCTCTGGCACTCCTTATCATTATGACGGTCAATACAGATCTGCGCATTAACCGCGACGTTCTCAGCGGTTTTGATATTGTCGCTATTAGCTTTGCTATTTTCCTTTGCGGCACACTTATTTTATCGCTAGCACATTCATTACGCGCAACATGGCCTGACCGCGTTCTGCTTCAAGTCATGCGCAGTACAATGAACACAACATCGATGATCTTCATCATTCTTATTGGGGCAGCACTTTTCTCATTAGTTTTTCGCGGTCTAGGCGGGGAAGAAGAAATTAAAGCCTGGCTTCTCAATATTCCAGGTGGCGAAGTTGGCGCTGTCATTGCTGTTATGCTCGTTATGTTTTTCCTTGGGTTCTTTCTAGACTTTATCGAGATTATCTTCGTTGTTGTGCCTATTGTTGGCCCAATATTACTGGCAATGGACATCGATCCTGTGTGGCTTGGTATTATGATGGCAATTAACCTTCAAACATCATTTTTAACACCACCATTTGGTTTCGCACTTTTTTATCTTCGCGGGGTAGCACCACCTAGCGTTACAACAATGCAGATCTATAAAGGCGCAATACCTTATGTTATTATGCAATTAGGATTACTTGCGATCCTTGCCGCTTTCCCGGACCTCATCACCTGGTTGCCTGACCAAATTTTTAAATAGAGGCTTACAATGTTCAGTAAAATGTCCCCCGTTCTTATAACGACGATTATATGTGTTATCATCTTCCTTGGGGTCGCACTTTACTTACGCGATCAAAACACAATTTCAGAGGGCGAAATTGGCCTTGAGCTTGGCGTCCCCCAAAATCATGCTTTCGTATCTGCGGGCGGTGTTGTCCCTCTCCCCGTTGTTGTTCGGCTTAAAAACCTAACGGGCAGCGACATGGAGCTTAAAGCTGAAAATCCTTGTCGCGTTTTTAGATTTATTGTTACTGATCGTAACGGGACATTTATCCAAGCCTCTGGAAGTCCTCCAGAATGCGAGATACAGCCGTCTGAACGGATAATTATTCCTGACGGTCAAGTGATAGAAGAGATTAAGATTGTAGAGCTCGACGCTAAACGCTTTCAAGAAGGCGCATATCTTATTCAAGCCAAGTTTTGGGGCTATGTCGCTGATGAAACCTTTAATCTTGTTCCGAACGAGTAATCCAGAATAGTGAATTCAGGTCTATAACCTGTTTGGAAAAGCCGGGCCCATAAGTCCATTTGTGGGGAAACCTTTTGGACGAATACGTCCTGCTTGCGCGCGCATTCCTTGCCAGTCTTTTAAATCATCGAATACTCGTGTGCGTCCAGAAGCATCTATAACAGAAAGCCCCTCTTTGTCAGCATAAACACGTGCATCACTCAAGTGCCCATCTCCGTGACGTTGCAGCCTCACACCCTTACCTTTGGCCATCTCAGGCACTTCATCAAGCTTAAAGCAGAGTAGTTTTTTATTCTCACCAAGTACGGCCACCATATTGCCTGAAGCGGGAACGCAAACAGCGGCTTCATCAGGTGCTTTAACATTTAATATTTGCTTTCCGGCGCGACGAGCGCTGATTAATTCACTCTCAGCGACAATAAAGCCATTGCCGATACGAGATGCAAATAATAGCTTGCGTGTCTCATCATATGGGAAAATTTCAATAATCTCATCACTTGGATCAATATCGAGCATAAGGCGAACAGGTTCACCATGCCCGCGCGCACTTGGCAATTTTCCTGCATCCAACGTATATGCGCGACCATTAGAAGCAATCAAAATAAGCTTATCCGTCGTTTGCGCATGCAAGACGAACTTACCCTTATCACCAGCTTTATAAGTTAGGCCTTGGCCATTTTCTAAATGGCCTTTGGCGGCACGTACCCAACCTTTTTCAGAGCAAATAACTGTAATAGGTTCTTTTTCAACGAAAATATCGAGTGAAACATTCTCGTCAACAGCAATCGCGTCAAAAGTAGTGCGACGACGACCGAGTTCGGTTTTGGGGCCAAATTCTTTTCTAAGCTGTTTAATATCGCCAGATATAAGCTGCCATTGCATCTTATCGTCTTTTAATAATTTCTTCAGCTGAGCGCGTTCAGTCGTCAGCTCTTTATGCTCACCTTTTATCGTTACTTCCTCGAGCTTGCGAAGAGCACGTAGACGCATATTCAAAATGGCTTCAGCTTGATTAAGCGTCAATTTAAAAGTCTTCATTAAGTCATCACGTGGCTCGTCTTCTTCTCGAATAATCCGAATAACCTCATCAAGATTCAAATAAGCGATTAAATAACCATCAAGCAATTCCAGACGCGCTTCCAATTTCGCTAATCTCGTATTGCTTTTGCGAACGAGAACAACTTTTCTATGATCGAGCCAAGAGATTAAAACCTCCCTTAGATCCATGACGCGCGGCACACCTTGCGCATCCAATACATTCATATTAAGCGAAATACGCGTTTCCAAATCGGTTAGCTTGAAAAGAGCTCCCATCATTTTAACGGGGTCAATATCTTTACTTTTCGGCTCTAAAATAAGACGTATATCTTCTGCGCTTTCATCACGTATGTCCTCAAGCATCGGCAAGGACTTAGCTTGCATGAGCTCTGCAATACGCTCAATTAAACGTGCTTTTTGCACTTGATATGGAATTTCCGTAACCACAATTTGCCACTGACCACGCGGCAAAGACTCTATTTCATACCGAGCACGTACCCGAAAACTCCCACGGCCCGTAGCGTAAGCTGCCTTTATGGAATCTGCATCCTCGACACATATACCCCCCGTCGGAAAATCAGGACCTTTAATATAATTAAGTAAGGTATCAATGCGTGCTTCACGCGCTTTAATAAGATGATCAGCGGCAGCTAATAACTCATCCATGTTATGAGGGGGAATACTCGTTGCCATACCAACAGCAATGCCTGATGACCCATTGGCAAGTAAATTTGGCAGACCGGCAGGAAAAACCAGCGGTTCCTCGTCTTCACCATCATAAGTAGACTGAAAATCGACAGTATCTTGATCAAGATCCAAGAGCAGCAACTGCGCCACGCGCGTCATACGTGCTTCAGTATAACGCATAGCAGCGGCATTATCGCCATCGACATTGCCAAAATTACCCTGGCCATCTACCAGTGGATAGCGGGCAGCAAACTCTTGTGATAGTCGAACAAGCGCATCATAGACGGACTGATCACCATGAGGGTGATAACGACCGATAACATCACCGACCACCCGGGCAGATTTCTTAAACCCTTGGCCAGGATCAAGCCGCAATTGCCGCATAGCAAATAAAATGCGCCTATGAACTGGTTTCAAACCATCACGAACATCAGGTAATGCGCGATTGGTAATGGTCGACAAAGCATAAGCGAGGTAGCGCGTTTCAAGCGCCTCACGAAGGCCAATAGGTTCTGCAACCGGTTCTTTAATCTCGACTTTGCTCATAATGCTCTTATAGACAGATTCTTAGGGCATAATTCAACTCAAAAACCGGTTGAGAGCACTTAACATTCGTTCTCGCGTTTCTGGTATGTTTTTGCCATTAGGATGAAGTACCCTTCGCTCTAGAAAATGTTGAGTGAGCGCAAAGCCATCGATCACATCTTGTGGGCTTGCCTGGGCATCTGGGGACTTTAAGAAGAGTGGCAAAGGAAAAAGCTTATCCAAATATGGCGCGGCGGCTTCTTCGCAAACTGCGCGTCCACTCCGCGGTGAGATATAATTTAGATTGTGCACAACACCCGTAGCCGCACAATGTGATAGATCCAATCCAAATCCAATTTCTTCAAGTAATGCCACCTCAAAACGCACAAATAAAGCAGGCCAGACTTCGGCATCAGCTAGATGGTCAAGGATAATTTGAGCCGTATCAAATAGACGTGGAAAGGCTTGCCGCTCTGGCAAAATACGCAACCACTCACATAAACACACAAGCGCTGCCAAAGAGCTGGCATTGTTCATGTGTTTTGCCGCATTTGCTTCTATCGGCTCGAGCACCATAACACCAAGATGCTCAGCTAAACGTGCCCGCCAATGAGCATCAACAAGATTACCAATTTGCAAGATAGGCTTTTGCTTCCGCGATGTACCGCCGCGAACAAGCCCAGAAAACCGACCATGGTCACGGCTTAGAACATCAACAATTGCGCTTGTTTCACCGTGGCTGCGCACCGAAAGTAGTAATGCTGGAGCCTGCCACTCCATGAATTAAGCCTTAAAGTCGAGCCCGAGCACACGATAACGCTCAGGATCATCCATCCAATTTTGGCGCACTTTAACAAAAAGGAACAAATGAATGCGATGCCCAAAAATGTCTTCAAGCTCACGTCGCGCTAAAGCACCAATATCCCCAATGGTTTTGCCACCTTTGCCTAATAAAATACCTTTTTGCCCATCCCTCTGAACAAATATGGTTTGTTCTATGCGAACACTCCCATCTTTTTTGCGCTCCCACTTATCCGTCTCAACTGTGAGCGTATAGGGGAGTTCTTGGTGAAGACGTAAGAAAAGCTTTTCACGTGTAATCTCTGAGGCAAGTAGCTGCGAGGGAATATCGGCAGCTTGGTCCTCAGGATAAAGGTAAGGTCCCTCAGGTAAGTTTGAAATAAGCCCTGCTCTTAAATCCTCAACACCATCACCATTAAGCGCAGAAATCATAAAAATATCTGAGAAGTTTGCGCGCTGATTCAGCTTGTCAACAATGGCCAGCAAATCCCTGTTTGCAATGCGGTCGATTTTGTTTATCGCGAGATATACCGGCTTTGTAATGTGCTGAACGCCTTCCAGCACAAGATCTGCTTCTGGTTTTCCAACCGCAATCGCATCAAGCACAATCAAAACGGCATCGGCATCATTAGCACCAGCCCAGGCTTCTTGAACCATAGCGCGATCAAGGCGCTGATTAGGTTTAAAAATTCCAGGCGTATCAACCAAGATAAGTTGGGCATTTTCATGCTGAACGACCGCACGCAAACGCATGCGTGTTGTTTGCGCTTTATGCGTAACAATGGTTACCTTCTGGCCGGTCAGCCAATTCACCAGTGTCGACTTTCCCGCATTAGGCGGGCCTATAATCGCAACAAAGCCGCATTTTGTTTTTGTCATATACCTGAATCCAATTCCTAATTTTCTAATTGCGACAATAAATTTGCTGCTGCAGCCTGCTCGGCCTGACGCCTTGAACCGCCCTCACCCCTCGCCGTTCCTACATTTTCAACACGCACCTCATATAAAAACATAGGCTCATGCGCAGGACCTGTTTGTGACAGTTTCTTATAACTTGGCAAGCCATGGCCCGCTTGCATCGACCACTCCTGCAATTGTGTCTTGGAGTCAACAAACGGCTTTTCCTGAAGTCGCGCGCCCCAATGGCTTAGAATAAATGCTCTGGCGCTTTCAAGTCCACGATCGAGGTAAATCGCACCAATAATTGCCTCACAAAAATTTGAGAGAACACGTTCGGTTAATTTTTCCTCTGCCCGAATGATAACAGTATCAAGCCCCCAGGATTGAGCAATCTGACCGCAAATCAAGCCACTCCCCAAATGCGCCAAACGACGTGCCAAATGCCCTTCAGCATCATCTGGAAATGCACCAACCAAATAATCCGCAAGAATAAGTCCGAGAACTCGATCGCCGAGAAACTCCAGACGTTCATTGCTTAAAGTGACTTCTTGAATTGGGTGAGACAAAGCAAGCTCGAGTAAGGCTTGATCCTTGAAATCATACCCAATGCGGTTTTCAAACTCTATATATTTACTCATCAGAGCTATTAATCATGTTGAACAAACGACTATATCGAATGGCAAAGGGCCATTCCCAAACTTGCCACCACTTTGTTCGGTCATCGAAGGAATAGAAAAGAAATTGCGCAGGTCCAACCAAGTTTTCATATGGCACATAACCTACAAAGCTCAGGAAACGGCTATCGGTAGAATTATCGCGATTATCACCCATCATAAAATAATGCCCTTCAGGCACTAAAAACTCAATTGTATTATCAGCGATAGATTGCTCATCCTCATCAAGAACCAAATAGGTAACGCCATTTGGGAGTGTTTCTCGATATTGGTTTATTGACCGCTCCCTACCCGCTTTATCATGATCAATAAAAGGAGCTACAAGCTCACGTTTTACCGCCGTGCCATTAATATAAAGAATACCCGCGCGCACCATAATGCGATCACCCGGCAAGCCGATAAGACGTTTAATATAATCGGTTGAATTATCTCGAGGTAACTTAAAGACGATAACATCGCCACGTTCTGGTTGAGACGCCAAAACACGCCCAGACCAGAGGGGTGGGCTAAAAGGCATACTGTGCTGTGAAAACCCATAGCTGAATTTCGTTACAATAAGATAGTCACCAATGAGCAAAGTCG
>CBFHJI010000025.1:0-20234 GCA_965656255.1 Alphaproteobacteria bacterium
GCAGCAAGAATGTTTGAGGAGGTTGCGGCCAATGGTCAGCTCCCACTCGCTGTGAGAGATTATGCAACATTACAGGCTGGAGCTGCCCTTGTCTCTGTGGTGGCGCCTGCTGATATTGAAGTTAGATTATCTAAAATATTACAAAACCAACATGGTATGCGTGGGCAAGCCCGTGAAATTCTTGCTCTATCTTATCTGCTTGCTGATCAGCCGCTTCAGGCACGTGATCTTTTACTTGTTCACCTCGATACAACAGCTGTTAGTCAGGCTATGAAGTTACGGGCAAATATATTACTGGATGAAGCTCTTAAAAAATTACAAACACGTGACCAGTAAAGGCACAAAAATGCAATATTTCGGAAAATTAATGGTTCTTTCTGCGCTCGTTCTTGTGACCGCATGCGGTAAAAGCGAAGAAAAAGTAGATATTGAAGGCGATCGCATCTCGATACTTTCTTATGATCGGGAATTATTAGTTGATCCGCGTCTTGAAGAAACGGAAATTCAAATTCCCCCAGCATTTAATAATAGCTCTTGGACCCAGCCCGGCGGCTTTCCAAGTAATGCCCTTTACCACCTTGCTCTTGGTGAAGTTGAAGAGCTTTTTTCCGTTGATATTGTCGAAGGAAATAGCGCCCAAACACGAATTATGGCATCGCCACTTGTGGCGGAAGGCCGTGTTTTTGCAATGGGTGCAGAGCTTGATATCGTAGCAGTAGACGCAAGTACGGGTAAAAAAATATGGGAGCAAGATGTCGTTCCTGAATGGACGAAAAAGAATACAAGTTTAACCAGATTTCTTGGCTTTAAGGAAAAGAAGCTAAGCCCTGATGACGGTTTTATGGGGGGCATGGCCTATGAAGCTGGTCATATCTTTGTTGCCACAGGCTTTGGTGAATTAGTTTGTATTAATGCCGGAACTGGCGAAATTACTTGGCGGGTGCGCTCTGATGTGCCTTTTTCGAATGCGCCAACGGTGCGTGATGGGAAAATTTATATTGTCGCTCAAGATAGCCGGCTACAAGTATTCGCAACTGCTGATGGAAAGCGTATATGGGATTACCTCGCTATTACTGAGACGGCAGGTATTTTAAGCTCATCGAGCCCTGCCGTTTCCGATCAAGTCGTTGTTGCTGGATTTAATTCCGGTGAAGTTGTTTCATTGCGAACATTAAATGGGACTGAGAACTGGTCAGATAGTCTTTCTGCTCGCTCGATGCAGGTGACACCAATTTCTGAGTTAACTGCGATTGTTGGTCGTCCTGTCATTGATCGTGATCGCGTGTTTGCGGTTAGTCATGGTGGTCGTATGGTCTCTATCGATGTTAGGTCTGGAGAACGCGCATGGACGGCTGATGTGGGTTCTATTGAAACCCCTTGGGTTACGCTGGATAGTGTTTTTGTTGTAACAACTGACTCTAAAGTTGTTGCTCTCACGCGTAACCTTGGGCGTATTCGTTGGATCAGCCAGTTGCCTGCATTTGACGATGAAGAAGATAGAGAAGGTCGTATTAGCTGGGCTGGACCTGTTCTCGCTGGAGGACAATTAATAGTCGCATCCTCTGAGGGTGAGGTATATTTCATGTCTCCTAATAATGGTGACATTACGCGTCGCATTGATGTCGGTGATCCCATTAGTGTTCCACCAATTGTTGCCAATGAAACACTTTATATTTTAACAGATGAGGGCGAACTTCTCGCCTATCGTTAGGCGTCCTATGTCAGAATCCTCTTTTTTACTCAGTGTTGCAATTGTCGGCCGTCCAAATGTTGGGAAATCGTCATTATTTAATCGACTTGCCGGTAAACGGCTTGCGATTGTTGACGATCAACCAGGTGTAACACGCGACAGAAGGTCGGGTGATGCACGTTTAGGAGACCTGCGCTTTCGGATGATTGATACTGCCGGTTTTGAAGAAGCAAAGGCAGGATCTCTTGAAGCTCGGATGCGCGAGCAAACAGAAGCCGGCATTGCCGAAGCCGATGTTATTTTGATGCTGATTGATGCGCGGGCAGGCTTATTGCCCGAAGATAATTTCTTTGCACGTATTATTCGAAAATCTGGAAAACCCGTTATCCTTCTTGCAAATAAAGCGGAAGGGGGTGCTGGGGGGCACGGCGTGGCCGAGTCTTATAAACTTGGTTTGGGTGATCCGATTAAGTTTTCTGCAGAACACGGCGACGGAACCCAAGAACTTTATGAGCGAATTCGCGCTAAGATTGAAGAATTTGACTATGCCAATCATGTTGATGCGCTTGAAGAAGAAGAAAATATTCCCTTTGATCCGGAAGAGCCTTTCGTTGATGACACGACTAAGCCACTCCGGGTGGCTATTCTTGGCCGTCCCAATGCAGGTAAGTCGACATTAATAAATGCTTTAATTGGCTATGATCGTTTGTTGACGGGTCCAGAAGCGGGCATTACCCGTGATAGTATTTCGGTCGAGTGGCAATATGTCGATCATGGAGGCAGTGCCCGGCCTATAATATTATGGGATACAGCTGGTATGCGCAAAAAAGCGCGCGTCACTGAAACGCTTGAGAAATTATCAGTGGCGGATGGATTACGCGCAATTAAGTTTGCCGAAGTTTGTGTTTTGCTCATTGATGCCAGCAGTCCCTTTGACAAGCAGGACATTCAATTAGCTGATATGATAGAGCGCGAAGGGCGCGCACTCGTTATTGGCATTAATAAATGGGACTTAAAGCTTAATAAAGAAGAAGTGCGTTCGCATATAAATGACATGCTTTTAAAGTCGATGCCGCGCTTGAAGGGTGTCCCTGTTATTATGATGTCTGGTGCGACTGGCCGCGGACTAGAAAAACTAATGCCAGAAGTGTTAAGGCAATATCAAATTTGGAATATGCGCATATCGACGGGTAAATTGAACCGTTGGTTAGGTGAAGTTGTGGATCGTCATCCGCCGCCTGCCGATAATGGACGGCCTGTTCGTCTACGTTATATAACGCAGGCCAAATCCCGCCCACCGACTTTTGTTACATTCTCAAGTCGTGGAACAGCTGTTCCTGAAAGCTATAAGCGTTACTTGTCGAATGAATTACGCTCTCAGTTCAAGCTCGACGGTGTGCCTGTCCGAATTTTTGTTCGAAAAACAAAAAACCCATATGGAAACTAGTTTTGCCACATAGCTCACGCATGCGGCTTTTCCAGCAATAAAATTAGCGTTTAAAATCGAAGATTGTACCGGTTGCCACTTGGTCCGAAGATAAAACATCAAGAAATAATGGTATTAGATCGTCTGGGCTTGGTAAGGTTTCTGGTGCTTCGCCGGGCATGGCTTTTGCGCGCATCTGGGTTCTGACCGGCCCAGGGTTAATTAAATTAACCCTTAATTTGTCATTTTTATGCTCTGCCGCCCAGCTTAAAATAAGTGCGTTGAGCGCAGCTTTACTAGCTGCATAGGATGCCCAGAAGGGGCGAGCTTTATGTGCGGCCCCTGATGTTACGAACACGCATCTCGGAGCTTCAGATTGCAACAGTAAAGGCTCAAAAGCACGAATAAGACGCATATTGGCCGTTGTGTTGAGTGCAATTGTTTTTTCAAATTCATCGGGATTAGAATGGCTCAAAGGAGTTAATTGGCCAAGAATGCCTGCATTGCCAACAAGTATGTCTAGGCGACCCCATCGTTCAAAAATTGCGGCGCCAAGACGGTCAATTGCGTCATAGTCCGTCAGATCAATCGGAACACCAGTCGCTTCGCCACCTTTAGAGGTGATCCGATCATATAAATTCTCAAGCGCACTTTGCGTACGGCCTATCAAAATAACATGGGCTCCATGTTCGGCGAGTTGTCGGGCAACGGCATAACCAATTCCGCGCGTTGCACCGGTTACCAAAGCAACTTTGCCTTTAAATGACATGCTTAACCTTGCTCAGCAAGAAGAGAGAGTTGTTTGACATCATCGCCGCGGGATTGATCAATTAATGGTGTTGGATAGTCACCAGTAAAGCAATGATCAGTAAAGGCGGGTTTGTCTGGGTTGCGGCCGTTCTCATGCCCCATAGCTTTGTAAATGCCATCAACAGAAATAAAGTTAAGGCTATCGGCTTTGATATAGTCGCGCATTTCTTCAAGCGTATGTGTTGCTGCTAGGAGCTGATCTTTCTTTGGCGTATCGATTCCGTAATAGTCAGGATGCGTAATCGGCGGTGAGGCAATCCGCATATGCACTTCTTTTGCACCTGCATCGCGCATCATTTGAACAATTTTGAGTGAGGTAGTGCCACGCACAATTGAGTCATCGATAAGAATGACACGTTTCCCGGCAACAATACCTGGGTTGGCATTATGTTTTAATTTGACCGAAAAAGCGCGAATAGACTGTGTGGGTTCAATAAAGGTTCTGCCGACATAATGATTGCGGATTATGCCAAGTTCAAACGGTATGCCAGATACTTCGGCATAACCAAGAGCTGCCGGAACACCAGAGTCGGGGACAGGAATAACAACATCTGCATCGATATGGGTTTCTTGTGCCAATTGTCCGCCCATAGCCTTGCGGACATTATAAACACTGCGTCCATTCACAATACTGTCTGGCCGCGCAAAATAAATATATTCAAAAATACAGGGGCGGGCATCCATTGGCGGGAAGGGTTTGTGGCTTTCTATGCCTTGATCCGTGATAACGACAATTTCACCATTCTCGATTTCTCGGACAAATTTAGCGCCAATAATATCAAAGGCGCAGGTCTCTGATGCTAAAATATATTTGCCATCTATTTGTCCTAAAACAAGTGGACGAATACCCAGTGGATCCCGGGCACCAATTAATTTCTTATTGGTCATCACAACCAGGGCATATGCGCCTTGTATGTTGAATAGAGCATCAGTGAAACGCGCAAGAGTATTGCCGCGACGACTTCTGGCAACAAGCTGCAAAATGACTTCAGTATCTGATGTTGACTGGAAGATAGCACCCTGATTGACGAGTTCATTGCGAAGCGTCAAGGCGTTGGTTAGGTTGCCGTTATGGGCAACGGCAAAGCCACCACCGGCAAGGTCTGCAAACAGAGGTTGAACATTGCGTAAAATTGTTTCGCCCGTTGTCGAGTAGCGCACATGCCCGACAGCTGATGAGCCAACCAAGCGATCAAGCACAGAGGCTTTGGTGAAATGTTCACTAACAAGCCCCATACGTCGTTCAGCTAAAAAATGCTTACCGTCATAACTAACAATGCCTGCAGCCTCTTGGCCACGGTGTTGCAATGCGTGCAAGCCCAGCGCGGTCAAAGCGGCTGCATCTGGATGATCATAAATACCGAAAACGCCGCATTCTTCGCGTAAGTGGTCATCATCTATCACGAAACACATCCCTATTACTTATTACATTATCGCTCAGGCCAGCAAGCAAGACGCGAATTGCCAATATATTACGCTTTCCGCGCGTTACTCTTGACCTTGCACGCCTTTTATGAGGCTTTCTAACGTTGCGCGATCACTATCTTTATAGCCTTTTTCAGATTGTCTGTCTTTGTCTTTGTCAGAAGAATTGCCAGTAACATTCTCTTTTATATCGCCAACCGTTTTTTCAATTTGGTCGATCAGCATATTTTTACCAGCATTATTAATATCCTGGCGTCCCTTTGAAACGGCGTCATTTAGTTTTTTCTGGTCTACGGGCAGACTGCCGTCGGGTATCGTTGCTAGCAAAGCGGCAGATCCAGTTTGAATTGCCGGATAAGAGCGCGCTTGTGTTAGCCAATCTGGTTCCTCGCCTTGAGGGACAATGAGTACCAGCAAAAGATATCCCAAACAGGCAATAACAAAGCCGCGCAAAGCACCAAAGACTATACCAAGTGTCCGATCTAAAGCGCCGATACTGCTGTTTTGCAGACTGTTTGCTAGCCGACTAATAAGCAATGAGGCAATCACCATCACAGCAATAAAAATAATGAAATAACCGATGATGAGAGCCAGAGTTTGATTGCCAACATAGGGCATGACTAAGGAGCCAATATAAGGGCCCAAAGCAAGAGCCGCATAAGCCGATAAAACCCAATTTGCAATTGATAAAACTTCGCGTGTAAACCCGCGGAGAAAGGCAAGAGCAGTACTAATGAGAAGTATGGCTAGAATGATATAATCTAACACGAAAAGCCCTTGCATGTTTTTCTCTCTCTTAGCGCTCTATGACAACATTCGTCATTTATGGGGTTTGAAATCCGCATTTACTTATAAGTGAGGCAAGATCTTGTATAGCAGAAGTTTCTATATCATGTGATGAAATTTCGTCACCATTATTCGTAGGTTTTGCTGAAATAGCCATTTCAAAGCCAAGCTTTGCGGCTTCGCGCAGACGCAGTGCCGTTCGCGATACGGGGCGAACTGCCCCTGAGAGACTGATTTCGCCAAAAAAGACACAATTCTTAGGCACACATTTATTGGAGAGCGAGGAAACAAGCGCGGCAGCAACAGCGAGGTCTGCTGCGGGTTCAGTTATCTTCATTCCACCGGCAATATTTAAAAAGACATCGCGACCAGCAAATGAAATGCCACAGCGTGTTTCTAAGACAGCAAGAACCATGGATAAACGATTTCCGTCCCAGCCAACAACCGCACGGCGCGGCGTTGCTAAAGATGAAGGCGCGGCCAAAGCTTGAATTTCAACTAAAACTGGTCGCGTGCCTTCAATGCCTGCAAAAACGGCGGCGCCGGCAACTTTGTCGTCGCGGGTTTCTAGAAAGAGGGCAGAGGGGTTTGAGACTTCATGAAGTCCAGTCCCCCGCATTTCAAAAACACCTATTTCATGGGCGGGGCCAAAACGGTTTTTAACAGACCGTAAGAGCCGGAATTGGTCGCCAAGATCGCCTTCAAAATAAACCACAGTATCGACCATATGCTCAAGAACCCTTGGTCCGGCAATTTGCCCATCTTTGGTGACGTGTCCAACAAGAATAAGGGCAGTATTGTTTTTCTTGGCGAAATGAATGAGCTCCTGCCCAGCAGTTCTGACTTGTGAGACGGTTCCAGGGGCCGCATCAAGCGCGGGAGACCACATGGTCTGAATAGAGTCGATGATCACGAGATCGGTTTTGCCGTGCCCTTCGATGGTCTTAAGGATATCGGCTATGTTTGTTTCAGCACCAAGCATAACCGGCGCATCGGCAAGCCCAAGCCGTGCGGCGCGCATCCGCAATTGCGCAAGCGCTTCTTCGCCAGAAATATAAACAACTTGCCCACCCTTTTGGGCAATACTGGCCGCAGCTTGAATAAGCAGTGTGGACTTACCAATCCCCGGATCGCCTCCAATTAAAATAGCAGAGCCAGGCACAAGCCCACCGCCTAGAACACGGTCGAATTCATGAATGCCTGTGACCGCACGCTGCGGTTCAGGCGCATTTCCAGATAGGCTTGTCAGGTCAATTTTTTTGCCACGAGAGGATTTTGCGCCCTTACCAATAGGGGGTGCAGAACTTGCTGTTTCCTCAGAAATAGAATTCCAAGCCCCGCATGCATCACATTTACCAGACCATTTGGTTGTGACATTGCCACAAGACTGACAAACAAAGCTTACACGCGCCATTATGCAGTTGCCCCTTCGACACGGATAGGACCTTCGGGCAATCCTTCCATGAATTGGCGTAAATAGGTATTGTCATTATGTTCGAGTTCATCTTGTGTCCCCGTCCAGATAAATTGTCCTTCATAGAGAAATGCTGTGACATCTGCGATTGCGCGTACGCTTGTCATATCGTGCGTTATGGTCATCGTTGTGGCGCCTAGGTCTTTCACACAATCGACAATGAGATGATTGATAACATCTGTCATAATCGGGTCCAGCCCCGTCGTTGGTTCATCAAAGAAAATAATGTCTGGTTTTGCCGCAATAGCACGTGCAAGGCCAACCCGCTTATGCATGCCACCTGAAAGTGACGCGGGATAGAGGTCGAGCACGTCCTCGCTTAATTCAACCCTTTCAAGCGCATCGCGCGCAATTGCCCGCGCTTCATCTTGAGAAATGCCGCGGGATTGAATGTCGGCAAAAGCAACATTTTGCCAAATTGTTAAACTGTCGAATAAAGCACCATTTTGAAAAAGCATACCAATGCGCGCATCAATGTCGGCGCGCGCACGTCTTGAAAGTCCGACTGTGTTGCGTCCATCAATAATGATCTCACCTTTATCTGGTGTCATTAGACCAAGAATATTTTTTAGTAAAACCGATTTTCCAGACCCAGAGCCGCCAATAATAACGACAGACTGTCCTTTTTCTATATTCAAAGATACCCCGCGCAGGACCTTCTTTGTTCCAAAGGATTTCTCGATATTTTTGATATTTATCATGATTTAAGAGGCAAACAATAATGAGGTCATGAGATAGTTTGCAGCAAGAATAAGGATTGATGCACTCACGACGGCGTTTGTTGTCGCTCGACCAACACCTTGAGCGCCGCCACTGCTATTATATCCATGGTAACACCCAAGCAGGGCAATGATGAAGCCAAAGGCCGCAGCTTTGATGAGCCCAGACGTAATGTCTCCCAGCTCGAGAAAATTATATGTTTTCTGAACATAAATCGCAGAGTTAAAACCCAAGGATTGCGTGCCAACAGAGTAGCCACCAAAAATACCAATGACATCTGCAACAAAAGCAAGAATTGGCATACATATGGTTGCCGCGATTAAACGTGGCGCAACCAAATATTTAAAAGGATCTGTTGAAAGCGTGGTCAGAGCATCGATTTGTTCCGTGACGCGCATAGTGCCAATCTCAGCAGCAATAGCGGCGCTGACGCGCCCAGCAACCATAAGACCGGCCAAGACGGGGCCCAGCTCTCTGGTGATACCAAGTGCAACAATAGATGCTACAATAGATTCTGAATTAAACTGGTTTCCACCATAGTAAATTTGAAGGGCGAGCACGCCACCTGTAAAAAAGGATGTGAGCGCAACCACGGGTAGGGAGTAATAGCCGATACGCATGACTTGTTGCAAAATGATACGTGGGTAAAGAGGCGGCATAAAAACAGCGCTAAGACCATGGAATGTAAACAGACTTAAACGACCTGACGCCGCAAAAAACCCAATGAAGAACTGACCAATGATTGCAATATATGACATGTTAAATAATAGGCTTTCTACGTTATAAACATATCCGCTTATAGCGGTTTCCTAGCCCCGTGAGAAGCTCATATGAGATTGTCCCTGCTTGCGATGCAACAGCGTCTATTAAGCTTGTCTTGCCCAAAAGCTCAACCATTGTTCCTGGCTCTATTTGATCTTCGATTGAAGTTATATCGATGGCAAGCAGGTCCATGGAGATCCGACCAATAATGGGGGCTGGTTGTCCGTTAATATGTGCCAGAGCATAAGGCGGGTGAGCATGCCCAGTTGAACGCAAAAAACCATCCGCATAGCCGACAGAAACAATGGCAATTTTCTGCTCGGATTGGACGATATATGCAGCGCCATACCCAACAGTATCGCCTTTACTCACTTCTTTAATTTGGAGGATATAGCCATAAAGGCTCACAACGCTTTCTAGTGCCGTATCCGTTGATTGCGGGGCGCCGCCATAAAGGCTGATACCGCAACGGGTGAGATCAAAGTGGAAATCAGCTCCCAAAAGCACGCCAGCAGAGTTGGCTAGCGAGCGCGGTGCAGAGGGAAGCATCGCCGTCATGTTTAAAAACCGTTCGCGTTGCGCTTGGTTCATTGGATGCGTTGGCGTGTCAGCGCAAGCAAGATGGCTCATAATCAGGTTAAGCGTCCAGCCATTCCATAAATCATTTGTCTCAGACAAGGTCAGAATATCAGCTTCGCATAGGCCCAAACGGTTAAAGCCCGTATCAATATTAAGACATGCTGGAAGTGCTACGCCGAGTTTTTGACACTCTGTCTGCCACAGTATGAGTTGGTGTAAACTATTGAGACATGGAAAAATTTTTTCAGATTTAAAAACATCGATATCTTCACCCGTATAACCGTTAAATATATATATATCGGCTTTGGGTGCATGCTGGCGGAGGGAAATGGCTTCAACGAGGTTAGCGACAAAAAATGCCTCACATCCATGTGATATGAGTGTCGGGATTACGTTTTCAAGACCCAGACCATAGGCGTTAGCCTTGACCACTGCGGCAGTGCGCGCCGCACCTGACTTTTGTGACATTGTTTCATAATTATGCGCGAGCGCAGAACGATTAATCTCTAATCGACCCATGGCATTGCTAACATCAGAAACAGTGTTAGTCGAAATATCGTTCAGGAATTCTGTCATCTTCTGCTAGGTCCCCAAAGCGGGTAAAGCGATCTTCAAATGACAAACGGGCGATACCAATAGGACCATGCCTGTTTTTGCCAATGATAACTTCGGCCGTTCCGTCGACGCTGGCCATTCGCTCTTCCCATTTTAAGAACTCTTCGGTTCCTTCAGCTGGTTTTTCACGCCCAACATAATATGACTCGCGGTAAACGAACATAACAATATCGGCATCTTGCTCAATTGACCCAGATTCGCGCAAGTCGGAGAGTTGAGGACGTTTATCATCACGTGTTTCAACCTGACGGGAGAGCTGAGATAATGCCAAAACAGGAACATCAAGCTCCTTGGCCAAAGCTTTAAGGCCTTGGGTAATTTCACTGACCTCTTGGACGCGGCCATCATTGCCCTTTCGGTTGGATGCGCGCACCAATTGAAGATAGTCAACAACAATAACGCCTAGGCCATGTTGGCGCTTCAGGCGTCTTGCGCGTGCGGCAAGTGTAGCCATTGGAATGGCGCCAGTATGATCAATAAAGAAAGGCACTTCATTGAGCTCGCGGGCAGAGGCCACAAGACGGCTATATTCGTCTTCATGAATATCACCCTTGCGAATATTCGACGAGGATATGCCAGATTGTTCTGACAGCATCCGTGTTGCGAGTTGTTCAGCAGACATTTCAAGCGAGAAAAACCCGACAACGCCACCATCCATAACTTCAACAGAGCCATTATCGCGCTGGCGCACATTGCCGTCTCGTTGAGCTTGCCAATAATTTTTTGCAATTTGAAAAGCAATATTGGTAGCAAGTGCGGTTTTTCCCATAGATGGACGACCTGCAAGAATGAGAAGGTCACTTTTTTGTAAACCGCCCGTGAGTTCATCAAGCGCCTTAAGGTTTGTGGATAAGCCAGATAGTTTGCCTTCTCGCGCATAGGCCTTTTCAGCCATTGAGATTGCACCAGACAGAGCCGTGTCGAAGGAGAAGAACCCTTTGCTCACGGCACCTTTTTCAGCAAGGTCATAGAGGGCTTGTTCGGCGCCTTCAATTTGCTGTTCTGGTTTGACATCAATCGTGGCGTGCTGAGCTTGATAGACAAGATCTTCACCAACAACGATAAGCTCGCGGCGAATGGCAAGATCATAGATGGTTTGGCCATATTGTTTTGCGTTGGCAATGGTTGTTGCGTTACTCACGAGGCGTGCGAGATATGCGCCACCTCCAAGCTCCGAAAGCCCTGCATCATGTTCAAGATATGTTTTTAGCGTAACAGGGGAGGCAAGATTTCCATTGCCGATTAGTTTTGCGACAGCATCAAAGATACGTTCATGCACAGGATCAAAAAAATGAACACCTTTTAGAAAGTCAGAAATACGATCAAAGCTGTCATTGTTTAGTAGGAGGGCGCCTAATAGGCCTTGCTCAGCCTCTAAGTTATGCGGCATAGATGGCGCATCAGTATCGCCATTACTGTTAGGCGGTAATTGGTGAAGATTATTTTCCATATTGGCTATTGTTTATCACGATACCTGAAAATGCCGAACCAAAAGAAAAGGCTCGCGAAAGATAAATTTCGCGAGCCTGTTAATAACGTTAATAACCTGAATGAGATTATGCGTCGTCGGCGTCGATCTCTTCATTGAGTTCTTTAAGATCAGCTTCACGCTCAAGCATAGCTTCTGCTGCAATCAAAGCATCTTCAGCAGCTTCAGCTGCCGTAACATCTTCGCCTTGTGCTTGACGCTCTGCTTCATCTCGTGTTCGTGCCACATTGACTGAAACTTCACAGTCAACTTCAGGGTGAAGAGTCACGCGCACATTGTAAATGCCGAGTGTCTTAATTGGGTTTTCCAAAATGATCTGGTTGCGATCCGTTGAAAAGCCAGCTTCTTTAAGGGCATTTGCAATATCGCGGGTTGAAACTGAACCGTATAATTGACCTGTCTCGCCAGATTGACGAATAAGAATCAAAGATTGACCATTCATTGTTTCTTTAACTTTTTCAGCTTCCGCACGGCGTTCGAGGTTTTGGGTCTCGAGCTGAGCGCGTTGCTCGTTAAACTGTTCTAAATTTGCTTTATTTGCGCGGAGGGCTTTGCCCGATGGCAATAGGAAGTTGCGTGCGTAACCGTCTTTAACTGTTACAACTTCGCCCATTTGGCCAAGCTTTGCTATGCGCTCAAGTAATACGACCTGCATTTATTTCACTCCTCAGGCGGCGTGTTTGGTGGATCACGCCGGTTAACATTATCTTTTTTCTCGCGCCGCTCTTCTATCTTTTCCAAGATTTTAAATTGCGGGTTTAAAATACCAAGTATTGCAACGGGTATGATGAACCACACATATGCGAGTAGCACGACGTAAACGCATACTAAAATCAACATGCGTCCACTTCGTGGCCACGAGATAGCATGAATTATCACTAAACCCAATAGGAAATATGGAATTATAAAACTAGCAGCAATTGTTGCAAAAAAAACAGACCACGCGCCGCTCGTAAAGTAGACGCCCGCCCCACTTATAAGCAAGGCCAATAACAGCCAATCACCGAAACGCATCGATTTTAATGTGAATGGTGAGCGCAAGTTTTGACCTGTGTTTTGGCACAGTTTTTGGGCGAGTAAGAGAGAGCCAAAAATGGACAACATCCAAGATGCAGAGGATGAAATAATAATTGTATTTAACATTAGGCTTAATGCGGCATCAGAGATGGATAAAACGTCACTATTACCCAAAATTGTGATCATCTCGGGTGATTGGCTAAATAAGGTGAGCATAACACCAGGCAAACCGCCACTTTGGTCTATAAATAGCCCAAATAGCCCGAGAGTTAAGATAAGCGAAAGAGCAAGTGTCCATAACAATAATCGACTTGCGGGGTAGAATTCGTGGTCATCGGGGGCGCTGGGATCATTTTGTCGCGATAGAAGCGACATACGGGTCAAAAACAAGCTTGGGAGTCCAAAAATAATCGCGCTTGCAATGGCAATGGGTAGGCCAAAAAGAGCCATTGATAGGATGAAAAACACACCAACAGCGATAGATGCCTGCTGAAGACCATATCTAAACCCGAGATAGAAAAAAGATAGGGGCGTTAGTGGAACACTAACAACCCCTATAAAGAACAGCGTACTAACGATAGACGCTATGATACTGCGCAAAAAGACCTTTGAGATCATGTCTGCGTGCGCATCTTAATCAATCACATATGGCATTAATGCCATGAATCGTGATCGCTTGATGGCTTGAGCCAATTCACGCTGTTTTTTAGCTGAAACAGCTGTAATACGGCGAGGGACAATTTTACCGCGTTCAGACACATAGCGTGAAAGAAGGCGAACATCTTTGTAATCGATCGCAGGTGCATTATCGCCTGAAAATGGACAAGTTTTGCGG
This sequence comes from Alphaproteobacteria bacterium, assembly GCA_965656255.1. Taxonomy (GTDB): domain Bacteria; phylum Pseudomonadota; class Alphaproteobacteria; order RS24; family RS24; genus JAYODZ01. The sequence continues at coordinate 13,629 of CBFHJI010000025.1, forward strand.
CGGCGGTTAAATGGACGACGTTCTTGTGTCATGATCTTTGTTCTCCGTCACGTTGATCAAAATCGCGGCGCTCAGTCCGGCGCTGCTCATCCCGATTTTTGTTTTTCATAGGCATTGATGGTTCTGCATCATGTGCATCAACGCGAATGGTCATGAAGCGAATAATATCTTCGTTAAGACCCATTTGACGTTCCATTTCAGCAACAGCCGCATGGTCAGCTTCAATATTTAGAAGTGAATAATGACCTTTGCGGTTTTTCCGAACGCGGTATGAAAGGCTGCGAAGCCCCCAATATTCGGATTTGCTAATGGATCCGCCATTTTCTTTTAAAATATTTGTAATTGTTTCAGTTAAAGTACTCACTTGCTGCTCAGAAATATCCTGACGCGCAATGAATACGTGCTCGTATAAAGCCATTGGCCTCTCCTTTTCAATACATCCGGCGCCTAGCCTCTGGCGAGCCCTAAAGAGAGGCCCACAAGCAAACGCGAGAGCAGGGACAAGGGATCAATCAAAATAAAGCATTAATTTAAAGCTTAACGCCGTATATGATATAAATTATGAACCACGCTAATGTGATATGACTTTAGCTGGATTCATGATCCTTTCAGCCCCTAACCGGACAGTGCCTCAGCTTATATGCAAGATGTGGCGTCTTGGCAAGTTCCATTTACACTGTTAAACAACGTTCCAGCTTAGTTAAGTTCTGCGTTCTCAACGCATGAGACCCCATTTTGAGGGTCATAAGTGGAGGCTTATAAAATGAAAGCATTTGTATTTCCTGGACAAGGTAGTCAAGTCGTTGGAATGGGTAAGGATTTGGCTGAAAATTTTCCGGTTGCGCAGGAGGTCTTTGATGAGGTCAATGACGCACTTGGACAAAACTTATCTGCATTAATGTGGGATGGCCCTGAAGGTGAGTTAACACTGACAGAAAATGCCCAACCTGCGCTTATGGCTGTTTCGGTTGCCGTCACCCGTGTTCTGGCGGATAGGGGATATCCGTTGCAAGATCATGCGTCTTTTGTGGCTGGGCACAGTCTGGGTGAATACAGTGCTTTGGCGGCTTCGGGTGCAATTGCTCTCGATGATACGGCCAAGCTTTTAAAATTGCGTGGGCAAGCCATGCAGCGAGCTGTACCCATTGGCGTTGGAGCAATGGCTGCAATTATGGGCCTGGATTTTGAAACATGTTCTATGATTGCTGAAGAGGCAAGCCAAGGAGAAGAGATTTGCCAAGCGGCAAATGATAATGCCCCAGGGCAAGTGGTCTTATCTGGAACTATCTCAGCTGTTGGTCGTGCCATTGATTTGGCCAAAGAACGTGGCGCAAAGCGTGCCATTGAATTGCCCGTCAGCGCACCATTTCATTGCCCTTTAATGCAACCTGCTGCCGATGAAATGGAGGCCGCATTGGCAAACACGCATATATCAGCTCCATGTGTGCCTCTTATCGCCAATGTAAGTGCAAATTTGGTGACTGATCCTGATGCTATTCGTGCTTTACTTGTTCAGCAAGTTACCGGTCGGGTTAGATGGCGTGAGAGCATGCGTGTTTTGGCTGATAAGGGTGTTACACAATTGCTTGAGCTTGGTGCGGGTAAGGTTTTGACAGGTCTAGCAAAAAGAAATGATGATCGTTTGCAAGGTCTATCCCTATCTTCTGCAGAATCTGTGATAAATTTTCTTGCCGAAAATAACCATTAACTTTTAGGAAGCAAAATGTTTGATCTAAGTGGAAAAACAGCGCTTGTTACGGGCGCTTCTGGCGGTATTGGCCGAGAAATTGCGCGATCTCTTCATGAGGCCGGGGCCAAAGTTGGGCTGGCAGGTACACGTGTCGAGGTTTTAGAGACCTTGGCGGCTGAATTGGGCGAGGGGGCATTTGCGATGGTTGCCGACTTAAGCTCAGCAGAAGGCGCGAATAGCTTGATTGCGATGGCTGATGAGGCGCTCGGCGGTATCGATATTTTGGTAAATAATGCAGGTATTACCCGGGATAATCTTGCGCTTCGTTTAAAAGATGAAGACTGGGACAGTGTTTTGGCTGTGAACTTAAGTTCAGCGTTTAAATTGAGCCGTGCCGTCATGCGAGGCATGATGAAACGTCGGTTTGGGCGTATTATTAATATAACATCTGTTGTTGGTGTGACTGGAAATGCTGGTCAGGCCAATTATGCGGCTTCAAAAGCTGGCATTATTGGTATGTCTAAGTCTTTGGCTCAGGAAGTCGCAAGCCGAGGCATAACCGTCAATTGCGTTGCACCAGGGTTTATCTCAACACCTATGACCGACATATTGCCAGATGATCAAAAAGCGAATTTATTAACGGCCATTCCGGCAGGTCGCTTAGGCGAGAGTGCGGATATTGCCGCTGGATGTGTTTATTTAGCCAGCGATGAAGCCAGCTATGTGACAGGACAAACGCTTCACATAAATGGCGGAATGGCGATGATTTAATAAAAAATTGTAAAATTTTAAGTTTTATGACTTTAGATAATGTTTTTATGCGAAAGTATGTTTGCTAGACAAGTGTAACAAACGGTGATACAGACGCTATTATTGGCTGTTTTGCGCCATTAATTGAGGGAAATGCCGCTTTTAGGCAACTTACATAACGAAGGAAATAAGATGAGCGATATTGTAGATCGAGTTAAAAAAATTGTCATAGAAAACCTTGGTGTTGACGCTGACAAAGTGACAGAAGGTGCAAGCTTTATCGATGATCTTGGTGCTGATAGCCTTGATACAGTTGAGCTGGTTATGGCTTTTGAAGAAGAGTTTGGTATTGAAATTCCAGATGATGCCGCCGAGTCAATCTTGACCGTTGCTGATGCTGTGAAATTTATTACAGAAGCATCATCTTAAGAGTTGAATGGCGGCGCGTGTGTTCGCGTCGCCACTAACAATTAGGGTATCACGTATGAGATATCAATTATGAGACGTGTTGTTGTAACTGGAATTGGTTCGGTCAACCCGCTTGGTAAGGATATCGCCACGAGTTGGCAGAAATTAATTGCGGCTTCATCAGCCGGACAAAAAATCACTCACTTTAAGACAGATGACCTGCAATGTAAGATTGGTTGTATGGTGCCTGTTGACGGTGAGGATGCTTTTAATCCAGATTTATATTTTGATCCCAAAGAGCAAAGACGTGTCGACAAATTTATTGTGTTTGGCGTCTCTGCGGCAAGTATGGCGATTGAAGATTCTGGTTATATACCTGAAACAGACGAGCAGAAAAATCGTGCAGGCGTCATGATTGGCGCTGGTATCGGCGGCCTCAATGGTATTGTTGAAGGCGTTGAGATATTGAATGAAAAAGGCCCCCGCCGGATTAGTCCTTTTTTCATTCCTGGTCAGCTGATAAATTTGGTCTCTGGTCATGTGTCTATTAAATACGGACTTCGCGGACCTAATCATTCTGTTGTCACGGCTTGTTCAACAGGCGCTCATGCCATTGGTGATGCAGCGCGGCTCATTGCTTTAGATGACGCGGATGTAATGATTGCAGGCGGCGCCGAAGCTGCAATTGGACGTCTGGGTTATGCAGGGTTTTCGGCTTGCCGCGCATTATCAACAAATTTCAACGACACACCTGAACGTGCCTCACGCCCTTATGATCGTGATCGCGATGGTTTTGTGATGGGCGAGGGATCTGGCGTTGTTGTCTTGGAAGAATACGAGCATGCCAAAAAGCGCGGTGCGCATATTTATGCGGAAATTATTGGTTATGGGCTATCTGGTGATGCCTATCATGTCACGTCACCTGAACCTAATGGAGATGGTGCGTTTCGTTCGATGCAAGCTGCCCTAAAGCGCGCAGGAATAGCAGCATCAGATATTGATTATGTGAATGCGCATGGCACCTCCACGCCAATGGGGGATGAAATTGAGTTAAATGCTGTTGAACGTCTTTTTGGTAGTGCAGCGGATGGCCTTACCATGTCGTCAACGAAATCTGCTGTTGGACACCTTCTAGGTGCCGCAGGTTCGCTTGAAGCTATTTTTTGTTTGCTAGCCATGCGCGATGGCATCGTTCCTCCAACATTGAACTTGGATAACCCTTCAGTTGAAACCAGAATTGATTTGGTGCCGCATGTTGCAAAAGAAAAAACTGTAAAGGTTGCGCTGTCGAATTCCTTTGGGTTTGGCGGAACCAACGCGTCGCTTATCTTTAAAGCGGTCGATTAACAAATTGGTAATTTGTGCATAAAATATTCCTACCTGTAATTTGCGCCATTGCTGTGACCATTGGCTTTTTAAGCCTTTATTTTGTTCCTTTTCAAATCGCTGAGCCGCAGACAGTTATTATTCGCTCTGGTGCTTCCTTGGATCGTATTGGCAAAGACCTTGCTGAACGTCAGGTCATTAAATCGGCTTTATTGTTTAAGGTGATGACGCGATTTCAGGGAAAAGCTCTCACTTTGCAGGCGGGTGAGTATCAATTTATAGGTGCCTTTTCAATGTATGACGTGGCGCGTCGATTGGGTGAGGGCGATGTTGTTTTACATTCTTTATCCTTGGTTGAAGGACAGACGCGCAGTCAATTTCTCAATCAATTAAAGGCAATAGATTTTTTAGATGGCGATATCGACAACGCTTTTGGCGAAGGATGGCTCTTGCCAGATACGTATCGATTTGAACGTGGAACACAACGTCAATTTGTATTTAATATAATGAATGCGGCTATGGTCTCCTTTTTAGAGGATGCGTGGGATCGTCGTGCTGATGGTCTGCCATTTGGAAGTCCCGAAGAAGCCTTAGTGCTGGCATCTATTGTTGAGAAAGAAACCGCGATTGCAGAAGAGCGCGGGCTTGTTGCTTCCGTCTTTATAAATCGTCTGAATAAGAATATGCGGCTACAGTCCGACCCAACTATTGTCTATGGGTTAACAAATGGCGAGGGTGCCTTAGGACGGCCTATTCGTAAAAGTGAAATTCGTCGGCCGCATTCGCACAATACTTATGTTATTAAAGGGTTACCACCTACGCCGATTGGTTATCCTGGTCGGGCATCTATTTTGGCCGTGCTTAATCCTTTAGATAGTCCATATTATTATTTTGTTGCGGATGGATCAGGCGGGCATGTTTTTGCTAAAACATTGGCGGAACATAATCTTAATGTAAGAAAATGGCGGGCGAATCGCTGATATATAGAGAATAGTCTAAGGAATTAAATATGGTAGGTGACATTCATCGGCGTGGCTTAATGCTGGTTTTATCCTCTCCCTCTGGGGCAGGAAAGACAACATTAGCGCGTCATCTTTTATCGAATGACCCTCATATTTCAATGTCTGTTTCATTGACCACACGCGCCCCACGTCCAGGAGAGACACCAGGTGTTGATTATCACTTTGTAGATTCTCAGAAATTTGGTGAAATCCGAAATGCCAATGGGTTGCTGGAGTGGGCAAAAGTCTTTGATCATTATTATGGTACGCCGCGCGCCCCTGTCGAAGAGGCTTTAAGTAAGGGCAATGACGTTCTTTTTGATATTGATTGGCAAGGAACTCAGCAGTTACAAGAAGCAGCTGAAGATGACCTTGTTCGTATCTTTATTTTACCTCCTTCAGCGGCTGAGCTTGAAAAGCGCCTGCTGACCCGGGCCCAAGATAGTGCTGAGGTGGTTGCAAAGCGTATGGCCAAGGCTTCTGATGAAATTAGCCATTATGCGGAATATGATTATGTTATCGTGAATGAAAGTGCGGAAGAAAGTAGCTCTATTATTAGCGCAATCTTACGCGCAGAGCGCCAAAAACGCGCTAGACAAACAGGCTTATCAGATTTTGTAAAGCGGTTGCGCGATAGTCTTTAAATATATTAATCGGTTGTTTGGGCGTTCTATTGGTCAAACCGGAAGACCGGTTTGACCATTTAGAAACGTGTGGTTTGTAATGTCTTAAGGGTTTAACACCACGCGACCAAGAATTCTGCCTTCACGAAGATCATCAAGTGTCCGACTTGCTTCGCTCATATCGCGTTGTTCGACGGGGATGGGATTGATCTTCCCAGCTTTGACAAGCTCCATCATCTCAATTGTATCAGCGAGTGAACCAGTCATTGAGCCAGCAATTGACACACCACGAAGCGGGAAGAGAGGAATTGGAGTGCTAAAGCCACCGCCAAATAAGCCAACAATGCGGACTTCACCACCCTTGCGAATAGCCCCATTTGCAAAATTTAAAGAGCCTTCAGCGCCAACAAAGTCAGCAACAGCAGGAACACCGCCATTCGTATCGGCCAATAATTGCTTAAGAGCGTCAGGATCCTTTGGGTTATAGGCCTTGGCCGCGCCGGCACCAAGTGCGGCTTGCAATTTGTTTTCGTCAATATCCGCGACCAAAGGAGGACGCTCAAACATCGCTAAGGCAAATTGTAAGGCCATCATGCCAACACCGCCCAAACCGACAATTAAAACGTTTTCATCAGGTGACACAGGTTTGAAATATTTTAGTGCGCTATAGGCGGTTATGCCTGAGCACATATATGTGCTTGCAAGCCCCTCGGCAATTCCTTCGCAATCAATGCAATAACGCTCATGTGGGACAAGGCAATGCGTTGCAAAGCCTCCGGGTAAGTTCACACCTAAGGCACGTGCATTG
>CBFHJI010000026.1:0-20214 GCA_965656255.1 Alphaproteobacteria bacterium
GATTAAGGTGCATGGGATCAACCACTTACAAAGAATATCGACAGCACTTTGAGAAGGACCGTGCACTTGCTCGCCGGTTCCAAAAAATTGATGTGAATGAACCAAGCGTCCATGACACAATTAAGATTTTAAAAGGGCTTAAGCCGAGCTTTGAAGATTATCATAATGTGCGTTACACCAATGATGCCATTAAAGCCGCTGTTGAATTATCATCACGATATATGGCGGACCGCAAGCTACCGGATAAAGCCATTGATGTCATAGATGAAGTTGGTGCGGCGCAAATGCTATTGCCACCTTCAAAAAGACGTAAAACAATTGGCGTGAAGGAAATTGAGGCCGTGATTTCGACCATGGCGCGCATTCCCGCTAAAAGCGTTTCTAAAAATGACACAGAAAAATTGCGCGATCTTAGCGTTAATTTGAAGCGCGTTGTGTTTGGACAGGATGATGCCATCGAGGCTTTATCATCTGCCATCAAGCTTTCACGAGCTGGATTGCGCGATCCAAACAAACCAATTGGCAACTATCTTTTCTCTGGGCCAACTGGTGTTGGTAAAACAGAAGTTGCGCGTCAATTGGCAAGTATTTTAGGGGTGAATCTTCTTCGTTTCGACATGTCTGAATATATGGAGCGCCATACCGTCTCGCGGCTTCTTGGCGCGCCTCCAGGATATGTCGGCTATGATCAAGGTGGTTTATTGACAGATGGCATTGATCAAAACCCGCATTGTGTTTTGTTATTGGATGAAATAGAAAAAGCCCACCCTGATTTGTTCAATGTCTTACTGCAAGTTATGGATCACGGTACATTAACCGACGCTAATGGTCGTAAAGTCGATTTTAGGAATGTTATTCTTATTATGACCAGTAATGCCGGCGCATCAGATATGGCGCGTGCGCCTATGGGCTTTGGCCGTGAGCAACGTGAAGGCGAGGATCTCGAGGCGATTAATCGGACATTCACTCCAGAATTCCGTAATAGGCTTGATGCCATTGTGGCCTTTAGTGGCTTATCTCCCGAGATCATCTCGCGCGTTGTTGAGAAATTCATTCTTGAACTTGAAAGTCAACTTGCTGATCGAAATGTCATTCTGGATGTCTCAGATAAAACGCTTCGCTGGCTTGTTAAAGAGGGCTATGACCCCAAAATGGGTGCGCGCCCAATGGCCCGCTTAATCCAAGAGCATTTGAAGAAGCCGTTGGCTGATCAATTGCTCTTTGGTGACTTGACCTCTGGCGGCGTGGCGACAATTGATTTGGATAAAGACAATAAGATTACGATTAAAGTTGAGCCCCATGGTGAGGCATCGTCCGCTCCCAAAAAGCCGAGTAAAAAAGCTGAGAAAATTAAAAGTTAAGTTTTCTTAGAGCTCTGCCTTAATTTTATCTGCAATCGCGGCTAGCTCATCCATGTCCGCTACATCGCGCGCGTGGAAAGCTAGGTCAATGCCATTATGACGTGGCAAAATGTGAATGTGAAAATGGGGGACAGTCTGTCCAGCATCCGAGCCGCTTAACTGAGCGATCATAATACCATCCGCGCCCATGGCTTTACGAACAGCATCAGCGACTTTACGTGCTGTAATAAGTACAGGTCCGGCAATATCGTCTGGTAAAGTCAAAAGATGAACCGCGGGTCGTTTAGGGATAACCAAAACATGACCGTCAGTTTGGGGCATAATATCCATGAAGGCTAAGGTCTCATCATCTTCATATATTTTGATTGATGGTAAGTCACCGCGTAATATTTTTGCAAAAATATTTTGCTCGTCATATGGATCGCTTAGCTTAATCATTTTCTTCCTCTTCCTCACTGGCGCTTTTTTTAAACGGTGTGTATTGGCTTAGAACCTTGATGTCATTATCGATATATTGTCGTTCTTCATCGAGATAGCGTGCGATCGCCTCTCTAAGGCCTTCATGGGTAATAAAATGCGCCGAATAGGTCGTTCGCGGTGCATATCCGCGCGCAATTTTATGAGTGCCCTGTGCTCCAGCCTCAACAAATTTTAAGCCTCGGTCAATTGCAAAGTCGATGGCTTGATAATAACAGAGTTCAAAATGTAAAAACGGATGGTCTTCAAGGCACCCCCAATTGCGCCCAAACAGCGTGTCTCCGCCGATAAAATTAAGTGCCCCGGCAATATAACGGCCGTCACGCTTAGCCATAACGAGCAGGGTTTGCTCACGCATGGTTTCCTGTATATGAGTAAAAAAAGCACGTGTTAAGTAAGGCGTTCCCCATTTGCGATGACCTGTATCCAGGTAAAATGCATAAAATGCATCCCAATGCTCGTTTGTTAGAGTCTCTCCTGTCAGCCACTCGACGGTAATTCCGTTTTCTAAGGCTTTGGCGCGTTCTTTCTTGATATTCTTACGCTTACGCGAAGCTAGCGCATTCAAGAAATCCTCAAAAGAGCCATACTGATTATTTTCCCAGTGGAACTGTTGATCCTTTCGGAGCAAATAACCTTCCTCGCCAAGAAAATGCCATGTGTCTTCGGGTATAAAATTGATATGAAGCGATGAAATGTTGTTTTGAACAAGAATGCTCTCACTCGCGCGTAGAAGGGCGCGTGCCTGTTCTGCAGCGTGGGTAGGGTCAATGGCGCTGGTGAGTAATCTCTCACCCGTCGCGGGTGTAAAAGGGGTTGCTGAGAGGAGTTTGGGGTAGTAATCACCGCCAGCGCGATGAAATGCATCGGCCCATATGTGATCAAAGATATATTCACCCTGTGAGTGAGATTTTAGATAAAGCGGAAAAATGGCAACGGCAATATCGTTTTCTGTGAGAACCAAATGGTGAGCACGCCAGCCCGTTTCCTGACACGCTGACCCGCTCTCTTCAACAGCAGAAAAAAAAGCGTGGTCGAGAAAAGGATTATATGGTCTGTGCACTGGATTAGCGCATTTATTCCATTGGTCCGCGGATAGATCTTTCGCGGCTAATAAGCGCCGCATCTCAAATATAGGTTCTGCTTGCAACATATGTTACTGCGCCAGCTCAAATATAGCGTCGATCTCGACAGCCCAACCTCTAGGTAGGCTTGGTACACCAACTGCAAACCGGGCATGCTGCCCGATATTGCCCAATGCGTTTACAATAAGATCAGATGCGCCATTGATGACTTGTGGGTGTTCAGTGAAGTTTGGTGCGGCGTTTACAAAGCCACCTAATTTGACACAAGCTTGAACACGACCAAAGTCATGGTCACATGCCGTCGCCAATTGCGCTAGGATGTTTAGTGCACATAATTGCGCAGCTTTATAGCCTTCATCTACACTTAAATTGTCACCCAATTTACCAATAATTTCTTGGGTCTCTAATACCGGGCCTTGACCAGAGATATATAATTGATTGCCACTCTTTCGGTAGGGGACATAATTTGCCAGCCCAACTTTAGGTGTCGGCAAAACAAGATTATTCTCGTTTAAAAACGCTCTTACTGAACAGTTTTCCTTCATTTGAATATTCCCTATAATGAGTGATGAATGACAATATTTTAGTTATTGCGTATCTTTAACCTAGATCAAATCTCGCCCTTTGCGAATTGAATTATCACCAAATTTTTCTCGCACTTTATCTATCGTTCGTTCCGTCGTAATTTTTTTGTGTCTTTCAGGTTCGGCAAGATCAGGTATATCGCTTTGGTCTGCTGTTACGATTTGTGAAAGACCAATCCCAATTAATCGAAAATAGTCATTCGGGCGATCAAGAAGGAGCTGCTTGAGCAGGAGTTGGCCATCTTCATAGATTGCTTCTGCTAATTGGGTTGGGCTGTGGCGCGTTTGACTTCGTGTGAGAGTTGTAAATCTATCGGTCTTTGCTTTGAGTATGATGGTTTTACCTGCAAGGCCTTGACGTTTGCAACGTTGAGCTGTTTTTTGGGATAGCTGCCAGAGATGCTTTCGGAGAGTTTCAATATCTTTAATATCTTTATCAAAAGTTGTTTCGCTAGAAATCGACTTTGTTTCTCTGCTCGGGTCTATCCGACGACGATCAATGCCACGCGATAATTCAGCAAGACGTAATCCCGAGCTTTCATAGCGCTTGGCCATGTCATGGATTGGAATAGATTGAATTTGTCCGATAAGCGTAATGCCGTCGCGCGCGAGGCGTTCTTGGCTGGCTTTGCCAACGCCCCAAATTTTCGATACAGGCATGGGGGCAATCCGTTGCATGGTTTCTTCGACGCCAATGACGGAAAACCCTCTTGGCTTATCAAGATCTGAAGCGAGCTTTGCTAAAAATTTATTGTGGCTTAAGCCAACAGAGACTGTGATCTTAATTTCTTTTTCGATGTTTTGAACCAGTTTTGCGAGTGTGAGCGCAGGAGGGGCATGATGCAGTTTTTCTGTCCCCGTTAAGTCAAGAAAAGCTTCGTCAATTGAAAGTGGTTGAACCAACGGAGTCAGCGCGCACATCATGTCGCGTATGTCGCGGCCTACGCGATTGTAAAGCGCCATATTAGGTTTGATAATAATAGCGTCGGGGCAGCGTTTTTTGGCCTCAAATATAGGCATTGCCGAATGTACGCCGTGAATACGAGCCTTATAACAAGCTGTAGATACGACACCACGATGTTCACCACCAATGATGACGGCTTTATCAGCAAGTTCAGGTCGATCACGTTTTTCAACAGCAGCGTAAAATGCATCACAATCGATATGGGCGATACTAAGACGCCACCATTCTGGGTGTATGAGCAATCGCGGAGAACGGCAGTTTGGGCACCGCTTTTCACTAGTTGCTTGGGTCTCGCTTTTTAAAACAAGTAAGCAATTCCTGCAAAAGCCCCGACTGGTTTCAATGTCCGGTTCGGTCAAGTTCTGATGCGATCCAGTCATGGGCTTGTTTCCAACAATCAATACGTTGCGTCGCTTTCTTGGCAGGTCCAACGAGCCTTGCCAGGCGCGGGTCCGCTATAAAGTGAATGCGGTTTGTGTCCGGACTATGCTCCCCAACACTGTCAATATTGTGTGATATATCGTCAAGAAAGAAGACGGGCGCACGCATTTTTTTGTGAAGCCAAGAAATCGCTGGGCCCTTTAGCCCAGAACCAACAATAACAGGGTAATCCATCCCGTGATCGCGTAAGTTTTCAATACGCTCTTGCTTATATGCGATGGGCAGATTGGTAAATATAATCACTTGAGCGCGCTCGTTTAGTTTTGATAGGGACTCTGCGGCATGATCCACAGCAGGTATATTGCGCGTTGCAACAGCAAAAAAGTCATTAATGAGGTTCTCGCGAGTGACTTTCTCATTTGTTTCTTTTGAAAAAATATTTCCCGAAAGGGCAAAATGGTTAAGGTCGATCCAAAGACCTTCGCGGTCAAGGAATTCCTCCATGGCCACCATGAAACGGAGCAAGACCTCATCGGCATCTGAAATGACTAATGGCCTATCCGGATCAAGTGTTAATTTGTCGAATTGAGATAAAATTTCCTGGCTGGGTTGAGACATATGACGCTTTCCTAACGCTGAATTAAGTCCAATGCGGGACATCGCCACCTGGCAAAAGTCTCCGGGCTTGAAATGGAATTTCGGGATTTAAGCCTGCGGTTTCACAAAACGCCATTAATATTTCGTCATCCGAAAGCAAAAAGTCTAAGAGCCCGCCTAGTGTTTCGCTTTGACTGGCTACTTTTAAAAGGTCTTCAGGGGCAAGTCCAGACATAGCGCAAAAACGGCCCATATAGTCATCGTGCTCTGCTAACCATGTGAGAGCTTTTAGAGCTAAGATTTCTGCTTGTTCGGAATTCACTGGGGATGCTCCAAAGAATATATCTTACGTATGTTCGAACAGACAATAAAGCATTGATGCTTGAATTTCTCTGAATATTTAAAAGCGTAGATTAATTGAATAAGCGCACTGAATAAATGTTCAGTAGGAGTGACGCTCCGCATTTATATTGGTTATGCAATATTTTTCATAAAAAAAGGCGCCCAAAGGCGCCTTATTGAATAGGTTTATAAAACCTTATTTAATTTTTGTTTCTTTAAATTCAACATGCTTGCGTAATACAGGATCATATTTTTTGACAACCATTTTTTCAGTCATGGTACGTGCATTTTTCTTTGTCACATAAAAAGCGCCTGTTCCAGCTGTGCTTTCAAGTTTGATTTTGATTGTGGTTGGCTTAGCCATGATACTACCCTTTTGCCCAAAGGCTTAAATGTCTGTCTTAAAGTCTAGCCAATATATGGCTTGATATGAGCCGCAATCTAGCCAAAAGCAGCGTTAAGTCAAGCATATTTGCTTCAAATTTCGGCGTAACTGGGTTTTCCACGATTGAATTTGAAGAACATGGAAGGGGCCTGAAAGCGTTTTTCAGGTGGTAAAGTCAGGCGCTTGGATACAATCTTCATCACTTGTTGGGTGATGATTGGTAAGTCGAGATCTTCTGTTTCTTTGGGGGTGATCCAATGCAGATCGGTTAATTCACCTGACGCACGATCAAGCTCTTCGGGCGGGGTATGCAGATAATCTGCTGATATCATAAAAAACCGAGTGTCGAAGCGACGCACGCGCTGTGGCGGTGTAATGGCGCGGGCAATAAAGTCCATCGCCTGTAATGGAGGTTCAACATTATAATCAAAGTAAGCCTGCCAGTCAGGGTGATTGATTTTAATGGGGTTTTTGCTTGGTGAGCCAACAACCACGCCTGTTTCTTCAAAGGTTTCTCGAATCGCAGCAAGTGCCATAGCCCGCAATCGCGCCGGGCTGGTGTGGATGGGGACCTGCTTTTGCAGTCGATTTGTGACGGATTTATTTAATTTGGGAGTGACGGTAATACGCGAATCGATTGGATCTACGCGACCACCTGGAAACACGAACATATTGGGCATGAATTTATGTGTTGCTGCCCGCTTTCCCATTAAGATTTTTGGTTCGCCTTGACCTTCACGAACAATGATAAGTGTCGCGGCATCTTTTGGGCGTACTGTTCCTGTATTGCCTTTGCGAAATTCGCTTGCTGAACCGGGTGTAATGCCATCGGGAATTTTTTTCGTCATAATATTACCCTCACTTAGCATCTTCTTGCGGTGTTGTTGAATTGGCAAAACCGTGCATTTTGAGAGCCCATTGCCAACCAATAATCGCGCCTTTGACCCGTGGGAGTGTCCACAGGGTTAGCAGGACAGATAATATTAAAAACAGAGTTGCATGAATCCATAATTCAGGAGCATAGGCTCGTTCCACGATTAAAACCAAAGGCACAATAATATGGCCGACAATCATGATGGTGAAATAAGGCGGCGCATCATCGGCTTCGTGGCCAGACAGGTTTAGTCCACAATGAGCGCAAGTCTCACTGGTTTTTAAAAAAGCTTGGTAAATATGTCCTTGCCCACATTGTGGGCAATGACGTAGCCAACCACGCCCCATAGATCGTCCAAGAGGGCGTTGGGCTGATTTTATAGGAAAATCTATGTCGCTATTTTGATCGGTCATGTGCGTTTATCTCGCTTTGTATTTTTAGACTTTGATTTTACTTTAGCCTGAGTCTTTAACTTTGCTTTTACTTTCCCTTTAGATCCTTTTGGGGGTTTTGCTTTCCCCTTTTTGCGGAACGCATGGGGTGCTAGATCGCCACCTTCGCGTAAGGAAAAGAGCAAACCACCTTTTAGCGGCATTGTTTCTTTCAGTGCAACGCGAACAGGTGCGCCGAGTTGGAACGTGAGACCAGTTTGCAATCCACGCATCGTAAAGCCATTTTCATCAACGTCAAATCGTTCGCTCCCTAAATTAGACGCAGGCACCAGTCCCTCGGCACCAGTTTCGCTTAATCGTACAAAAATGCCAGCGCGTGACATTCCTGTGATTTGACCATCAAAGACTTCGCCAATGCGATGAGACATATAAGATGAAAGGTAACGCTCACTCGCTGTCCGCTCGGCAATCATGGAACGCCGTTCTGACATTGAAATGGATTCAGCTGTATCACGCATTCTGTCAATATCGGCGGGGCTTAAACCGTCGGGCCCAAAGCCAAGCGCTGAAATTAAGGCTCTATGAACAATCAAATCGGCATAGCGGCGAATAGGGGAGGTGAAATGGGCATAGTGAGCGAGACTAAGCCCGAAATGACCAATATTATCTGTGTTATAAGAGGCTTGCGCTTGTGTGCGTAAAACCGCCTCGCTGACCATTTCGCTTTTGTCACCGCTAATATCTTGCGAAAGAACGCGATTAAACATGCGCGGAAGTACAGGTTGCCCAAGGTCAAACTTAATCCCAAAAGGGCGTACAAAACTTGCAAAATTATTGACGCGTTCAAGCGACGGTGAATCGTGAATACGAAAAATAACCGGAACTTTTTTCTGAATGAGTGTCGCTGCCGCGCAGACATTTGCCGCAACCATCATTTCTTCGATAAGGCGATGCGCTTCTAAGCGTGGGGGCATATAGATCTCGGCAACCTTGCCTTGGTCATCGAGACGTACTTTGCGTTCGGGCCTATTAAGATCGAGCGGCCCGCGTTCGTTGCGCGCTTGTGCCATTGCCTTATAAGCTTGCCATAATGTTACGAGGGGGGCGTCGTCTTCGCTTATCGCGCTTGCATCTGGGCCATCTGATTTATTAAATACGTCCTGTGCTTGTTCGTAGCTGTAGCCTTGAGCGATGCAAATATTAGCCCTGTAGAATTTATGGGCGCCCCTGCGGCCATGGGCATCGATATAAAAAGATAGGACCAGAGCAGGACGCTTTTCACCACTCTTTAAAGAGCACAGATCAGTCGATAATATCTCTGGCAGCATAGGGACGACGCGATCAGGCATATATGTTGAGTTGCCACGTTGACGGGCATCAGCATCAAGCGCAGAACCGGGTCGGACATAAGCGGCAACATCAGCAATCGCAACCCAGACGTTAAATCCGTCACCTTCGCTTTGCACAAAAACGGCATCATCGTGGTCACGTGCATCGGCGGGGTCAATGGTTGCAAAGGGTATGTGGGTGAGGTCAGTTCTGTTTGTATTATCTGGTTCTTGAATATTTTTGATTTCAGCAAGAGTCTCAGCTGAAAAATCGATAGGTATATCTTGTTCAGCAATCGCCAGTAATGAAAAAGCATGAGGGTCATCTGCAGCGCCAATGGTTTCAATCCATTTTGCTTTTTGAGGGCCGTAACGTTTGCTTTCAATTTTTTCTGCGATAATGAGGTCGTTATGATTTAGAGACACGTTATGCTCAAGCGTATAGTCATATCGCTCCCGGCGATTGGCTGGAATAAGCATAGCGCCTCGCGCGTTCATCGTCACACGGCCAATAATACGTTTGCTTGTTTCGCTTTCAAACCGTTTGATAATCCGTGCGCTATAGCTTCCGTCATGGCTCTTGTTTAGGCGTGCGAGGGCACGATCTCCGATGTTAAGGCGGGGTAAACGCGTTCCCTTTTTATTAACCTCCCGCACATGAATAGAGGGAAGGTCTGAACTTGTCGCGGACGAGCTGTCAACATGTGAGGAATTTGAGAAAGGCGTTATTGGGGTGTCTGATTGAATTGGGCGTGCGAGAAAGCCACCTTCGCGATCGCGCCCATAGATGCTTATCATGCACACGGCCGGTAAGTCTCCCGCAAGACGCATGCCACTTAATTTGTCGCTGGCAATAAGGCCTTCAGCGGCCAGATCACGTAACGTTTTCTTTAGCCCGATCCTGTCACTGCCTTTGATATTAAAGTGTTTGGCAATTTCTCGTTTTCCGAGTTTTCCATCCGTCGATTTTATAAACGCAAGAATGTCGTCTCTGCTTGGATTATTCGACACGTGACGCATGCTTTCTTAAAAACATATTAAGCTTTCTTTTTACGAGGAGCTGCTCGCTTTTTCGCGGGGCCTTTGGCACGGCGAGCTTCGATCAACTCCATGGCGCGTTCCATTGTGAGCGTCGCTGGGTCTTCATCCTTTGGTATCGTAGCATTTATTTTATCATGCTTCACGTAGGGTCCAAAGCGTCCATCCATAACGCGCACTGGTTTGCTGTCATCTGGGTGCTCTCCGAGTTCCTGAATAACACTTTGATTGGTGCGGCCAGGCCCTTTTGCTTTTTTCTCAGCAAGAACGGTTACGGCTCTGTTCAAACCGATTTCAAATACCTCATCCGCATTTGCCAATGTGGCTGACTGTTTGCCTGATCGGATATATGGTCCGTATCGTCCAATATCGGCCATAATTTCGTCATTTGTCTCAGGGTGCTGACCGACTAAACGGGGCAGGGAAAGAAGTTTGAGTGCATAGTCTAGCGTCATGTCTTGCGGTGTTTTCCCCTTAGGAATGCCCGCACGCTTTGGCTTTTCGTTTTCTTCTGACTTTTCACCAAGTTGAATATAGGCACCAAAGCGACCATCTTTAACATGTATATCCATACCTGTTTCTGGGTCTTGTCCAAGAATGCGTTCAATATCGCCTTGTTCGGCTTGCTCGCCAGCAAAGGGGCGCGTGAATTTGCATTCTGGGTAAAGTGTACATCCAACAAAAGCACCAAAGCGCCCTGTTTTTAAGCTTAATTGACCTTCGTTACATTTTGGACAAACCCTTGGGTCGCCATTGCCTGTATCTTTAAAGATATGTTGTCCAAGCACCTCATTCATGCGGTCTAGAACATCTGTGTTTCGCAGCTCAAGTGTTTGATCAACAGTTGGTTTAAAGTCATCCCAAAACCGTCTTAAGAGATCGCGATAGCTCACAGTACCGTTGGAAACTTGGTCTAGGTCACCCTCGAGGGCGGCCGTAAAGTCATATTCAACATATTTTTCGAAGAAATTCTCTAAAAAAGCTGTGACCAATCGGCCTTTGTCCTGCGGAATAAAGCGGTTTCTATCCATGGTCACATAGTCGCGCTCGCGCAAGACTGAGCAGACACTTGCATAGGTTGATGGACGTCCAATCCCCAACTCTTCCATCTTTTTGATGAGTGTCGCTTCGCTATAGCGCGGTGGTGGCTCAGTAAAGTGTTGTTCTGGAGAAACTTTCTCAACCGATAATTTTTGCCCATCGCGCAGATCAGGCAGGCGTGCATCGTCTTTTTCATCGGAAGGTTCATCACTACCTTCTTCGTAAACGCTCAAAAAGCCAGGAAAAGTAATAACCGTTCCGCTTGTGCGCAATCCCGTTTGACTGTCTTCAGATAGAATATCGACAGTGGTTCGCTCAACCTGTGCGGGTGTCATTTGGCTTGCAATAGTGCGTTTCCAAATAAGTTCATAGAGTTTTTGCTCATCAGCGGCAAGCAAGCGCGATACTTGGCTTGGATCCCGATATATAGAAGTGGGGCGAATGGCCTCGTGGGCTTCTTGGGCGTTGGCTGCCGTTTTTGTGTAACGGCGCGCTTCTTTGGGTAAATAGTCAGGGCCGTAATCTTTCCCAATGGCTTCGCGGATTTCGGTAAGTGCCTCTGCCGCAAGGTCGAGACCGTCAGTCCGCATATAGGTGATCAGTCCCGTTGTTTCGCCATCAATGGATACACCTTCATATAGCTTTTGCGCGACCTGCATTGTTCGGCTGGCAGAAAAGCCAAGCTTGCGGGAGGCTTCTTGCTGAAGAGTTGATGTTGTAAAAGGGGGTGATGGGTTTCGAATACCTGGTTTGCGCTCGACTTTATCGACTGTAAAGGCAGACGCAGCAATAATGCCCTCAGCGCGTTTAGCGTGAGCTTCATCTGTTATGGTGAATTTTTCGACTTTATTTCCATCGAGCAAAGATAAGCGTGTGGGCACATTATCGCCATTATCACTCTTTAACTTTGTATCCACCGTCCAATATTCACGGGGTATAAATTGATCTATCTCGATCTCGCGCTGACATATAATGCGCAAGGCCACTGATTGAACCCGTCCAGCAGAGCGCGAACCAGGCAATTTGCGCCATAATACAGGAGAGAGGTTAAACCCAACAAGATAATCAAGAGCGCGCCGCGCCAAATAGGCATCAACCAACTGGGCGTCAATCTCCCGAGGGTTTTCCATGGCTTCTTTAACGGCATTTCGTGTGATCGCGTTAAAGGCAACGCGTGTCACAGACTTGCCCTCGAGCACTTTCTTCTTCTTTAATACTTCCAAGACATGCCATGAAATTGCTTCCCCTTCACGATCAGGGTCAGTAGCGAGCACGACGCGGTCAGCACTCTTAACGGCTTCGGCAATCTCATTCATGCGCGTTGCATCAGCGCCGCGCACTTCCCATTTCATCAAAAAATCATTGTCAGGGTCGACAGATCCATCTTTTTGCGGAAGGTCGCGAACATGGCCATAGGACGCAAAGACTCGAGCGCCTGAGCCTAAATATTTATTAATAGTGGTCGCTTTAGAGGGCGATTCTACGATGACAACGTCCATGATCCACCTGTGAAATCCGTCATTATGTAATGTGTCGTGCAGACAATACATGGTCAAAATCTAACCAACTGTCAAATGCCGTGTCATGATTTCTTTATTTTTTTAAATTTTAAGAGCTCGATCTCGACCTAGCTTGAGCTTTCATCAAGGCTTACTTGGCCTAGAGCATTGCGGATTAAACGCCCTGAAAGCTCGAGCTCAATCAAGGTTTGATATATTAGAGGAAGTGGGATTTGGCTTAAGGATACAATATCATTGATATCCATTGGTGTTGGGCCCAGCAACTCGATGATCTGGCGCCGTTCTCGGTCAGTCAGGTTATATTCAGCTTCGATTGGCGCAAAGAGCCGGGATTGGCGCTCTGTTTCATTCGTCTCAATAGACCCCGCATGGCTTGATAGGGCTTCAATCACGTCATCAGCTGTTTCGACCAAAATAGCACCTGTGCGTAATAGATTATTCGAGCCATGGCAACGCGGGTCAAGCGGAGAGCCGGGGCTTGCCATCACATCTCGTCCAAATTCATTGGCAAGTCGTGCCGTAATGAGAGAGCCAGAACGCCTCGCAGCTTCAATGACCAGTGTGGCCTGGGCAATTCCAGCAATAATTTTATTACGACGCGGAAAAAGCGTTGCCTGTGGCTTTGTATCGGGTGGGTTCTCGCAAATCAAAAGTCCTGCGGCTTCAATCTCCGCTTTAAGAGGTTGGTTTTCAGGTGGGTAATCTGAAAGAATACCATTGGCAATAACAGCAATGGTTCCACCTTCAAGACTTGCTTTGTGCACGATAGTATCTACACCGCGGGCTAATCCCGAGACCGTCACAAACCCCCGCCGGCTGAGTTCTGCAGAAATGTTTTTTGCTAAGGTTAAGCCTGCTGCTGATGCATTTCGTCCTCCAACAATGGCAATACAAGGGCGCGTCGCCAGCGCTATATGACCAAAAGCAGCAAGAATGGGCGGTGCTGCTGGAATTTGTGATAGTAATCTGGGGTAATCTTTCGAGCCCCAAACCAATATTTGACCACCACGTGCATGGGTGATGGCAACTTCTTCCTCACATCGTTTGCGTGAAGCAAGTTTGAAGGCTTTGCCCCGTCGCGATTTTTCGGCCATTTTGGGCAAAGCTGCAATGGCGTGAGCGGGTGATGTATAGCTTTGCATCAGCCATTGGAAGGTTACAGGCCCAATATTTTCACTTCGTGCCAATTGAACACAGTCGCAAATAGCTTCTTTTTTATGCCAGCTATTCAAGTGAGTTGGATCGGACGGATGTTTGCTTTTGGGGGCCATTTGGGTAGAGCGTTTGTGCAAAGATTATAGTTCGCGAATGAGATACGATGATTGGAGTCGTTGCGCCGTTTTTATTCTTAAGCAACTATTATGGCGAGAAAAGAAGGATCGTATAGAGGTTGAATTTCTATTATTGCTTTCCGATTTTAGGTTCGGTGCCTTTTCTTATTCTGTCAATATTCTCACGATGTGCCCAAAACGCAATGATTGTAAGGGCAAGAGCGACGCCAGCCAATTGGTTTTGGCCTGTCACAAAAAGAAAGCAGGGGGTAGCAAGACATGCCATCAAGGCCGAGAGCGAGGACATTTTAAAGAGATAGGCTGTCACGACCCAGGTGAGAATAAATACAATCCCAGAAGGCCAATATAAAGCGAACAGAACGCCAATAAAAACAGCGATGCCTTTGCCGCCCTTAAATTTTAACCAGACCGGAAAAACATGACCTAAAAAAGCGCCAATGGCGGCAAGGGCTGCCGCTTCTTGTGAGGCGTAAAGGTTGAGTATAATAACCGGCAGAGCACCTTTGAGCCCATCGGCGAGTAAAGTGGCTGCAGCAATTTTTTTATTGCCCGTGCGTAACACATTGGTAGCGCCAATATTGCCAGAGCCAATTTGGCGAATATCACCTAGGCCAGATAGTTTGGTTAAAATAAGACCAAACGGGATCGTACCGCAGAAGTAACCAATAACCGCTGATAAGATAAGAATATAATATGTCTGTTCCATTACTGGGCATCCAAGCGGGAAAAGACAGGTTTTCCGGCGACATAACAAGCTTCAACACGGCCTTGAACGCGGCGGCCATCAAGGGCAGCATTCTTGGATTTTGAAGCGAGGTCATCAGCATCGATCACCCATGGGGCACCAATGTCAACGAGGGTCATATCGGCTTGAGCACCAATTGAAAGCGTCCCGGCATTAAGTCCTAAAATTTCAGCTGGCCGCTGTGTTACAGCGCGCAGGACTGTGATGAGATCAATGCCTTCAGCATGGTGCAGGCTAATCAAGGCCGTTAATAATGTTTCAACACCAATAGAACCAAATGCCGCCTGACTAAAGGGCTGGCGTTTTGCATCAGCATCTTGCGGGTTATGGGCTGAGACAACCACATCGATAACCCCATCTTCAAGCGCGCGAACCAAAGCGAGGCGGTCTGTTTCTCCGCGTAAAGGCGGGTTGAGTTTGGCAAAGCTACGATAATTCTCAACATCATTTTCGTTTAAAAGCAAATGATTGGCTGAAACACCGCAACTGACATGAAGACCATCTGCGCGCGCTTTTTCAATGGCTGGTAAACTCATCGCAGATGAGACTTGCGCCAGATGATAGCGTGCTCCGGTGAGTTCAACGAGCCTGAGGTCGCGGTCTATCATGACGGTTTCTGCAGCCGCAGGAATGCCAGAAAGACCAAGACGAGTTGAAAGTTCGCCTTCATTCATGACGCCGACGCTAAATAAATGTTCGTCTATGGCATGATGTACAATCAGTGCGTCGAAATTAGAGGCGTAAGACAATGCGCGGCGCATAGTCAGTGCGTTCATAATAGATTGGTCGCCATTGGTGAAAGCGATGGCGCCCGCTTCAGACAATAAGGCGAACTCGCTGAGCTGATCAGAGTTACACCCTTTGGTAATGGCCGCCATGGGTATGACATTGACATCTGCTGTGTCGCGCGCGCGCCGACTGATAAAATCGACCAAAGCTGCATCGTCAATTACTGGTTGGGTGTTGGGCATGATGATCATTGTGGTAACGCCACCACGTGCCGCAGCAAGGGATGCGGAGGCGAGTGTTTCTTTATGTTCAAAGCCCGGCTCACCTGTCGAGACCTGCATATCAATCAAGCCAGGGATGAGGGCGCAGCCTTTGCCATCAATAATCTGTTCATTATCGTTTGGTGTTAGGGTGCCAATCTCGGAGATAAGCCCGTCTACGACGCGCAAATTGGTCATGGCATCAATGTTATTTTTAGGGTCTATGACACGCACATTTTGAAAGAGTAAGGCGCTCATCTGGGTGTTCCGTCTAAATTCGTTGCGAGTAACTCAAGAGCTGCCATGCGAACAGCCACGCCCATTTCAACTTGCTCGCGAATAAGGCTTTTTTCGGGATGATCGGCGATCGAACTATCAATCTCGACGCCGCGGTTCATCGGACCAGGGTGCATGACAAAGGCATTTGGTTTTGCGTAATCGAGTTTTTCTTGGTCTAGGCCATAGAGATGATAATATTCCCGCGTTGATGGAATGAGATTGCCGCTCATACGTTCGTTTTGGACGCGTAGCATCATGACGATATCGCAGCCTGCCAATCCCTCGCGCATAGAATGAAAAACACGCGCGCCAAGCCGATCGACATCTTTTGGAATGAGTGTTTTGGGGCCAACCAGATTGACTTGACTGCCCATAATGTTGAGCAAAGCAATATTTGACCGCGCCACGCGTGAATGCGTGATGTCACCACAAATGGCAACTTTAAGGCCGTCTAGGCGCCCAAGTCGATTGCGAATAGTGAGGGCGTCTAAAAGCGCTTGAGTTGGGTGTTCATGCGCGCCATCCCCGGCGTTTAAAACGGCGCAGGTGACTTTTTGGGCAAGCAATGCAACCGCACCACTAGAAGCATGACGCACGACAATTAGGTCAGGGTTCATTGCGTTAAGTGTCACGGCTGTATCGATTAGGGTTTCGCCTTTATTCATTGCTGAAGAGGCGACGCTCATATTCATAACGTCAGCGCCAAGTCGTTTTCCGGCAAGTTCAAATGAGCTTTGTGTGCGGGTAGAGCTCTCAAAAAATAAATTAATTTGCGTTCGTCCGCGAAGGGCATCGCCTTTTTTATTTTGCTGCCGATTAAGAGCAACATAATGATCGGCGCGATCAAGCAGAGCGATAATATCTTGTTGGGAAAGACCATGTATACCGAGAAGGTGTCGGTGCGGAAACTGAAGATACTTTGTGCGACTGGTCATTGAAAACATATTCTATACGTATTCAGGAAAGATCAGGCAAGTCAAAAATCGTAGATTGATGATTTCTATTTCCTTTTCGATTTTTCTTCTATTTTTTAAGGCGCTGGGTGATGGGCTAAATAGTCTAGAAAACCTTGTAAAATAAAAGCAGCCGCCATTTTGTCGACCACTTCTGCACGCCGCGAGCGCCTTGTATCGGCATCGATGAGTGTGCGGGTGACAGCCACGGTACTTAAGCGTTCGTCCCAATATATCACAGGGAGATTCGGCATAATTGGTGTTTTGTCCAAGTTGCGTATGAATGCGCGGGTTGCTTGGACACGTGGACCCTCACTGCCATCCATATTAAGCGGCAGTCCAATAACAAATCCGGCAATCTTACTCTCCAACACGATATTTGCTAAGGCCTGCGCGTCATCATTAAATTTCTGGCGCTTAATCGTATGGTAGGGGCTAGCAATTGAAAATTCTGTGTCGGAAACACTGAGGCCTATCGTTTTTGTGCCAAGGTCTATACCGCATAAGACATGCTTTGGAGCCATGTGAGACATTAATTCGTGAGCGGTGGTGGTCATTATCATGCTTAATGCTTAACCTCTTATAAGCGGAAGTAAAAGCGGTTTAGGGCTCTAAGAGCTTTCATTCCCCCAAGAAAATCATGAAAACGTGTTTAAAGCTGTAAAATAAGGGTGAATAGACGTGCGGACAGTTGCTTCACGCCTTGCTGTTTGCTAGTTTGCGGACATCTAAAGAATTATAATTTAACGATAAAAGGTTCCATCATGTCCGTAGACGAAGCGACCGTAAGACGCATCGCTGGCCTTGCACGTATTGGTGTTAAGGAAGAGCAGATCCCTGAATTTGCACGTGAGTTGTCACAAATTTTAGCTTTTGTGGAACGTTTAGATGCGGTGAATACAGATGGCGTTATGCCGCTTACCTCGGCTGTTGAACGTCAAATCAAGCGCCGTGATGATGTCGTGTCCGATGGTGGCAAAAGTGCAGATATTCTCGCCAATGCACCTATTCGCGATGATGACTATTTTGCTGTGCCAAAGGTGGTTGAATAATGTCTGACCTTATTAAATTAAGCTTAAGCGATGCGCGTCAGGCATTGCGTGATAAAGAAATTACGGCCGTTGAATTAACTCAGGCTCATATTGCACATATGGAAGCAAGCCGTCAGCTCAATGCCGTGGTTTTGGAAACGCCCGAACGTGCTCTTGAAATGGCAAAGGCCTCCGACCAGCGCATTCAAAACGGCACGGCTGGTGTCTTGGAAGGTTTGCCCATTGGGGTGAAAGATTTATTCTGCACCAAGGATGTGCGGACAACCGCCTGCTCGAATATTTTAGGCGATTTCACGCCTCCTTATGAATCCACAGTAACGCAACAGCTCTGGGATGCTGGAGCGGTTATGCTTGGCAAGCTCAATAATGATGAGTTTGCAATGGGGTCATCTAATGAAACCTCACGATTTGGTCCGGTCATAAATCCATGGCGTGCCAAAGATAGCGATGACAATTTGGTGCCCGGTGGGTCCTCGGGTGGATCGTCATCTGCCGTTTCTGCGCATATTGGTGTCGCTGCAACTGCGACCGATACAGGTGGTTCGATCCGTCAACCGGCTGCCTTTACGGGCACGGTTGGTATTAAACCAACTTACGGGCGTTGCTCGCGTTGGGGCATTGTTGCTTTTGCGTCATCGCTAGATCAGGCAGGTCCGATTACGCGAAACGTTCGCGATGCGGCGATTATGACAGGTGCCATGGCCGGTCATGACGTTAAAGATACAACAAGTATTGATATTCCTGTGCCTGATTATGAAGCTGCTCTTACAGGTGATATTCGTGGGCTTAAAATCGGTATTCCGAAGGAATATCGTGTTGATGGTATGCCACGCGAAATCGAGGACTTGTGGCAACAGGGGATGAATTGGTTAAAAGACGCCGGTGCTGAAATTGTTGATGTGAGTTTGCCTCATACACAATATGCTTTGCCAGCCTATTATATTATTGCGCCGGCAGAAGCTTCTTCAAACCTTGCGCGCTATGATGGGGTTCGATACGGAAATCGGGTCATAACGGATGGTGATATTACATCAATGTATGAAGCAACCCGCGCAGCTGGCTTTGGTGATGAGGTTAAGCGCCGGGTTATGATTGGTACTTATGTGTTGTCAGCAGGTTACTACGATGCCTATTACATGAAGGCGCTTAAGGTGCGCCGCTTAATCGCGGATGATTTCACCCAAGCCTTTAAGTCATGCGATGTTTTGCTTACACCAACAACGCCATCAGCGGCCTTTCCGCTTGGGCAAAACCAAGATGATCCTCTGACAATGTATCTCAACGATGTCTTTACAGTTACCGCGAATTTGGCCGGTCTGCCTGCGATGTCTTTGCCGACAGGTCTAGATGCACGCGGCTTGCCACTAAGCCTTCAGCTTATTGGACCTGCTTTTGGCGAGGAGATCATTTTGAAAACGGCACATGTAATTGAGGGCGCAGCGCAATTTACGGCACAGCCTCATAAGTGGTGGATGTAACATGACAGAGAAGAATAATTTAATTGCTGGTGCGACAGGTGACTGGGAAGTCGTTCTTGGTTTAGAAGTTCACGCGCAAGTTACATCAAATTCGAAATTGTTTTCTGGGTCTTCAACTGAGTTTGGAGCTGAGCCTAATTCACAAGTTTCTCTTGTCGATGCGGCCATGCCTGGCATGTTGCCTGTGATCAATTGGAAATGTGTCGAGCAAGCCGTTCGTACCGGGCTTGGCTTAAAGGCCCAGATTAATTGTTACTCTGTGTTTGATCGCAAAAACTATTTTTATCCAGACTTGCCCCAAGGCTATCAAATTTCTCAGTTTAAAGATCCAATCGTTGGAGAAGGTAAGATTGAGATTGATCTTGAAGATGGCGAAGTCAAAGTTATTGGAATTGAGCGTCTGCATTTAGAGCAGGATGCTGGTAAGTCATTACATGATCAACATCCAAATTTAAGCTTCGTTGATCTTAATCGCTCGGGTGTCGCATTAATGGAAATAGTTTCGCATCCCGATATGCGTTCATCAGCTCAAGCTCAGGCATATGTCAAAAAATTACGTACTATTTTGCGTTACCTTGGAACCTGCGATGGCAATATGGAGCAGGGCAGCCTGCGCGCAGATGTCAATGTCTCTGTCCGCAAGCCTGGGGACCCTCTTGGAACACGATGCGAGATTAAGAATGTTAACTCTATTCGGTTCATTGGTCAGGCGATTGAATATGAAGCGCGGCGTCAGATTGCTGTGATTGAAGATGGTGGTGTTATTGAGCAGCAAACCCGTCTTTTTGACCCTAAGACTGGCGAGACGCGGTCAATGCGCTCAAAAGAAGAGGCTCATGATTATCGCTATTTTCCAGACCCTGACCTTGTGCCATTAACCTTTGAGCAATCCTGGGTCGATAATTTGGCAAAAGATTTACCCGAGTTGCCTGACGATAAGAAGCGGCGCTTTATGAGCGATTATAACTTATCAAGTTATGATGCTGGTGTGCTTGTTTCCGAGGCGGAAAGTGCCAATTTCTTTGAAAATGTTGCTCGCGGACGCGACGCAAAAATG
>CBFHJI010000027.1:0-5059 GCA_965656255.1 Alphaproteobacteria bacterium
CCTGCAAACAAACCAAGCTGTTCAGCTAAAGCAACAAATGGACGCAACCGAGGTGCGTCTTGAGCTGAAATGCTGGGCATATTAATCGCATTATTCACAGCACCACTCATGAGGAAATCAGACATTTGATCAGCAACCTGCAAAGCAACATTTTCCTGTGCCTCTTCGGTCGCTGCACCCAAATGCGGGGTACAAACAACATTTTCCATACCAAAGAAAATACTTTCTTTTGCAGGCTCAACCTCAAACACGTCCAATGCAGCACCTGCCACATGGCCACTATCAAGCGCGGCCTTAAGATCTGCTTCCACAATCAAACCACCGCGTGCGCAATTGATAATGCGGACACCTTTCTTGGTTTTCGCAAGCGCAGCCGCATCAATAATATTGCGTGTATTGTCAGTCAGAGGCGTATGAAGCGTAATAAAATCAGCGCGTGATAAAAGTTTATCAAGCTCGACCTTTTCCACACCAATCTCAACTGCACGCTCAGGCGTTAAGAATGGATCAAAAGCAATCACGCGCATGCTCAAGCCGATGCCGCGGGCGGCAACGATAGAGCCAATATTACCACAGCCAATAATACCCAAAACTTTATTGGTAACCTCTACACCCATGAAGCGGTTTTTCTCCCACTTACCGGCATGGGTCGAGGCATCAGCTGTCGGAATTTCGCGGGCAAGCGCAAACATCATGGCAATGGCATGTTCTGCCGTCGTAATCGAATTACCAAACGGCGTATTCATGACAACAATGCCCTTTTGCGTTGCTGCCGGCAAATCTATGTTATCTACACCAATACCAGCACGACCTATAACTTTTAGCTTTGTGGCAGCCTCAATCACAGCTGGTGTTGCCTTGGTTGAAGAGCGAACAGCCAAACCATCATAATCACCAATGATTTTGATTAACTCTTCACGATCAAGCCCAGTGATCACGTCAACTTCAAGACCGCGGTCACGAAAAATTTGCTCGGCTGCCGGACTCATTTCGTCCGCAATAAGAACTTTTGGCATCTTTATATTCCTAATTAATGTCTATGAATGATAATATGAATTACAGGTCGTTAAGCGCTGTTGCATAAGCCCAATCAAGCCAGGGCATAAGCGCTTTAAGATCGCTTGCTTCAACTGTTGCACCCGCCCAAATACGCAAGCCTACTGGCGCATCTCTATATGCACCAATATCATAGGCAACACCTTCTTTATCGAGCAATGATACAATCTTTTTCGCAAAGGCGGCCTGTGCATTAGCGTCAAGTGATGTAACCTCAGCTGCGCCGAAAGTCAGACAGACAGACGTTGTTGAACGATTTTCTGGCGTAGCGCATAAGAAGTCGACCCAGCTTGTATCCTTCACCCACTGATCTATGACAGAGAAGTTATTCTGAACACGACCAATCATGGCAGATAAACCACCAAGACCAAGACCCCATTGAAGGGCATCCAGATAATCCTCTACAGCTAAAAGCGAAGGCGTATTAATTGTTTCGCCTTTGAAAATACCTTCAATAAGCTTTCCACCTTTGGTCAGGCGGAATACTTTAGGCATTGGCCAGGCGGGGGTATAGGTTTCCAGTCTCTCGACTGCGCGTGGTGACAAAATCAACATGCCATGAGCGCCTTCGCCGCCCAAAACTTTTTGCCAGCTATACGTCACAACATCGAGCTTATCCCACTCCAAATTCATGGCGAAAGCAGCTGATGTCGCATCACAGAAGGTCAGACCCTCGCGATCACTCGCAATCCAGTCTGCATTTTCAACACAGACACCGGACGTAGTACCGTTCCATGTGAAAGCAACATCACGTGTAAAATCAACAGCGGACAAATCTGGTAACTGACCGTAGTCAGACTTCATGGCACGCACATCTTCTAATTTAAGTTGCTTGACGGCATCATTAATCCAGTCGCCGCCGAAACTTTCCCACCCGAGAATATCAAGCCCGCGCGCGCCCATCATAGACCACATGGCCATTTCAAAAGCTCCCGTATCAGAGCCGGGAACGATACCAATACGGTAATCATCTGGCACCTGCAGGAGATCGCGCGTCAAGCTAATAGCCTGAGCTAGCTTTTCTTTGCCAGGCTTAGAGCGATGCGAACGCCCTAAAACAGCATCATTTAAATTTTGGAGGTTCCAACCAGGCCGCTTAGCGCAGGGTCCTGAAGAAAAATTTGGGTTTAGCGGACGAACCGCTGGAGGGGTAATTGTTGTCATATCTATCTACCCTTTCAGATAGTTGCCCTTCGGTGGGGAAGGGTGGCCCGTCAAAAGCGATACTGGCTTCAGACAATAAAGTCAATTCATGAATCACTATTGTGCTTTGGATAAGACGTTAATGTCGCCATATGATTGAGCGGACCATGCCCAGAACCTAGACCTGGAGCCGTTTTTATCGCATTTTGCACATACTCAATTGCCAGTGGACAAGCTACTTCAAGCGATTGCCCTTGAGCCACCAAAGCCGCTATTGCGCTTGCCAGCGTACATCCTGTTCCGTGCGTATTTGTCGATATTTGACGACGCGATTCGAAAACAGAAAACCCCGACTGCTGGGCCAAAAGATCCGTGATGACTTGTTCATGTCCATGCCCACCTTTGACAAGAACAGCCCTTGCCCCCCTATCCATTAACTTATCCGCGGCCCGCTTCATATCACCAAGCGTATTAACATCGCGATCAATGAGGACCCCGGCCTCTGGCATATTAGGTGTTAGTAAATATGCCGCCGGCACCAGAAGCGATAAAAGAGCATCAATGGCTGTGTCTTTTAGAAGCGATGCTCCGCCTTTGGCGATCATGACAGGATCCACAATCATATGGGGCTTTGCAAATCTCTCCCAAGTTTCAACGACGGTCTCAATCACCTCGCGCTTGTGCAACATTCCGGTCTTAAGCGCATCTGCGCCAATATCGCTCAAAACAGCTTCCATTTGTGCGGCAATAAACGGAGTTGGTACATCCAAGATATCGCTCACACCTTTTGTGTTTTGAACAGTCAAAGCCGTTAAGCAACTCGCCGCATAACCACCCATAACTGTCACTGCTTTTATATCTGCCTGCATGCCTGCTCCACCACCAGAGTCAGACCCCGAGACAATAAGAACGCGCCCTTTGGCCGTCACTTTTGAAGACTGATCGTGATCAGGGTGCATTATTTAATACCCTAGCCAACATCACGAATAGAATTAATGATGTCACGGACGCTTGACTTCACCAAGTCAGCATCATCACCCTCACCCATCACGCGAATTAAAGGTTCCGTCCCAGAAGCGCGCACCAAGATGCGGCCCGATTGCCCAAGGCTATCTTGCGCAGATTGAATTGCCGCACAAACATTGGCGTCTTTTAAAGGATCTGCTGATTGAAATGAAACATTCTCTAAAATTTGTGGCACAGGCTCAAACACGTTACAGAGCTCACTTATTGTCTTTTCTCTGCGTTTCATCGCTGCCAAAACTTGAAGAGCGGCAATAAGCCCATCGCCAGTTGAGGAAAAATCACTCAATACAATATGGCCCGATTGTTCTCCGCCGAGGTTATAACCTCCAGCGCGCATGGCCTCGACCACGTAACGGTCGCCCACCTGCGCCCTTATCAGTTCAAGCCCCGCTTCGCTCAAACAGCGTTCTAGCCCAAGGTTTGACATAACTGTCGCCACGACACCTGGCTTGCTCAGTAAATCAACTTTCTTCCATTCTAATGCGATCAGCCCCATCATTTGATCGCCATCGACAATAATGCCTTTTTCATCACAGATGATGACGCGGTCAGCATCACCATCTAGGGCTATGCCAATATCTGCTTTTTCAGCAACCACACGAGCGCGCAGTAATTCTGTATCGGTAGAACCGCAGCCCTCATTAATATTAAATCCATTTGGCGAAACGCCAATGCTAATTACCTCAGCGCCAAGCTCCCAAAGTGCCGTCGGGGCCACTTTATAGGCCGCACCATTGGCACAATCGATAACGATTTTAATGCCATCCAATGTAAAGCGGCGCGGAAAGGTACGCTTGGCAAATTCGATATAACGCGACTGACTGTCATCAATACGTTTTGCGCGCCCAAGTGCCCCAGGTCCAGCAAGGCCAAGCTCTGACGCATTGGCCATAAGCTCTTCAATCTTGAACTCAATCTCATCTGATAACTTATAGCCGTCCCGGCCAAAAAGTTTAATGCCATTATCTGTGTATTTATTATGTGAGGCTGAAATCATCACACCAATATCAGCACGCAATGATCGCGTCAGAAAAGACACTGCCGGTGTTGGAATAGGTCCAAACAAAAAAACATCCATCCCCATGGATGTAAAACCCGCCACTAAAGCAGGCTCAATCATATAACCAGATAGACGGGTATCTTTGCCAATAACCACACGGTGCCGGTGGTCACCATCACGGAAATGCTGTCCAGCGGCCATACCAAGGCGCAGAGCCACATCAGCGGTCATTTTACCTTCATTTACAGTGCCTCTGATACCATCCGTCCCAAAGTATTTGCGATTCATTCAATCACTCCAATTATTCACTAATAGAGAATGTTCTGATTTGACGTTTATAAGCAAATAAAACTGTCTTTCACAATGTTACGAACCCAAGCCCCCAGTTGAATTAGGGTCGCATGCCATAGAGTGTTTTGTGTAAAGACAAAGCGTCATTTAGTTGAGCAACATCATGTGTGCGAATATAATTGACTCCCATTTGGGTAGCCCATAGTTCA
This sequence comes from Alphaproteobacteria bacterium, assembly GCA_965656255.1. Taxonomy (GTDB): domain Bacteria; phylum Pseudomonadota; class Alphaproteobacteria; order RS24; family RS24; genus JAYODZ01. The sequence goes on from CBFHJI010000027.1 coordinate 4,726, forward strand.
GCAGCCAAACTCATCGGGGCAATAGCTTCAATATCGCGCCCGGAATGAGCGCGCAAAAAACTTTTTCGCGTCACGGATATTAAAACAGGTAACTTATAACGCGCTGACAAGCGATCAAGCTCTGCTAAAACGCGTAATGATACATCAGGCATATTACCAAGAAAGAAACCCATGCCGGGATCTATGACAATCCGCTCTTGCGCAACGCCAGCTCGGACAAGGGCATTGAGACGTTCATCAAAGAAACGCTCAATAGTATCCCAAATTTTATCGGCATTGCCCTCCACGCGTTGGGCTATGCCCTTTGCTTGTAAAGCATGCATAACAAAGAGAC
>CBFHJI010000027.1:5069-19227 GCA_965656255.1 Alphaproteobacteria bacterium
ACAAGTGGATGCCGCCAAATCATCATAAATGCTCGGGTCGGGAAAACCGTTAATATCGTTAAGCCATTCGACATTTTGCGCCAAGGCCCATCGCTGAACCTCAACTTCAAAACTATCAATACTGATGGGAATAGATGCTGCTTTTAGCTGCGGCACGATGGCTTCAAGCCGCGCAATTTCTTGAGCTGCGCCAACTTCGCGCGCGTCCGGGTGGCTAGATGCTGCGCCGACATCAATAATGTCAGCTCCCGCCTGAAACATTTCATGCGCTTGCACAAATGCAGAGGCCGGTTCTAAGAACCGGCCTCCGTCTGAAAAACTATCCTCGGTGACATTTAAAATTCCGAGAATTTTTGGACAATCGAAACGGGCCAAATTAGGTTCCTTGCGGTTCCGCGCCACCCAAAGCACCACCACCGACAGTCGGGAAAGGCGATTTTGGCGTTTTAGGCGTATCACCCGAGTCTGGGCGATGCGGTGGCTCACCCTTTAAAAGGCCAAGGATTTCATCACCACTTAATGTTTCATATTCTAAAAGACCTGTCGCGATTTTATGCAAATCATCCATCTTTTCTTTTAGAATATTTTCCGCTGTTTTATAGCCTTCCTCGACCAAACGCCGGACTTCACTATCGATCCGCTTCTGGGTTTCTTCAGACATGTTTTGCGTACGCGCCACACTATGCCCAAGGAAAACTTCTTGCTCATTACCGCCATAAGCTAATGGGCCAAGATCTTCGCTCATGCCATATTGGGTCACCATGGCCTTGGCCATATTGGTTGCCATCTGAATATCAGAAGACGCGCCCGAGGTTACTTTCTCATGACCAAAAATAAGCTCTTCAGCAATACGTCCACCCATAGCAACGGCCAGATCAGCCTTTAAACGTGCGCGAGTGACAGAAATAAGATCCCGCTCTGGCAAGCGCATGACCATCCCCAAAGCACGTCCACGAGGGATAATCGTCGCCTTATGAACAGGGTCAGAGGCTTCCATATTAATAGCAACCAAAGCATGGCCGCCTTCGTGATAAGCTGTCAGCTTTTTCTCTTCCTCGCTCATGACCATAGAGCGCCGCTCAGAGCCCATCATGACCTTATCTTTTGCATCCTCAAACTCGCTCATGAAGACCAGGCGTTTGCCGCGTCGTGCAGCTAAAAGAGCTGCCTCATTCACCAAATTCGCTAAGTCTGCACCAGAGAAACCTGGTGTTCCACGGGCAATCACACGTGCGTCAACATCAGATGCAAGCGGTGTTTTTTTCATATGCACTTTGAGGATTTTCTCGCGACCGATAATGTCGGGGTTTGGCACAACAACCTGACGGTCAAAACGACCCGGACGTAAAAGCGCAGGATCCAACACATCAGGACGGTTCGTGGCAGCAATCAAAATAATGCTTTCTGTTGCTTCAAAACCATCCATCTCAACAAGAAGCTGGTTAAGCGTTTGCTCGCGCTCATCATTACCACCACCAAGGCCTGCGCCACGGTGGCGCCCGACGGCATCAATCTCATCGATGAAGATAATGCAAGGCGCATTGCTTTTGGCTTGCTCAAACATATCGCGGACACGGCTTGCACCAACACCCACAAACATTTCAACAAAGTCCGAACCAGAAATTGTGAAAAACGGCACATTGGCTTCGCCCGCAATCGCGCGCGCCAAAAGTGTTTTACCTGTACCAGGAGGGCCTACCAAAAGCGCCCCCTTCGGAATACGTCCACCTAATCTCTGGAATTTGCTTGGATCTTTCAAGAAATCGACAATCTCTTGCAAATCATCTTTAGCTTCGTCAATCCCAGCAACATCCTCAAAGGTAACGCGGCCACTTGCTTCATTGAGCAATTTAGCTTTGGACTTTCCAAAGCCCATCGCACGACCAGCACCACCTTGCATTTGGCGCATAAAAAATACCCAAACACCGATTAAAAGCAGCATTGGGAACCATGAAATCAAAACACCAAGAAGTGTTGGGCCATTATTTTCGGGACGCACAGAAATATTGACACCGCGCTCTTGCAAGCGGGTTACCAAAGTTGGATCATTCGGGGGCGCATAGGTTGAGAACCCACCACCACTGCCATAACGACCCGTAATTGCATCACCGGCAATAACAACATCTGAAACAAGCCCAGCATCAACCTCAGCAATAAATTGCGAGAAGGTCACATCACTGCCACCCTGCCCGCCCGAAGGTGTGTTGAACATGTTAAACAAAGTGAATAGCATCAAGGCCACGACAACCCAGATCGCGAGGTTTCTCATTCCACCCACAATAAAACCTTTCTATCAATAACAAGCACGGTTAAAAATTTAGCGCTTCCTTAATAACATAGGGTCTCGATGCCTCGTTTACCAGATATTCAAGACCCAAAAATGCATTTGAGGTGCTTTTTTATGCAATCCTCAACAGATTAGACCTTTATTGAAACATGAATGCCAGAAATAGTAGCCAAAGACGGACACCCAAGCAGCTTTTCGCCTTGATAAACTGCCGGTAAAGCCGCCAAATAGCCGCTTGGCACGTCTTTTGGGATCATGACATCACGCGCTCGCATCTGCGCCAAACCCACCATATCCAAGCCTTTGACCATGCGTCCTTTAAGCCCGCGCTCAAACTGAATGAGAAAGCGATTATCCCAAATATAAGCCCCTGCTGCAGGACAAGCTAAACCTCCAGGAGAAATAGCTTTTTTGGTCTCTCGTCCAAGTAAAATATGATGCTTACGGCACCGCATTTGAACGCCCGATAACGTCAAAGCCGCCACATCATCCGATATTGCCTGCTGTCGCATATGTTCAAGCGAGGCCGCGGATGGCGGATAGTCCCCTCCGCCAATCAGTGACAAAGCGCGCTGCAAAAGCCCTCTCTGTAACGTTTTGGTTAAACCGATAAAAATAGTTTTGGGAATTTTCATAACCCCCAATTCGGTAAACATGGCCTCGGAAGCAATTAATTGATCGATCTGAAGATCTAAATCATGATGAACCATAGATAGTTTAGCCGCCGTATCGGAGATCATTTCCGGCGTCAACCCCAGCGAAATGAGCTCTGGCCAAGCATTGCGCACCCGAACACGCTCATATGTCATATCGACATTTGATGGGTCATCGATATAGGGCCAGTTCTTCCCCTGACAAAGCCGCCTAAGCTCTTCGGGCATTTGCGATAGCATTGGCCGCAAAATTAATAGGCTTTGACGTTTATATATCGGCTGCATGGCATTGAGCCCTCGCAAGCCACTGCCCTTGGCAAGTCGCATTAAGAATGTCTCGGCCTGATCTTGCATATGATGCGCTGTCACCAGCGCTGAAATGGCGTGTTTATCACAATATCCCGCCATCAAGTCATAACGCAGATTGCGCGCCCAATTTTGCACAGCAGAGCGCGGCTTATCGCCCTCATGCTTTAAAACCTTTGCGTTTAAGCCATGATCTCGCGCCCATTTAACAACCATTTGTGTTTCTTTGCGCGCTTCGGGGCGCAATCCATGATCAACACTGAGCACCGTAAATTGGGGTGCTCCTTTGAGTTTGGATGCGCCAACGGCCAAGCCAAGAAGCGCCATAGAGTCTGCCCCACCAGACACAGCAAGAGCATAATGAGTCTGACGCGATAAACGCGTTAAATGCTTTAAAAACGCAGAGGGCGTTAAAATATTATTTGCACGCGGCACGCTTGCGCTCAACATCCGCACGTTGACGAATGACTTCATTTGCATTCGGGAACTTAACACCCAATTCTGCAAATGCATCACAGCCAGTCTTTGTCTCACCCATGGCAATAAGAGTCATGCCGAGTTTAAGCAAACTATCCGGTGCTTTATCATTTTGGCCAAATTGCGAATATCCAACCAAAAATGCCTCAGCGGCTTTTTTGTAATTACGCTCAACATAATATGTCTCACCTAGCCAATATTGAGCATTTCCTGCACGTTTATGCTGTGGAAAATCAGCGACGAGCTGGCGAAAATCTCGTCGCGCATCCTCATAATTTCCACCACGCAACGCCCCTAATCCACGTTCATATAAAGCCACAGGGTCGGCCAATGGTGTCTTGGCGGGTGTCGCAGCAACCTCTGCCTCGCCGACCAGCGGTGCAGACTCATCAACGACATCAACTTCGCCAATTATTGGCGCGACGGGTGCAATTGTTCCTATAATTTGGGGCTCTGCGCTTCCGGCATTAGCTTCTTGACGGATTTTGCCTTCAATGGCCTGAAAACGAAATTCAGCATCTGCTGCACGTGCTTGACTATCTTTTTCTGCCTGTTCGATGCGCCTTAAAATCTCATCGGTTTGCCCTTGAATAATACGGCTCGATTCCGCTAAGGCATTAAGATACATCCTGAGGTCGGCGGCATTACTATCGCTAAAATTTCCCGCACTGCCGCTTTGAGCCATAGGTGTCGCAGAAGTTAATGCGTTTTTTTGTTCTTCCAAAGCAATCTCAATTTTCTCAAGCCGCTGGGTAATATCCATTAAGCCTTGGTTCTGACCACTTCGCTGAATATTTTGCTGGGCACGGAGGAGTTGTTCAATACGCGTCAATCGCAGTGCCAAAGCTTCGAGATCAGATTCCGTCTGCGCGCCATCTTCTGCGGCACCAAGTGACGAATTATCTTGAACAATCACCGGCAATGGCGTCACATTCGGGAACGAAGACGCATCGGTTTGAGCAAGTGCAGCAGTACCAAATATCCCGCTCAAAGCAAGAAAAGCACTAAAAACCGAAGTGCGTCGCATGTGCCTGAGTCCCATAATATTTTTTTCCATCAAAAGCACTTTCATCAACATTTGACCTTAATAGCATAAAAATTATGAAGACATTAAGGCACAAAAATCATCACCTTGGTAGAATAAGTAAAAAAAAGGCACTCAAATGAGTGCCCTTCTCTTTTTCGTCTTTTCGTCGTCTTAACGAATAACTGTCACGGAACGGCGGTTTTTAGACCAGCACCGGTTTTCAGAACAAACTGAAACAGGACGCTCTTTGCCATAAGATATCGTTGAAACTTGTTCTGGAGAAACCCCGAAGCTGACTAAAGCATCACGAACAGCAGATGCACGACGTGCGCCCAATGCTAAGTTATAATCGCGTGTTCCGCGCTCATCTGCGTGACCTTCAACTGTGATAGAAATATTTTTATTTTTCTTCAACCACTCGGCCTGAGTGCGCAGAACATCCATTGACGCTGCGTCTAGTGATGATTGATCAACACCGAAAAACACACGATCAAGAACATTTTTTGCTAAATATTGCGATGAACCAATATCGTTGGCGGCTGACAAGCCAGCAACATTTGAACCGTCAACATTCTTGGGGGCGCCCCCACAAGCACTTAAGGCAATCGATAGAACACCAACTGTAAGGACTTGCTTAACTAAACTACCTATTTTCATAATCATCTCCTGGGAAAACCGTCACTGCTAAATCTTTTAGAAAACCCAGCACCACGTTGAGAGACGTTATACGAGGTTTTAACTAAAAATGCAATCTAAGCGAATTTTGTGGCGGTAATGTTGCAAATTTAATTTTTGGCAAATTTTTAATTGCAATCAATAGTTAAGAGACTCTAACGCATAAGCGGCGACCAAGCAGGGTCTGACGCAAAGCCATCGGTCTTAAGAGGGCGCTCATTATAACCTGTCACATCTACTGTCCAGATCGTAGGGCCACCTGATGCTCCGCTGCTTTCTCTGAAAAAAGCGATAACACGTCCATTGGGGGACCAGGTTGGGCCTTCATTATGGTAACCCTCGGTCAAAATCCGTTCACCTGTGCCATCTGTTTTCATAACACCAATCAAAAAACGTTGCTTATAGGTTTTGGTAAAGGCAATTAAATCACCCCGCGGCGACCAGACAGGCGTCGCATATCGACCTTTTCCATAGCTGATACGCCTAACATTTTTGCCATTTGCATCCATAATAAAGAGCTGCTGGGTTCCCAATCTGTCTGACTCAAACACGATGTTTTTGCCATCGGGCGAATAACTGGGGGCAGTATCAATCGCAATAGATGAAGTTAAACGACGCGTTTCACGCGTGCGCAGGTCAAGCGTGTAAATGTTTGAATTACCATTTCGTTCCAGGCTCATAATAATTTTTTGGCCATCGGGAGAAAACCGCGGGGCAAATGTCATGCCTGGAAAGTCTCCCACCACTTCTTGTTGGCCTGTCTCAATGTTAAGTAGATAAACCCGAGGCCTATTTTGGTGATAGGAAAGATATGTCACCTCGCTGGCCGTGGGGCTAAAGCGCGGGGTTAATGCCATGCTTTGTCCGCTTGTCAGCGCCCGTTGATTAGCGCCATCTTGATCCATAACAGCAAGACGTTTAACCCGATTATTCTTTTGGCCACTTTCCGACACATAAACAATACGCGTATCGAAATAACCTTTCTCACCAGTCATACGCTCATAAATGGCGTCAGCAACTAAATGCGCGACACGGCGCCAATTATCCTTTGTTGTGAAAAACTGAAGGCCCGTCATTTGCTGTTGGGCCACAATATCCCACAAACGAAACTCAACGCGCAACCGACCATCTGGCTGAATTTGTGCACGCCCAGTGACCAATGCCAATGCATTAATAATGCGCCAGTCACCAAATCGAGGCCGCTCGCTCACCCCGACTGAAGTTTGAACAAACGCATCGCGATTTAAAGATCGAAACAAACCCGTCCTCTCAAGGTCTGCGGTCACAACTTTGGAAATCTGCGCACCGATATCTTCCTCGTCGCTAAAGTCCAAAACCGCAATTGGCAAAGGGTCAACATTACCTTGAGTAATTTCAATTTCTAACAAAGCCAAAGATGCGCTCGTCGAACTCACAAAGAAGGCTAATAGAAAGGCTAATAATTTTATCGACTTTAAACCACTCATTTATCCACCTAACATTTGGAGCGGATCAAAACCAAACTTGATCTCGCGCCATCCTTTGTATTTTTCGGCTGGCAATTTAAAAGGCTGACATCGCCGAATAGCACGCAACACGCTCTCTGCAGCCGCCCTAAAATAAGGATCGCCTAGTTTCTCGCGATTGACAACCGTAGGGCCAGCAACCACCATACCATCGACTGACATTGACACAACAACTTCAACGCGCAAGTTCTCTCCGTTTTTCGCACCAGCTGGGAAACTCCAACATTTGATAAATTGTGCTTTAAACAAATCAATTTCGCTTATTGTTATTTCTTCAGCCTCCTCCATATCGTCTTTTGGGGCGACGGGGTCATCAGGCGTTTTATCAAGCAGTGCTTGAACTTGTGATAAGTCCAAAATCGGCTTTGGCGGTGTTTCCTCTTTCGGTGGCACAGGCGTCACCAATTCTGTTTTTGGAGGTGCGGGCATAGGTTCTTCAGGCACTTTACGATCTTCTTTTTTAGGCTCAGCTATAGGCTCAGGCCGCTTTTCGACGGGCATTGGCGCCGCTTCTTGCTTCACAACCTTTGGCGGCGCAGGTTTGGGCTCCAAAACAGGTGCTTTGACAGGTTGCTTTTCGGGTACAGGCTCCTGTTTAACCGGTTCTTTTTTGCGCGTTAAACTTGTTAACTCGCTGAGTGAAACAATTTCAACAGGCAATGGCTCAGAGATCATCGGGGTTTGGCGTAATTGAGGGGTTGAGACCAAAGCAACCAAGAGCAACACTCCATGCAAACAAACCGATATTAGAATATCTTGGCGATCGAGAGCGCCAGCACTCACTTTTTGCTCCCTTTTCCTTTATCGGACATATCAGTAACCAAAGCCACGCGACGAAACCCAGCTGAATTTATACGTGCAACCGTATCCGCAACCCGACCATAGGCGACAGCTTCATCCCCACGAACATAAATGCGTTGATCATATCCTGTATTTGTAATCGCCCGAAGTTGTGCAATTAACCGCGCTGGATCAACCTTAGTTTCCTGAACAAAAACCTCACCTTTTTTGTTGATCGTTATCACCAAAGGCTCTTCTTCACCGCGCAAAGGAGAAGCTTCTGCCTTAGGCAAGTCAACCGGCACTCCCACCGTCAGCAATGGTGCCGCGACCATGAAAACAATTAATAAAACCAACATTACATCGACCATAGGCGTAATGTTAATCTCACTCATCGGCGCGCGCCTAAGCGGTAAGCGACTTGATGCCTGAACACGGGATTGGGTTGAAAAATTTCCGGCCATGACCTACGCCCTAGCCTTTTTCTTTATGGCGACGAATAAAGCCAATAAAATCATCCGCAAAAATATCCATCCGTCCACCCAACCGCATGATGGATGCATTAAAAGCATTATAGGCTATCACTGCCGGTATAGCGGCAAGAAGCCCTAAGCCAGTGGCAAATAGCGCCTCGGCAATACCGGGGGCAACCACTGCTAAATTTGTGTCACGCGAGAGAGCAATAGCCTGAAAGCTATTCATAATGCCCCAAACCGTTCCAAAAAGACCAATAAACGGGGCAACGGCACCAACAGTGGCCAAAAACAGCATGCGCGATTCAAGCGCACCCACTTCACGACCAATTGCGCGCGTTAATGCACGGTCTATTAATTGCTCTGTCTCAGACGTTATTTTTCCGTTTTTGCTCGTATCGGCCCGTGACCATTCACGCATTGCTGACACAAAAAGCCCCGACAAGGGATGCTCGGGTCCTGCGCTTGCCTCTTTATATAATTGCTGAATTGAACCGCCTGACCAAAATTGCGTCTCAAAAACATCAGCGAGCTTATTAAAGCGTCGGACTTTTCGCCATTTTTCAATGATGATTGCCCAACTTAAAATCGATGCAAAAGTCAAACCTAGCATGACCAGCTGAACAACCCAGTCTGCGCGGAAAAATAAAGCCAGCAGAGAAAAATCGGTATGCGCCATCGCCTCTCCCGCTTGCTCTATAATTACTGGATCCATCACACACTCCTAAAACAAAAATTCGCAAATCAACAATCTGGCACCAAGACACCATATGATTAAAAATCATAAGACAAATTCATAAGTTACAGATCACAACCTCTAAACATAAAATGTGACAAAACTTAGACTATCGTTAACTAGGACCCTAATTTCATGGGCCCTCACGTCATATTTATTATGTCTCGATTCTCGTTAGCGCTGAAACAACCGATTGAGGCAATCTCCGCGCCTTGCCGGCCATATCAATACACGCAGCATTTACCGTTGCCCGCCAAATAACATCATCTCCAAGATAGATCTCTTGCTCAGCAACCAAGCGCGCGCCCCGTGCTTTGGTAAAGCGCGTCATGACCGTTAGCATATCATCTATGCGCGCTGGGGCCAGAAATTGAATATCCATATGCGTGACCGCAAAGGCAAGGGGTGGCTCGCCCATAGCCAAAGCCCGATGATGAATACCATTATCTCTTAGGCAATCACTGCGACCACGTTCGGCAAATTTCAAATAATTGGCATGATAAACAATACCGGAAAAATCTGTATCCTCGTAGTAAACCCGTACATTTATTTTATGCCAAGCTTGAGACATTACATTAACCCTCATCACCATCAGCATTGAGGAAGAGGTCCGGCCCATCTTGGCTTGGCGGTATTATACCCAGATGCGCAAAGGCAACGGGCATAAGCTGACGGCCACGCGGGGTACGATTGATAAACCCAAGTTGCAAAAGATAAGGTTCCACAATGTCTTCGAGCGCATCGCGCGGCTCACTCAAAGCCGCGGCAATTGTATCAATCCCAACTGGTCCACCAGAAAATTTATCAGCAATCATTCGCAGATAACGATGATCCAAGCCATCAAGGCCTTGGGCATCAACGTCAAGCCTGTTCAAGGCCAAATCAGCAACCGCGGCAGAGACAACATCTGCATCTTGAAGATCAGAAAAATCACGCACGCGCCTCAACAAACGCCCCGCAATCCGAGGCGTCCCACGCGCACGACGCGCAATCTCAATCGCCCCATCATCGCTTAAATTCATGCCGAGCAATTCAGCATTGCGCCGAACAATCAATGTTAATTCATCAACATCATAAAAATTGAGATAGACCGGAATTCCAAATCGATCTCGGAGCGGTGTTGAAAGTAATCCAGAACGCGTCGTTGCGCCCACCAAGGTAAATGGCGGTAAGTCAATTTTGACAGACCGCGCCGCAGGCCCCTCGCCAATAATCAAATCAAGTTCATAATCCTCCATTGCCGGATAAAGAATTTCCTCAACAGCAGGACTAAGGCGATGAATTTCGTCGATAAACAAAACGTCATGGGCCTCAAGGTTGGTTAACAAAGCAGCCAAGTCGCCCGCTTTAGTTATGACTGGCCCGGACGTAGAGCGAAAACCCGTTCCCATTTCACGCGCAATGATTTGCGCCAATGTTGTTTTTCCCAAGCCGGGCGGACCTGCCAATAATACATGGTCCAACGCCTCTTTGCGCTTGCGTGCGGCGCCTACAAATACAGATAAGTTTTCGCGCGCTTTTTTTTGACCAATAAACTGATCCAAGGTTTTGGGGCGCAGTGCTGCGTCTATGTCTTCTTCACCCGGAGCACGGTCTATCAATCGATCACTCATTGAGATAGCTCCCTTAATGCGCCTTTAATTAGACCCTGCATATCGAGATCAGCATTTTCGTTTCGTAAATGCTGCAAAGCCATATAGGCGGCATTGCGCTGATAACCCAAATTCACCAATGCCGACAGAGCGTCATCTAAAGCACCTGAAGCAATCGAAACAGCACCGTCTGGAACATTAAATTGTGGCGCGGGTGCCTTATCTTTTAATTCTTGCACAACACGTTGAGCCACTTTAGGACCGACACCTGGTGTACGCGCAATTGCAGCCTTGTCCTGTGCGGCGATCGACTCTGCCAGAGCCGAAGGCGATAAAATACCAAGCACAGCAAGCGCAACTTTCGCACCAACCCCTTGGACGCCCATTAATAACTTAAACCACTGCCGCTCTTCGTCTGAGAAAAATCCAAACAAACGAAATTGATCTTCGCGAACATATGTCTCGATTGACAGACTAACCACTTCACCCTTTTGCGGAGCTTGTGCCAAAAAACTACTCGTGACCTCAACAAGATAACCAACGCCGTTAACATCTATAAGCACAGCATTATCTCGTTCACCAAGATAGGTACCTGTCAAAAACCCAATCATAAAACCGCCTTCACACGCGACGTTAAATTTTGTGTCATATGCGCGTGACAAATCGCAATAGCCAAAGCATCTGCTGCGTGTTCATTATTAATATCAGCTTTGGGCAAAAGCATTGAGAGCATTGCGAGAATTTGTCGCTTATCCGCATGCCCAGCACCTGTCACGGTTTTTTTAACTGCGGTAGGCGCATATTCGGCAACAGAAATACCAAATCGCGCGGGCGCCAAAAGTGAAATCGCACGGGCTTGCCCGAGCTTTAGTGTTGCGGCACCATCTTTGTTTACAAAGGAGTTTTCAACTGATGCCTCGCGGGGTTGCCATTGCAACAAGACATCGCGCAGACCTTCATCTAATTCCAGCAAGCGCTCGGCAAGCGAAAGACGCGCATTGGACTTAACCGCCCCATTTGCAATATGAATAAGCTTTCCCTGAGACACCTCGATCACGCCCCAGCCTGTGACACGTAAACCAGGGTCAAATCCGACAATACGGCGCGTTTTCTCACTCATTACACTGCCACCGGCTAAGCCGATAATCTCTCCATTGTTTCATCCGCAATATCGAAATTGGCATAAACATTTTGCACATCATCGACATCGTCGAGCGCATCCATAAATTTAAGAACTTGTTCAGCAGCGTCATCGACAACATCAATACTATTTTGAGGTCGCCAGATCATTTGCGCTGAACTTGGCTCACCCAATTTTTCTTCTAAAGCGCGGGCAACACTGTGTAACTCATCGGGCGCACAAAAAATCTCATGGCCATCATCACTTGATACAACATCCTCAGCACCCGCCTCGATGGCTACCTCAAAAACAGTCTCAGCCTCCGCGGCACTTGCTGGGTATTCAATCGCGCCAACTCGGTCAAACATAAAGGCAACAGAGCCCGTTTCACCCAAATTGCCGCCATTCTTTGAAAATGCGGAGCGCACCTCGCTCGCCGTCCGATTACGATTATCCGTAAGCGCTTCAACAATCACACCTATGCCGCCAGGGCCAAAGCCTTCATAGCGGATTTCCTCATAAGCTTCCCCATCTTTATCAGCACTTTTCTTAACTGCGCGTTCAATATTATCTTTAGGCATATTTTGCGCGCGCGCTGCCAAAATAGCCGAACGCAAACGTGGGTTAGAGTCAGGATCTGGCATGCCAAGCTTGGCAGCAACGGTGATTTCCTTGGCCAATCGCGCAAAAATGCGGGCGCGCTTTTTGTCTTGCGCTCCCTTACGGTGCTGAATATTTTTAAATTTTGAATGGCCAGCCATGGGCGTCCTCACTTTATTTCTATGAACGCGACAAATCTTTGCGCGTTCTCAATTTATTTTTTGAATAATTAAACCAAATCAACCTCATCGATATAGGTTAATATTTAAGGCCAATTATAGCATTTCGAATCACCAAATAGGTTACCCTGTTCAATGCGTTCTTGCCAGCCTTCCGCCTTCGCGGAACGGCACAATATGTTTTGCCAGCCCAGAACGCTCATCGGTCTCAACAATAACCCCACATAATGTGGGTGGGCCATCAGCAGGCTGCATGCGCCCATTACGCATTTTTGACACGAAGCGATTGAGCGGCTCATCTTTTTGCATCCCAATCACACTGTCATAATCACCACACATACCCGCATCCGTTTGATAGGCAGTGCCACTTGGTAAAATTTGTGCATCGGCGGTGGGGACATGGGTGTGTGTTCCAACAACAAGCGTTGCCTTACCATCGCAGTGATGCCCCATAGCCATTTTCTCAGAGCTCGCTTCAGCATGAAAATCAACAATAATAGCGTCAGCCATATCGCGCAGAGGGCAATTTGCAAGCTCTCGCTCGACACGCACAAATGGGCAATCAAGCGATTCCATAAATAATTGACCCATCGCATTTACGACCAGAATGTTTTTATCTCCAACCGAAAAAAGCCCAACGCCACGCCCAACCGTTCCATCGGGAAAGTTAACAGGCCGCAATAATCGCGGCTCGCGATCGAGATAGCCCTGAACCTCTGTTTGATCAAAAACATGGTTTCCAGTCGTAATAACATCAACGCCGCTATCAAAAAGAGCATCTGCTATTTTGCTTGTAATGCCAAAACCACCTGCAGAATTTTCGCCATTAACAATAACAAAATCAAGATGATGGGTGTTGCGCAAGCGCGGCATAGCCTGAATGACAGCTTCTCGTGCGGCCCGCCCCATAATGTCGCCCAAAAATAAAATACGCATTGTGACTTTCTTCTATCTTCTATGTTTATGATCATTAAAGCGGCTGATTTAAATATCTACGCCAATCTTGGCAAAAGCCGCCTTATTAATCCAATGAATATCACGGGGCGTCATAATGGCATCCAAACGCTCATCATGGGCATCCATGGGGCAGTTTTCGACCTCTTGAAACGAAAATGCAAGTCCCAGAGCACAAACATCCGAATTTTGACGACGTTGTGACAGGTAAATATCATAATAACCTCCACCGCGACCAAGCCGGCCGCCATCGCGGTCAAACGCAAGCAATGGAACAAGCAAGAGTGAAGGCAAGACGACAGCTCCATCTGGCTCAGGGACATTAAATGACCCAACCGTCATAGACGCCCTAGGCGTCCAAGTGCGAAATGACATATCTTTGTTAGAGGTCTCTTCATCATTATTTAAAGCACGCGTTGGCAAGGCAACCGTATGGCCTGCATTGTGGCAATGCTCGAGGAGATCATGTGTCGCAATTTCGCTCCCAACAGACCAATAGCCCCCAATGGTGAGCAGACTATGCGAACGAATAGACATCACAAATTGTGCTAAAAGCAGGGCCGCTTCGGAAACGCGCTGAATTGAGTTGAGCATTTTGCGCTGCTGAAGGTTCTTTTCGCGTAATGCAGATTTATCCAGCATTTTCAAACCCCATAGCAAATTCATTACATTTGGGCTGCACATTTTGGCCGCGAAGCCCAGAAGCCTGCGCCATACATTCTGTACCCATCATAATAAGCGGAACCGCCCTGGCCGTTTAGCATGATCCTCGGAGACCTACATAAGTAGGTGGG
>CBFHJI010000028.1:0-18897 GCA_965656255.1 Alphaproteobacteria bacterium
CGTTTTAGCAAAATATCGGCTGGCTAGGCCAGAATTGGCGCCGCAATCGATAATCAATGGGGTATTGCCTTTTTTTATGATGGCTTCGTATGTGTCAAAAATACTGTCGCAACGTTTGAGGCGCGAAAGATCATAATTATGATTTGTGTAAATCTCATCTGCAGTGAGCGAGTCCACATAATGCCGTGAGTGAACTGAAAATATAGATTTATCCGCCTTATCAAAAAAGAAAATCATTGGCGACTGCCACCATGTCAGTCGGACAAAGCGACGTTTCTTATTTAAGGCGCTAACTGGCAGAGCTTTAATGAACTTCCTAAAGTTACGGATCGCAAGTCGAATATTCACAGTTTTGTTTCCTTGTCGTATTGGTGAAATTTAACAGCTCTTTAGCTTCCCTCAAATTACTATCCCAATTTGAGGGTGATGACTATAGGAAGCATTATATGTTGGTTTGAATGGTTTTTTGGGACTGGTGACGATGCCCTTCTAGGGTTCGCATTGTGAAATGCGATTGGATAATTTTAATAAGCTTCGTCGGTCATTTGATTTCGTTTTTGGGAAGGTTTTTTGTTTTGGATGCAAGGTTTAAAATCTTTTGTTATAAAACTCTGAAATGTACGCATTCTTTTATGGCCATCATTTATTAATTGTGGTTGTCTTAATAAGGCGACTTTAAAGAGATTGGTCGTCGCTTAGCCTATAATATAGTTAATGTTTAAACCTTACAATTTGGGAGATGAATAATGACAGTCATGGTGAGTGTGGAATTTAAATTTAAACCAGAAGCTGCCGAGGCTGCTATTGAAGGGCTGAAATCTGCTTTGCCAGAAACGCGCGCCTTTAAAGGGTGTATTGACGTGAAATCTTATTATGAGCCAGAAACATCATCTCTTGTCTTGATCGAATTATGGGATAGTGCAGCTGATCAACAGGCTTATATTGGATGGCGCGCCGAAACAGGATCTCTTGATGGTATGGCGGACATTTTGGTCGCGCCCCCTATTTTTAGAACATTTGACGTGCGGGCTGATATTTAAAGCTCTTGGTACGAATCCGCAAAAATATTTAGGCTTAGGCGGGCGCCTGACTGGCAAATTGTTAGGCGCTGCCTAAGTGAGTTTTTGTAGAAGAGAACGTAACTGCGCAAATTCAACATCTGAAAACTTATGCTTAATCGTATCTTCTCCTGACAGCGCATGCTCAAGCAGGCTTAAGAAAAGGTTTTCGCCTTTCGTGCTTATGGCAATTTTACCATTTTCTTCGGTAATTAATTCTTTGCGTAATAGGCGCGCGAAGATTTCTTCATCGGGCACAAACCCTGTCTTTTCTAATTTTTCAATTAGGCACCTGCGCGTCGAGACGCTTTCGGCTGAAAGTGAAGAAATACATAAGTATTCGACTTGGCTTAGTCCTTCTTTACTATATTGAGCTCGAATTGGATTAAAGCTTTGGAAATGCGCCTCAGCCATAAGGTTGATTAAAGAATGGCGCTCAAATGCGGTTGTTTTATTGTCGTCAGGGTTGATAGCCATTGGTGATGGCTTTTCAAGAACGTCAGCATATCGCCCGCCACGAAAAATAAGCGGTTCTACCTGGCGTGTTTCATAATCCAAAACTTTACCAACAAATATAATATGATCGCCGCCTTCATATTGATATTGGGTTTTGCATTTAAACAATGCGGCAAAATCATTTAATGTGGGGCTTCCCCCTTCTGGGCATGTCCAGTCAATGCCATAAAATTTATCTTCATGCTTCTGGGCGAAACGGTTGGATAAGTCTGTTTGGTTATGCGCGAGGATGTGAACATTAAAATGCTCAGCTTCTTTAAACGCTTTTAGAGAAAGAGATTGCTTGTCGAGCGACCACAAGATGAGCGGCGGGTCTAACGATAGAGAGTTGAAGCTGCTTGCTGTTAGTCCGACGGGAGCGCCGTCTTCATCACGTGTTGTAATAATAGTGACACCAGTTGCAAATTTGCCCAATGCATTGCGAAATTCGATTTGCTGCGTCGCTTGATTGCTCATGTAAATTTACCTGTAATCGTAACAATTATTCTGTGATTTTACGCATAGAGAAAGATTTGGTCTCTTTATGATCTAATCAATGCGCAGCTTACCTTAGATAGTCACCTTCAATATAAAGTCAAATATGAGACCTGAAGACGTGAGGCCCAATGGCAGTATTTAAAGGATAATATTTAGCGGATTGTCACTAAATATATATGTTTATTGGACATGCGGGATCTTGGTGCATATGTCAATCTTATTGCTTCGTTATTGCACCATCATTGCTAGATCACGAGGATTGGGCTTTGTTTGAGCCGATAGGTTCAATTTTCTTGGGTTTAAAATAAGATGGCTAAGGAATTGAATTTATAAATCAAAATTTTGCTGATAATAATATGCAGAGCTGATTATGCTTAGGGGCCTCATATATGTCATGTTACGTTGCCAATATCAGGCGGCTGATAATGCAATGCTTAGGTTTGACGCATTTTATGGGGATGGGGCTATGGAATTTATTGAGATTGAATGTCGTGAGCAAGTGACCACGATTACGCTTAAACGACCTGAAGTGATGAATGCAATTCATCCGCGTATGCATTTTGAATTAGAAGAGGCATTTGATGCCTTTGCCGCTGATGATGCTCAGCGCATTTGCGTGATAACAGGAGCCGGAGAAAAAGCTTTCTGTGCGGGAAGTGACTTAAAAGCTCTCAAAGAGCATAAGGGTTATCCCAAAAGTGGATATGCTGGATTAATTGAACGTTTCGACCTTGAGAAACCTCTCATTGCGGCTGTGAACGGCTTGGCATTTGGAGGTGGGTTTGAGCTCGTTCTGGCCTGTGACATTGTCATTGCTGCAGATCACGCCACATTTGCACTTCCAGAGCCTCTTGTTGGTGCTGTTGCATTGGGGGGTGGTTTGCATCGCTTGCCGCGCCAAATTGGTTTGAAAGCGGCTATGGGGATGGTCTTGACGGGACGGAAAATAACAGCGCAACAAGCATTTGCTTATGGTCTTGTGAATGATGTTGTCGCTTTGGATGAACTTATGCCGACAGTTGATGCATGGTGTAAAGATATTTTGCGGGCATCCCCTATGTCTGTCCGTGCCTCCAAAGCAACATTGATGCAAGGCTTAGATGAGCCGAGCCTCGAAGCAGCACTCAAAAATCAGGAGGGTTATGTTTCTTATAAAGCTTGGGCAGATAGTGACGATGCGCGCGAGGGGCCAAAGGCCTTTGCTGAAAAACGCCCCCCAAAATGGCAAACCACTATATAAACTGGCTGAATCACGTCTTTATAAGTCATAATTGATCGCATGGGCTTGGCGCCCCCTTTAATGTGTATTGCGGAGTAAGAGATGAAACGGTTTTTTGCGTCACCAGTCGGAACTTTTATTGTGAGCATCATCGGTGCGACGATCATTGCTGTGTTAAACTTTACTGTACGTTGGGAAAAGCGTGATCGTCACCATTATCTGCATTTACGAAAAGAATCGCCGCAGCCGATTATTGTCTGTTGGCACGATCAGTTGATTGCTTTTCCTGCAATCTTTGGTCTTGGCGCTCCCTGCTCATGCCTCTGTTCTCCACATTCGGACGGACGCCACATTGGGCATATTATACGTCGGTTTGGATTTCGTGCTGTGTGGGGGAGTAGCAATCGCCAACCTGTAGCAGGTCTGCGCGCCATGGCACGTGAAATAAATGAAGGACGAATTGCCGTTATTAGTCCAGACGGACCGCGCGGACCAGCCCATGTTATGGCGATGGGGCCAATTGCCTTGGCGCATTTAACGGGTGCGCCGATCCTTCCTGTCGCGTGGCGCGGTCATCGCGAGTGGCGCGCGGGAGGTTGGGATCGCATGCGGTTTATGAAACCGTTTTCTTCTGCAGCGATCGTTTATGGCGAACCTATTTTTCTTGAGAAAACAAAAGACAAAGATGGTTTAGAGCAACAAAGAGTGCTGATTGAAGATGCGCTCAATGCGCTGAACTTTCAGCTGGCAGGTGAATTTGACCCGGCTGACTGAGCAATATATGCGGGCACCTAATATTCTTTGTGCTTTGGATTATGTGCCTGACAACTATCGCATTGAAGATATTTACGAGTACCTCTTTGAGGCACATCCAGATACGAGAGCCTCTTTTGTTCTTGATGCGAACATGTCTGTTCGCGGATCCATGCTGCAACAGTGTTTTGAAATTATTCTCGATTATGCGGAAGGGGGAGACCTATATGCATTAACCATTGTGGGGAATTATCACAATCATGATGGATATGGCGTTAACCCTGCGATTTTTTTAGATTTTTTTGGCGCAATTCAAGCCTGGATATCAAAAATATGCAGCGAAATGATATGTGGAGCGAATAGAGAAGGCGAGGGGATAAAGGGGGCGCATGCTCAAGGTCTAATAATGGAAAACCTGCACGCGGAGTGGGAAATTATGATTTCCGATTTTAATCGTGTTTTGAAAGACGCGACGGAATAACCGCCGCGTCTCCAAATCGATATTAGTCTTCGACTTTTAGGTTAATCGCGGCGTATTTGCCGTTTTTGCCCATTTCTTTTTCAAAAGTAACTTTTTGGTTTTCGCGTAATTCACGAAGACCAGCTTGTTGAACAGCAGTGATGTGGACGAATACATCGCCTCCACCTTCTGCTGGTTCGATGAAGCCGAAGCCTTTTGTGGTGTTAAACCATTTTACAGTTCCAGTAAGCATGTGTGCTCCCTATCTCCGGTCGCTGAAGTCCGGTAATAATATAACGACGACGAAAATAGGGGTTAGTCCATTTAGTGTCTGCTCGCTGTAATCAGCGTTGGCGTATGCCTTACTCTTCAAGCTTTTACAGTGTTTAGGGCGCATAGCAAGTGAATTCTATGCAATGTAACCGCGTGCAGCTAAGTGGCTCTATCTGCTGATTATTATGTCTCTATTTTAAGTTGATCGTAATGGGTTCAGCGTCTTCAAATCGAAAGGTGAATGTTTTTGTTTCATAATCTCGCGGTGTGAAGAGCATTAAATGCAACCCCATGCGCTTAAATTCAACGGTCTCACCTGCCGGTAAGGTAACACTGTCTAGGCGTCTCATGCGCATAATATTATCCGTCATGTCCATTGTGTGAAGTTCCACTCTCTCATAAGCAGAACTTTCTACGGAGATTAATTTATCTTCTTTATCAGACGCGTTTGTAATTTCGAAATAACCAGCATCGACTTTATGGCTTTCGCGAATTGTGAGGTTTTTGATGCTCATCTCGGCCCAGGCATCGATGCTCAACAAAAGCATAAATGTTAAGATGGATGGCGCGATAATCGCTGATTTTAACTGTCCCATGTTTGACCTTTTTTTCTTTCTATTGGTTTGATTGAGGGGCGTCTGCCGTAAGCAAATAAAATTCTTTGCTTTTGGCATTATAGGCTTCCATTTGGCCCGAGCCAATATCATGCCATAGGCCGTGTAATGAAATTTTGCCTTCGGCCAGTGCGTTTTGGATAAAGGGGAATGTCTCTAAGTTTTCAAGGGACACAACGACACTTAGCTTTTCAAGTTTTTTGATGCGGCGCTCTTGATCATTATCGTTTTCGAGGTTGCCAAAAGCAGGACGAAGAATTTCTAACCATTTTTTGACGTAAACCGTATCTTCATAGAGCTGTTTTTCGGTTCCATTACACATGTGATAGCCGCCATTGATGCCACCACAGGCGGAATGGCCGAGCACCACAATATGGGCAACTTTGAGTGCCGAGACCGCATATTCGATCGCCGCCGATGTGCCGTGATGGTCGCCATCTGCTCTAAAGGGTGGAACCAAATTGGCTATATTTCTATGAACAAAAAATTCACCGGCTTCTCCACCAAAAAGTTGTTCGGCGTTTACACGGCTGTCGCAACAGGAAATTATCATTGTTGCCGGATGTTGGCCAACATCCGCTTTATGCTGATACCAAGCGCTATTTGGTGCGTATTCTGTTGCATACCAGCCTAAATAGCGTTTCTGAAGATATTTAGGAATGTCCCCTGTCAAATCTTTACGCATGGCAAAGCCTCCGATACTATTTGAGCGTTGGTTTGTATAACCGAGCGGTCGGTTGGGTGCAACTAATCACTCTGACTTAATTAAGCTTCGTTGCGCCAATGCAATAAATTATTACAGTTGTTTGTATTATTGTAATCTTAATTATTCATAATATCATGTAGGATCATTTTGAAGATCTAGCTTGTACATGGGAGATTAATAATGCGAAAGTCAACGGGCTTTCAACGCTTATACTTTGCATCAAAATTCACAGCCCAAGGGTTAAAAACCTGCTTGGAGACGGAGCCTGCTTTTCGCTATGAGCTGAGTCTGGCTGCGATTATGGTTCCTGCAGCCTTTTGGGTGTCTTCCACAGCTTTGGATTTTGCGCTTCTCGTCATTCCAGTTGTGTTGGTGCTTATAGTTGAGCTTCTCAATACTGCGATAGAGCGTATCGTCGATCATATCTCGATGGAGAACCATCTTCTGTTAGGTCAAGCAAAAGACCTGGGGTCTGCCGCCGTCTTTTTATCCATGATGCTAACGCTCATGATCTGGGTCTATTATGGCGTCTATTATGCTGAAGATATTGCACGCAAGCTTGGCCTATCGGCCTTTTAGGGGGCGCGCCATCTATTATTAGGCTTATTCACCAGGTATGAAATCGCTTACAACGTCTGAATATGTGATGTTGCTTTTGTTTTTATATGCATCGCGAACGAGCATGTAACCGCGTACCGACATAGCTGCCCAAAAAAGAGAAGCAGGCACCATAATCCAGAGTGATAATGATACGTGAAGGGCAAGAGAGAATAGGCTGCCGGTAAGCATAGCAAGAAAACCCCACAAGCGATTTTTTTTGTCATCACTCGATACAAGTGGTGCGGCGATTGCCGTACCAAATAAAACCGCGCCTAATTGTAAAATGCTGTTTAATTCCAACATGTCAAACCTCATAAAAAGGCGGTATGCGAGAGGGGGCTGGGCTCAATATTTTTTGCGTTTGCCCGATCTTTGCGACCGATAAATCCTCAATTATTCTTTTTTAAAATCTATGCAATCATTATTTTCAGAGGGTGAAATTTTTTTTGCTCTTACTTAAATAATTATTATATTTCAATGTGTTAAGTGGTTTGAGCGGGGCGACTTAGGCCCTTGTTGCAGGGAAAAGCCTGAGGGTCATAAGATAAAAATTATATTACTTGAGCATTTGCTCCCTAATATATTGAAAATAAACACATTATTTTATTTTTATTTATATAGCTAGCTATGTTATAAAATGGTCTTGTCATCAAGGATTTGAGAATGTCGATAGATACGCCCGCACCATCCCTCATCGATAAAGCTACCCAAGGTTTGGCGCTTGACGCACCTGTGCTTAACCTCATAGCAGACTTACGATTAACACTGGCGCAGGTTGAGCAAATGACACTTAAATTTCTTCCTAAGTCACTCGGCTTGCTTCAATATAATCTTTTACAATTGGTTGAATTTAACGAGCAACAGGTAAGTCAAATTGTTGATATTTTAGGCGTGTCTCAGCCGACAGTATCGGTGGGGTTGAGTAAGCTGATGAAACGCGGATATGTTCATAATATTCCATTAGCGACAGATAAGCGGCGTCGTGTGATTGTGATTTCACGCAGTGGCCGTCGTGTTTTACATAAATCACGAAGCCAAATGGCGAGGCTTGTGAAGCGCTTAGACAGTGGTGTTGAGGTAGAGTTAGTGTTAAGCCTATCGCGAGATTTAATAAAATTGCGGCGTCGTCTCGACCGCGTTCATGTTTAGCCCGTATATTCACTTATACGGATAAAATTTAGATGGATTTGAGGATAATATGACTGCACAGCATATTGCTGATCGTTTAAAATGGGTCAGCACATTTTTGGTTCTCTGCGGGATTACACTTACAAATTTCAACATTTACCCCCTTAACCTATTGTTTCACTTTGCTGGCGTGCTTGGGTGGACTTGGGTTGGTTATGTGAAAAAAGACGGTGCAATCATGACTAATTTTGGTCTTCAAATTCCGCTCTTTATGATGGGCGTCATCTATGTTGCGTTTAACTAAAACGTTTTAAGTGTTTTGCAGGGAGTAAAAGTGGCTGAAATTATTCTGATTGAGGATGTTCATTTTGATTATGGCGTCTCTGGTTTTGAACTGACGATTCCATCTTTTACTTTATCCGCTGGGGAGCGTGTCCTTTTACTTGGCCCTTCAGGTATTGGTAAGTCAACATTTCTAAATTTAATCACGGGCGTGCTGCAACCGCGGCGTGGGCGGATTTGTCTTTTGGAGCAAGAGCTCACCAAATTGACAGCGGCTCAGAGTGATCAGTGTCGAGGTGATCATGTCGGCCTAATTTACCAGACTCTCAATCTTGTGCCATGGCTAACAGCGAGAGAAAATGTTGCCCTTGGCGTGGCGTTCTCAAAGCGGCGTCAGCAACGCTTGCATGGCTCTGTCGATGAAGCCACTAAACATTTGATGGATCAGTTAGGCTTATCATATGACGCATATGGTGACGCGCGCGCAGAACGTTTGAGTATTGGACAGCAGCAGCGCATTGGCGCGGCACGCGCGTTGATCGGAGCCCCGGAACTGATTATTGCCGACGAGCCAACATCGGCACTTGACCGATCCAATGCGATAAAATTTTTGGACCTTGTTTTTAGCTCTATGGATCATAATGAGCAGGGTTTTTTGATGGTTAGTCATGATGACCGCTTAGCTGACGGATTTTCGCGCGTCATTCAATTTGAGGATTTAATGACTATGGGGGCTCGGTCATGAATGGGCTTACCTTAACCCTGCGGTCGATGCGGAGTCGCCGCGCGAGTGTTTTGCTAATCATTTTGTCTTTATCACTTTCAATCGCGCTTTACCTAAGTGTATTGGGCGTGCAGCGCATGACCCGCGCCAGTTTTGAGAATGCGATGACAGGCGTAGACCTATTGGTAGCGCCGCGCGGTAATGATATGCAAATTTTGCTCTATAGCTTTTTTAATATTGGGGAGCCGACAGGAACCATCACTTGGTCGCGCATATCAGAATTACGAGAAATTGATAATGTTCGTGCTGTTATTCCTTTATCGCTCGGAGACAGTGTAGGAAAGTTTCGGGTTATGGGAACTGACCCTGCGCTTTTTGATGTCATGACGCGTTCAAATGGTCTTCCTGTTTTTTCTTTTGAAGATGGCGTGTCATTTTCTGAAATGTCTTTTGAAAACCTACCGGCCGCACAGGACGCGCTATCTCCTGGCAAGGTGAGTGGTCATAATGCCAAAGAGAAAGCGCATAAACACAAACACAATGACCGTGACGCACATGACGCACATGAGCATGGCGAACATGACCACAAAGAGCATGGCGAACATGATCACAAAGAGCATGGCGAACATGACCACAAAGAGCATGGCGAAAATGACCACAAAGAGCATGGCGAAAATGACCACAAAGAGCATGGCGAAAATGATCGCAATGCGCCTGCCTTTCAGGTGGTTTTGGGCGCTACCGTCGCTAAAGAAATAGATATGGGGGTTGGCGCCCCAATCGTCGTTGGCCATGGATTGGGCGGGGTGCATGATCATAATCACGGCGAAATGCCCTTTATTGTATCAGGCATTTTAGCGCCGACAGGCACACCATTTGATAGTCTTGTTTTGGTTCATTATCGTGCAATAGACGCTATTCACATTGGCTATCAAAATGGTCGGAACATGCTCGATCATGGCACAGTTTTAAGCTTATTGTCAGAGCGCGGACCAGCCCCCGTATCTGCCGCCATCGTGTTGCCAAAAAATAAATTAGGGCTGGTTGGGCTTCAGCGTGCTATTGGGGATTATGAGGTTGAGCCTTTAACGGCGGTATTACCCGGCGTCGCTCTTGCTAAGATTTGGCAGCTTATTGGTGCTGCCGAAAAAGGGTTTCGTCTCATATCTTTACTGGTCATTATTGTTGCTCTTGTTGCTCTTATGGCAATGACGCTGACAAGTTTGGATGGTCGTCGTCGTGAATTGGCTATTTTGCGTTCTGTGGGCGCGCGTCCCCGTCAGCTTGTTTTAATGTTAATGGGTGAGTCGTTTATTATTGCCATCAGTGCATGCGTGCTTGCGTTTATCATCACGGCATTAGCGTCCTTTGTGATTGTAACAAATGTAATGGGCTCATATGGGCTAACCTCCCATATGAGTATTTTGGTTTGGGGTGACCTTACTTTCATGGTTTATATTATTTTATTAGCGCTCATGGTTACACTGTGGCCAGCAATTCAACTTTATAGGCGGACAATTCATGATGGCATTACCATTCGACACTAAGGGATTTTTTCTCTCACTCTTAATAGGGTTGAGCTTGATTGTCAGTGGCCCCAGTAAAGCTGAAAACCCCAATACTGTCGTTGATTGGGGTGATCTTTTGCCGGCAAATTTATATAGCTTTATTCCAGAAACCGGCATTACGTCACAAATGTGGTTAGATGAAGATTTTCAGAAAAAATTAAAAGATAGTGAGCGTATAACCCGCCCTGAACTCGAGGGTGCGCGGGTTGTGTTGCCTGGCTATATGGTGCCCCTTGATTATGAGGGTGATGCGGTTAAAAGCTTTCTGTTAGTGCCAAATGCTGGCCAGTGTATTCACGTGCCACCTCCGCCGCCTAATCAAACAATCATTGTGCATTTTTCGAAGACAACGCCAATGCGAACTTATAGCGATCCCATTATCGTACGCGGGCTGGTTCGTGTTGTTGCAGGGCAAACCGATTACGCCGAAACGGGTTACGAAATTCAAGCGCAGGACATTGTTGAATTTGATTTTGATCGCCTTGAAACGATGGTTAATGATTTGGGCGAGAGCGATTAACTTAAAGTCCCATTTGTTTCATCGCCAGGTCACGCATGATTTCTTCTGAGCCGCCACCAATCGCCATAACTTTAACTTCGCGATATATGCGTTCAACCGGGTTGCCGCGCAAATAGCCAGCGCCGCCAAATATTTGCATGGCCTGAGAGGCAATTGATTCAAGATGCGTTGAGCAATAGAATTTGAGCTTGGCAATCTCAGCAACAGGCTTTTCGCCGTCGACCATGAGTTGTGACACTTGATTGAGATAAGCGTCCATTGCGTCAATCTTAGCCGACATATCTGCAAGTTTATGGCGAATAACCTGATGGTTGATGAGTTTCTGGCCAAATGTTTCACGGGTTTGCGCATAGGAGACACTTTCGTCAAAGCACCTTTTCGACATGCCAAGCATTTGAGCTGCCATCATAAATCGTTCATAGTTAAAATTATCCATAATAGATATAAACCCGCGATCCTGTGGCCCCATTAGATTGACGGCTGGGACGCGGCAATTATCGAAATAGAGCGTGGCTGTGTCTGACGTCCACCAGCCCATTTTTCGCTCAATCGGCGTGCGCGAAAAGCCATCCATGTCAGCTTCAACAAAAAATAATGAAATGCCACCTAATCCGGGACCGCCGGTACGCGCGCCAATCACAAAATAGGATGCTTGCATGCCGCCTGTGATGAACATTTTCTGACCATTGAGCACCCAATGATCGCCATCGCGTTTGGCTGTTGTTTTCATATTCGCAACATCAGAACCGCCCCCGGGCTCGGTAATGCCCAGAGCACCGCCCTTGCGGCCACTTAATAGTTCGGGTAGCGCGCGTTGTTTAATGTCTTCATTGGCCAGTTCGGTGAGAGGCTTCAGCATAATAGACCGCGAGC
The DNA here is from genome assembly GCA_965656255.1 of Alphaproteobacteria bacterium. Lineage (GTDB taxonomy): Bacteria > Pseudomonadota > Alphaproteobacteria > RS24 > RS24 > JAYODZ01. Next base: position 11,772 of record CBFHJI010000028.1, read on the forward strand.
CGACACTTGCCATAAGGCCGCCAGCAGCAACATATCCCATTTCAACTGCGGCGTCCTTGCGCATGAATTGGTCATCCATACCGTGACCGCCATATTCTTCGGGAATAGCAAAGCCGAAAATACCAAGCGCACATATTTTCTCATTTATCTCGTGCGGGTATGAGCCGGCTTCATCCCACGTATCAACATTGGGTTCGATCTCAGTTGCCATAAAACGGCGCACTGTTTCTCGAAATTGACGGCGTTCTTCAGTATCGAATGGATTGCGCATTATGTTCTCCTATGGCATTTGTTTTCTTGGTTTACGCTTTACTAAAAATGGGCTGACCAATTCACTAAAACGCGAAATCATACGTGTGAAAGTGGCTTCATCAGATGTGAATGGTTCTTGTAGGACAAGCCCTCGCAAGAAACTGCGGGTGATCGTCCATAAGAGAACAACATCTTGATCATCATTTGAGGCTGATTTGTAATATCCTAATATGGCGTCGTCTATCATCTCGTTCCACTCTTTTAGGCGAGGCGCAACCCGCTCATTGAGGTTTGGGTCAGTGCGCATAGCGAGCAAAACCTCCGCGAGCGCACGTCCATTTTGGGATCGGGATAAACTCCGTGCAATAAATTGAAGGTCCTCAGCCAGTCCAGCCGCACTGCCGTGGTCTTTGCTTGGTAGGGACGGGTGTAATGTGGAAATGAGCAATCGGTCGAGTGTTGCCACCATTAAATCTTCTTTATTAGGGAAGTGATGTGTCAATGCACCGCGTGAAACACCGGCCGCTTCTTGAATGCGATTGATCGATGTTGCGGCATAACCAAATTTATCTAAGCACGAAACCGTTGCCTCAACCAATGTGGCGCGTGCTGCTGCGGCTTGTCGTTCTTTTACGCTCATTTCAGGCTTGCGCCTTGATGGTACCGCTTGAGGGTTATCTTGGTGCATCTCAGTATCTCCCCTCCAAATCTATCAAGAGATTACCCTCTTTACAAGCAGAACGGTCGTTCTGTATATTTGTTTGACGGGGACTTGCCTTATGCGAAATGGATTGTCAATCTAAGGTGGGTACGATAGCGGTTGAATCTATTTTCAGGGTCGGGTGAGGTTATGCAGAAAACAATAAAAATTGGCGGCGCCAGCGGATTCTGGGGCGAGTCTATGGTGGCGACCCCACAGCTATTGGCGGTCGGTGATCTTGATTACATTGTTTATGATTATCTTGCAGAAATCACGATGTCGATTATGGCGCGTGCTCGTTCAGCCAAGCCTGATATGGGCTATGCGACAGATTTTATTACAGGTGTTTTAAAACCGCATTTGCCGAGTATTGCGCAAACAGGGGTTAAAATTTTATCCAATGCTGGTGGTGTAAACCCAGAAGCATGTGGCAAGGCTGCGCGTCAGTTAATTGAAGAGATGGGGCTTAATCTTACCGTTGCTGTTGTGACCGGCGATGATTTGCTCCCGCGTAAAGAAGAGCTTGCTGCCAGCAGTATCGAAATGTTTTCTGGGGCCACCTTTCCAGATGTCGGCAGTATTGCCAGTATGAATGCTTATTTTGGTGCGTTTCCGATTGCCGCCGCGCTTGACGCTGGTGCAGATATTGTCATTACGGGGCGCAGCGTGGATAGTGCTGTGACTTTGGGGGCTTGTATTCATAGCTTTAATTGGGCGCGCGATGATTGGGATAGGTTAGCAGGTGGTTCGCTTGCTGGGCATATTATTGAATGTGGTCCCCAGGCGACTGGCGGCAATTTTACCGACTGGGAGCAAGCTGGCGATATTGCCAATATTGGCTATCCGATTGTTGAAATCTCGCCTGATGGCAGTTTCTTATGCTCTAAGCCAGCAGGCACATCTGGTCTGGTATCCGTGGGTACAATTTCTGAGCAGATGCTCTATGAAATTGGCGACCCGCAAGCCTATATGTTGCCTGATGTTGTTTGCGACTTTTCAGCAACGACCATTACTCAAGTTGGTGACGATTTAGTGCGTGTAGCGAATACGAAAGGCTATCCGGCGCCTGATCAATATAAGGTGAGTGCAACTTATTTTGAAGGTTATCGAGGGGGCACATTATTGAGCTTTATTGGTCGCGATGCGGATCGCAAAGCTCAGCATTATGCCGATCAAATTGTCAGCCGCTGCCGTGAGAGCTTTCGTCAGCAGAATTTGTCTGACTTTGAAGAAATCAGTATTGAGGTGATTGGGGCTGATAGCCAATATGGTGCAGAGCCAAATCTTGGCGCGCGGGAAGTTGTGCTTAAATTTGCAGTGAAGCATGATGATATACGCGGAGTCGGGCTCATGCTTAAGGAAGCAACGGGCTTGGCTTTGGCAACGCCTCCCGGTTTATCGATTTTTGCTGGCGCGCGGCCTAAGCCGTCACCCGTTGTGCGTCTGTTTTCTTTTTTAATCGATAAGGACGCTGTGCCTGTTCGTGTGTCTATGGGCCAAACAGCGATCGATTATAAAGAGCAAGTCCAGAAGGGTTTTGACAGCTCGGTGATAAAACGGCCAGCCGCGCCGGCTCATGCATCGTCTTCTGATCCATTAGGTGATTTGGTTGCTGTCCCTCTTGAAAAACTAGCTTGGGGGCGCTCAGGGGATAAAGGTAATAAATCAAATATCGGGGTTATTGCGCGCGACGCAAAGTTTCTCCCTTATATTTGGGCCAGTCTGAGCCCCAAGGCGGTTGGGGCCTATTTCTCACATTTCGTTGAACCAGGCTCTGGTGTCGATCGATATTATTTGCCCGGAAGTCACGCTATTAATTTTGTTATGCATGAGGCCTTAGGTGGGGGAGGGGTTGCGAGTTTGCGCAATGACCCCCAAGGTAAAGCCTATGCTCAGATCCTGCTTGATTATCCTATTTCGATTCCACACAAAATGGCGGAGGCGCTTTAATGTCTGTCTATGAGAGTAAGCTAAATATAAACAGCGAGAGCTTCGCAAAGAACCGTCAAGATCAACTCAAGAATATTGAGCTTCTAAACACTTTGCGCGAACGCACGACCGCCGCCTCAGAAAAGCGGCGCGCGCGTTTTGAAGAACGTGGTCAGCTCACACCGCGTGATCGCTTGGCTATTTTGCTCGATCCGGGCATGCCTTTTTTAGAACTCTATAATGTTGCGGGTTATGGCGTTGATGACCCTAATCCTGAGACATCATTGATTGGCTCAAGTACGATCGGTGGCATTGGGTTTGTTAATGGCGTGCGATGCATGATCTATGTGGATGATAGCGGCATTAATGCTGGCGCAGCTATGGAACTAACGTTCAAAAAAGGCATTGAGTGTTTGAAGATGGCCTTAGATAAAAAGCTGCCCTTCATTCATTTGGTGGAAAGTGCTGGCGCCAATTTGATGCGCTATAAAGTTGAAGGTTGGGCACTGGGTGGTGAAATATTCTATATGCTCGGTCGCCTCAGTGCTGCTGGTGTGCCGACATTTACGGTATTGCATGGCCCGTCAACTGCAGGTGGGGCTTATATGCCTGGTATGTCTGATTACAATGTTGGTGTGAAGCATAATGGCATGGCTGCTTTAGGCGGTGCAGCGCTTGTGCAGGCAGCAACAGGTGAGGTTTCTGATGAGCGCGAGCTTGGCGGAACAGAAATGCACGCCAGCGTGTCTGGATTAATGGAATATTTGGCCGAAGATGATGCGGATGGCATTGCTCAAGTTCGCGATCTTGTTGGACGAATTGGTTGGAACGCGCGTTGTGCGCAAATGCCGCCACGGGATTTCGTTGAGCCTCAATATTCATCCGAAGAGATTTTAGGTCTGGTGCCAGTCGATTATAAAATCCCCTATGATGCACGAGAACTCGTTGCCCGTATTGTTGATGGTTCTGATTTTAGCGATTTCAAATCCCGCTACGGCGCGAGCATGGTGTGTCTGCATGCCAAGGTTTATGGTCATGCTGTCGGTATTTTATGTAATAATGGGCCAATAGATCCTGATGGGGCGGCAAAAGCTACTCATTTTATTCAATTATGCGATCAAGCCGATATACCGCTGGCCTTTCTTAATAATATTACAGGCTACATGGTTGGTCTGAAATATGAACGTGCGGGCATGATTAAAATGGGTTCTAAAATGATCCAAGCCGTTTCTAATGTGCGTGTGCCGAAAATTTCTTTTTATGTTGGTGCCAGTTTTGGTGCGGGTAATTATGGCATGGCGGGTATTGGCTATCATCCTGACTTTCTCTTTACATGGCCTTCGGCGGTCACTGGCGTTATGGGCGGCGAGCAAGCGGCGGGCACAATGGAGCAGGTTGCAATTAGCGGTGCGAAGCGTCGCGGTGTTGAGGTTGATATGGAGGCCCTTGCCAAGCAACGTCAAGCGATCGAGTCTATTTTCAATTCGCAAAACGATGCTTTTACAACCTCGGGCAAAATGTTGGATTGCGGGATGATTGATCCGCGCGATACGCGGCGCGTTTTAGGTGTTGCCCTTGATACACTTTGGGAGGCCAAACATCGCGAACTTCACCCTAACGCTTTTGGCGTGGCTCGGATTTAGGGTGAAACGATGAGTGCCGCACCTATTATTTGTAATATCGAGGATGGCTGGGCCACGATTTGGCTGAACAGGCCTGAAGCGCGCAATGCCTTATCCCAAGAGCTAACGGATCTTTTATTATCAACGCTTCAGGCGTTGAGCCATGACCCTGACTTGCGAGGAATAACCATGCGCGGGCGTGGTGGTACATTTTGCGCTGGTGGCGACATTAAGGGCTTTAAGTCAAATATGCAGGCTGATGGGCAAGGGCATGAGGATGTTGCGCGTTCAAGCCAGCAAGCTGGCGAGTTATTTGCATCCATTAATACATTTCCTCACCCCGTCATTATGTTAGTTGATGGCGCGGCGATGGCAGGCGGTATGGGAATGGTTTGTGCCGGGGATGTTGTTATCGTCGTTGAGGATACAAAGTTTGCTTTAACCGAAACCACTTTGGGAATTCCGCCGGCTCAAATCGCACCTTTTGTTCTTCAGCGCTTGGGTTTATCTACGGCGCGCCGCCTGATGTTAACAGCCGCTCGCTTTGACGGTGCTGAGGCGTTAAGAATTGGTCTTGCTGATTTTGCGGCGCCGAGTTTGGCCGAAGCTGAGCTGATTGAGGCGCGAATTCGAAATGATGTAAAAAAATGTGCGCCTGGCGCCAATCGAATTACCAAGGATATTGTCCTCGCGGCGCGTTATCTTCAGGGCGAAGAAATGCGCGCTTATGCGGGGGAGGGCTTTGCGCGTGCAATGCTCAGCGATGAAGGGCGTGAAGGTGTGAGTGCCTTTATAGAAAAGCGTAAACCGCGTTGGGCGCAATGAGTGGGATATAGGAAGACATGATAAAGCGAATTGAAAAAATATTAGTTGCAAACCGCGGAGAAATTGCAATACGCGTCATGCGAACGGCAAAGCAATTGGGCATTGATACGGTGGCGGTTTATTCGCAAGCTGATGCCGCGGCGCCGCATACGAAATATGCAGATGAATGCGTTTATATTGGCCCTGCGCCGGTTTCGGCTTCATATCTAAATGCCGAAGCTATTATTGACGCGGCGCTTGATGTTGGCGCTGATGCCATTCATCCCGGCTATGGGTTTTTGTCAGAAAATGCGTCTTTTGCACATGCTGTAGAAGCCGCTGGGCTTGTTTTTATTGGTCCATCGGGTGATGCGATTGATCTCATGGGGAATAAGGCCGAAGCCAAGCGACGCATGATCAAAGCAGGTGTGCCTTGCGTGCCTGGCTATGAGGGTGAGGATCAGTCCGATGATGTCCTGTTAGCGGAAGGTCATAAAATTGGATTTCCTATAATGGTAAAAGCTGCCGCAGGTGGCGGTGGTCGTGGCATGCGTCTTGTCCATGAGCCAGGAGACCTCGCCAATGCAATAAGCACCGCGCGTTCTGAGGCTGCCAACGCATTTGGATCGGGCGAGCTTATTTTAGAGAAAGCAATCATCAAGCCGCGGCATGTTGAGGTGCAAGTATTTGGCGATCGCCATGGCAATGTGATCCATTTTGGTGAGCGCGACTGTTCGGTTCAAAGGCGACATCAGAAGGTGATTGAAGAAGCGCCTTGTCCGGTTATGACGCCTGACTTACGAGACAAAATGGGTGCGGCGGCTGTAGAGGCAGCAAAAAGTATCGACTATCATGGTGCTGGCACCGTTGAATTTCTTTTAGATGCCAATGGCGCCTTTTACTTTTTAGAAATGAATACGCGTTTGCAGGTTGAACATCCGGTAACAGAAGAAGTAACCGGTTATGACCTTGTGGCTTTGCAAATTAGTGTTGCCGAAGGACACCCATTGGGTCTTGAGCAGGCTGATATTATGCTCATGGGACATGCGATTGAAGTTCGGTTATATGCCGAAGATCCAGCGAATGGCTTTTTGCCAAGCACAGGCCATATTGAAAAATGGGCGCCGGCAGAAGGTGAAGGCTTGCGATTTGATGTTGGTATCGAAAGCGGTCAGGATATATCTCCTTTCTATGACCCGATGATTGCCAAGGTGATTGCTTATGGCGAGACGCGTGAGATTGCACGGCGTCGTTTGGTAAATGGTCTGGCAAACACAGCCCTTTATGGATTTCCAAATAACCGAGATTTCTTAATCGATTGCCTAGAGCAAGACACTTTTATTGCCGGCGAAGCAACAACAGCTTTCATTGGTGAATGTTTTGGAGATGATGGTCATATTGTCGGCCCTCCTGATCAGGAGGTATTGGTTGGTTTAGCTCTGGCGCATTATAGCGCGCGGGCTCAGCAAGCAATGAGCAGCGCCTTAAATATACCCAATGCGCTGTTAAATTTTTCATCAGCTGGCTCTTTAAGAACAATCCTACGATTACAGGTTGCCGACGAGATATTCGAAGCCTGTATTCAAACAAAAAGCCCATCAAATTACGAAATTGATATTGTTGATGTGAAGTATGATGTGTCTGTATATTCAATAACAGGTGATGTCATTGACTGCGCTATCGATGGTGTTCGAACCCGCATAAACACCCATGCAAAGGGCGCAACTGTTTTTGCCAGTATTGAAGGCAGAACATATGTCTGTGTTGATGTTTTGTCAGCCAATGCAAATGATGATGAAGGCCAAAGTTCGGGTCGTAT
>CBFHJI010000029.1:0-18484 GCA_965656255.1 Alphaproteobacteria bacterium
AGCAAAGGTGTTAAACAGTCAGGCATTCCACTGAGACTCCTAAAAACTGTAGATGTTCTATCAGCTTTCACGATCAATCACAAATGCGACAGCTTGTCTAAGTGGCTCAGCTCTAGCGCCAAAAATAGCAATCTCCTCAAGCGCTTGCGTAGCATAGCGCGCGGCGTGCTCTTTAGCGCCCGCCACCCCATATACAGAAACAAATGTCAGCTTATCACTTGCTTGGTCTTTTCCGGTCGTTTTACCTATTTTCTCTTCTTCGCCGGTGACATCCAGAACATCATCAATAATTTGAAAGGCTAGCCCCAAATTCTCCGCATAAGATATGAGTTGCTTACGTGCAAGGTCATCAGCCCCAGCAATAAGAGCGCCAGCTTCGACACTAAACCGGATCAAAGCACCTGTTTTTAGACTATGTATTTTTAAGAGCATCGCGGAATCTTTTAATGCATCATTATCCATATCATAGGCTTGTCCAGCAACCATGCCGGCAGCGCCCGCGGCATGGGCAAGACCAGCCACAAGCGAAAGACGCGTTGCCGCATCAGGGGCGGTGGCGTGATCGCTTAAAATAGAAAAAGCGAGCGTCAAAAGCCCGTCACCCGCCAGAACCGCAGTTGCCTCATCGGTTGCCTTGTGCAAGCTCGGTTTACCGCGCCGCATATCATCATCATCCATACAGGGCAAATCATCATGGATTAAGGAATAAGCATGAACCGCCTCAATGGCCGATGCAACACGCAAAGCATTGCCGACAGGTGCTGAAAAGACATCTGCTGTCGCCAGACATAAAAAAGCGCGCAAACGTTTTCCGCCATCCAATGCAGCATAAGACATAGCGCTTGCCAAACCCGCATGCGCGACATCCGGCCCTTGCAAAATGTCTTGGAGGGTTGCATCCACCTTACCAGCGGCATCAGATAATAATTGTAAGAAATCAGATTGCGACATGATCGACAGCTACACGCTCTGTATAATCGGCTTAATCATCAATATCTAATGGTGCTGTAGCTGATCCATTACCTGTAATTTTTTCGATTTTAGTTTGGGCTGATTTCAACTTATCTTCACAAAAAGCCCGCAATTGGCTTCCGCGCTGATAAATTTCAATAGACTCTTCAAGCGCCACATCGCCCGCCTCCAAGCGATTTACGATTTCCTCGAGTGCGCGCATCGCCTCTTCAAAGCTAAGAGCGGCAATCTCGGCTGACCATTTTTCATCTTTTGCCATAACGCTTGTCTCCGTTAAATTAACATTCGTATCTTTAATTTACTCTTTGATACCAGGCCACACCAGAATCATCCACGTGACGCGATAGAATTCCGCGATGAACAAGACACATTAAATGTGCCAAACTCTCTCCCGTTGCCATAGAGAAGTTGTCACCATTTATCTTGCGCTTAAACAAAATAGAAAAAACCTCTTGATCAACGGCCCGCCTCGGTTCCCCACAAATGTCAACCAAACGCGTTAAAGCATTTTCATGGGAATCAATGAGCGACTGCAACCTTTTATGTGCGCCATAAAACGGGTCATTATGGGCTGGCAAAACCAAGCAATCTTCAGGTAAAACGTCCTGCAACCGCCAGCAACTATCAATCCAGTCTTGCAGTGGATTGGCGTTAGGTTCGGTCGGGAATAAAGACACATTAGACGAAATTTTCGGCAATATTTGGTCACCTGCAATCAACATATTGAGCTCAGCACAATATAGACACACATGCTCTGGCGTATGCCCCCGCCCCACTTCAACACGCCAAGTATATTTGCCAATTTGAATATGATCATCTTGTGACATACGATGATAGGATTGCGGCAAAGGGTAAATATAATCGCCAAAACTTCCAAACCGCTCTCGATAACGCGCAAGCGCTTGCTCATCAAAGCCAGCCGCCCGATAAAACCGCACACCTGCTTCGGGTGCTTTTTTACCCGTATCCCCGGCCATCGCGCGACCTAACAAATAGTCCGTTCGTGACATATAAAACTCAGCATCATATTTATCGACCAGCCAACCTGCTAATCCAATATGATCAGGGTGCATATGCGTGCCAATGACGCGCTTTATGGGTTTTCCATCAAGAAAGCGGGCAATCCAATCTTCCCAAATGCGGCGAATACTATCGCGATCAAAACCAGTATCAATAACCGTCCAACCCTCATCGTCTTCAAGCAGCCACAAATTAATATGGTTAATGCCAAACTCAAATGGCATTCTTAGCCAATAAACGCCCGGCCCCAGCTCCACGCGTTCATCAACACCAGGAACATTCTCAAATGCATAAACAAGCCCATGCGCAGAGGCACCCGCTGTAGTGGTCGCCGACATATTATTTCCTCTTCCTTAACTCAAAGCTCGTTTTATGTATCCATTGGTCATAAACATGCTATTTGTAAAGCGCATGCACTCGGGCATTGAACCTAAATTGTCTGTGGCTTATGCTAACCCTATTTCGAGCGCGGGACAATCCGCATCAGACAATCCGCATCAGAGAGGTCATCATGTCGCAAAATCACACAGCCTTTATCACGGGCGCCTCAGCAGGTATCGGACGCGATTATGCGCGTTTACTCGCTTCTCGTGGCTATAACCTTATTCTGACAGCGCGACGCACAGATAGGCTGAATGAACTAAAAGACGAGCTCACACAGGCCTTTGGCATTGAGGTTACCTGTTTTCCAGATGACCTAGCCGACCCAAAGGCCCCCCGCCGTATTGCCGATAAAGTTGAAGCCGCAGGCCTTCGTGTAGATTACCTCGTCAATAATGCTGGTTATAGCGTTCCCGGTTATTTTCGCGATGTACGGTGGGATGTCGAACGCGACATGATTCAAGTAATGGTCACGGCCGTTGCCGAATTTACCCATATTTTTGGACCTGACATGGCAAAACGCGGCTTTGGACGCATCGTGAATATCGCCTCCGCGGCTGCTTATCTTAATGGCTCAGCGGGCGCTACGCTCTACTCCGCCGTTAAGTCTTTTGTAAACCGCTTCAGTCAAAGCCTGGATATTGAATATCGCGGAACAGGCGTCAATATTGTCTCAATATGCCCAGGATTTACCTATAGCGAATTTCATGACGTCGCCGGCAACCGTGAAACCATGAATAAATTACCAAGCTTTGTATGGCTAACAGGCCCGCGCATTGTCCGTGATGCCCATGAAGCTGTTGAAGCTGGCAAAGGACCTGTCATCATTAGTGGTTGGGTCTACAAATTAACCGCTTTGGCAATGCGTATCTTACCTGAGAATATGATGACACGCCGAAGCAGAAAAGACTCGCGTAATCTCGTGCCACGCCCTGAGGACACACACGCGGCAGCTCCCCAAAAGCAAAGCTCAACTAAAAAATCAGCTACATCAATAAAATCCGCTGCATCAACAAAATCAGCGCCAGCAAAAAAAGTGATAGCTGCTAAAAAACCGGCACCCCCAAGGCGCACAGCAAAAACTGTCGCAAAGAAACCAGCCGTAAAGAAACCTGCTGCCAAAAAGTAAGATGAGTTTATAAACTTGACCATCTTATCGCCAACCGAGGAGCACATTGCGCAATGCGTAGCGCTCTTATCGGCGTCTAAGCTCATAGCTATGCCAACAGAAACCGTTTATGGGCTGGCTGCAAACGGTCTTGATGTTGATGCGATTGCCGCCATTTATACCGCGAAGAATCGCCCCCAATTTAACCCGCTTATTTGCCATGTCGCATCGCTTGAGCAGGCACAAGAATTAGGGGTTTTTGACTCTCATGCCCATTCACTTGCCACAACTTTTTGGCCTGGCCCGCTTACGATTGTTGTACCTCGGCAAAAACAATGCCCCGTTCCATTATTGGCAAGTGCCGGACTAGAAACCATCGCCCTGCGTATCCCCAATCAGCAGATTGCTCAAAAGCTTCTAAAAGCAGCAAATTTTCCAATTGTTGCACCAAGCGCAAATCTGTCTGGACGCCTTAGCCCGACAAGGCCGGCTCATGTACAATCACAATTTCCAGACCTAACCATTTTAGACGGCGGACCATCTATCGTTGGTCTAGAGTCAAGCATTGTTGGCTGTCTGGGCACAACGCCTCTCTGGCTTCGCGCTGGCGGCATAGCCAGAAATGATATTGAAAAATGCCTCGGCCTAGAACTCGAGGAGCCCAGCCAGCATACGGAAACCGAAGCCAAACTCGCGCCGGGACGACTTGCCAAACATTATGCCCCAAACCACGCCTTAATGATAACCACACAACCACCAAACCCGGATGATGCCTTAATTATCTTTGGCGAAGTTGATGACACGCATCAAGGCTACACAGACAATCTAAGTCCTGCTGGCAATCTATCTGAAGCCGCCGCCCGTCTTTATGAAGCTTTGCATATGGCTGATGCCGCCCTTGGCCAAACAAATGGCCGCATAATCGTACGACCGTTCACTATATCGGGCCTTGGCGAAGCGATCATGGACCGACTGATACGCGCCAGCGCATCATCTTAATGCGCCTCATGCTCAATCAATAATGTACCAATTCCCATCACATGGTCTTTGACTGTTGCCACCCGCGTTCCCTTCTTACGTCCATCACGAATATCACTGACGCGCACACCAGCGGCAACCAAACGGGCATGAACTTGGTTAATATCCTGACAACGCAAAGCAAGCCCCCAGAGGCTATCTTCGGGCGCAGATTTCGCATTTGCAATAACTTCGATGCTCATATGATTTGTCCGGAAAAACAGCATTTCCCCACCCCATTCGGGCACGTTCTGCCGCAATGCCAGACGAATGCCTAGACGTTCTCCAAAAAGGTCGGCAATAGCATCAGCGTCTTGGGTTTGCACCACCACATGATCAATTTCATTCACGCAAGCCGCGTCATATGTTGCTTCAATGTGAGGTTTATCATTTAGAAAAATAGGCAAGTTACGGGTCTGCGGGCAGCTCTGAAGCGCTTGCTCTGGCGTTGTGTCATTATAAAAACTTAATCCCCAAAGTGCCCGCGGGTTTTGAGAGAGATCAACATCAGGAAAATGCCGACCAAGACTGTCTCGCGCATATAGGCTGACATTCACATTACCAGCAGCGAATACCGCATAATCATCCATCAGCTTAGGCGGATAACCCAAGATCAGTTGCCAATCAGCGCAATCGCGCGCTAGATTTTCACACACAAGGATAATAGAAGCTAATTTGTTTGGCATTTTGTCTCACAATTCAAAAGGTCAACCTTATCACCCACCACAATACCCATATCTTTTGCGATGTCTGCATTTACTTCAATGACCAGCCCAACGGGCCCTGATGATGCCGTAGCCGCATCAGACTCAGTATCATAACGCGTCACAATCTCTTGAATAATGCCATGTTCATCAACGAAAATCATATCTAACGGGATCAATGTATTACGCATCCAAAACTGCACCCTCTGAGGCGGATCAACAAGAAACACCATGGCCGTAGATTGAGGAAGCCCATGACGAAACATGAGCCCTCTGGCCATCTCCTCACTTGTGCGCATAATTTCGGCACTAAATATAATAGGCGTTGTCCCAGAAGCTGGTGTAATTCGAACCTCGTCGCGCGCCAAAGCAGAGCCAGCGTTCGAGCACAGCAAAATAAGGCTTAGACAGATAATACGTGCGGCAATGACCATAGGGATAGCATAAATTAGCACCTTGGCAGTTACCAGCCCACAGTTTAGGCTTAAGCAAATTTAGAGGAGATTAATATGACAAGCACGCTTTTTAACTTATCTGGAAAAACAGCCCTCGTGACCGGAGGCAATGGCGGCATTGGCCTTGGCATGGCAAAAGCACTCGCGGGTGCCGGCGCAGATATTGCCATTTGGGGCACCAATGAAACAAAGAATGCCGCAGCGATTGAAGACCTTAAAACTGTTGGAAATGGCAAATACCAATCGTGGAAAGTCGATGTTTCCGATGAAAAGGCCGTTGATGATGCTTTCGAAGCAACCTTATCAAGCTTTGGTCGTGTAGACACAGTCATTGCAAATGCTGGTATTGGGCGTCTTTCTAAGTCATTTGACCAAATGGATACAAAAGATTTCAAAGATATTATGGCGATTAATGTTGAAGGTGTTTTCTTTACACTCCGAGCTGCGGCACGACACATGGTAGAACGTGCAAAGACGGGAGACGCAGGAGGTTCACTGATTGGCATTGCCAGCCTTGCCGCCGTTGAAGGCGCCGCACGTAACGAGCATTATTCAGCAAGTAAAGGGGCAGTCACATCGATGATGCGAAGCATTGCTGTTGAGTATGCTCGCTATGGTATTCGCGCCAACTCAATTCTTCCTGGCTGGATTGCAACAGACATGACCGCCGGCGCACAAGACAGTGATGTCTTTAATGAACGCGTCATCTCACGCGTGCCGATGCGTCGCTGGGGCAGCAGTGATGATTTTGGGGGAATCGCCGTTTACCTCGCAAGTGACGCTTCATCATTTCACACAGGCGATATGTTCCTAATTGATGGTGGCTATTCGATATTTTAATCGTGCAAAATTTGAATACAAAAAAGGCGCGATTAATATCGCGCCTTTTTATTTCTCTGTTTGTTAATGCGTTTTAAAGACAGATAAAGCACAAGTCTCAAGACATTGAGCGCAAGATTGTATTGAGGCTTTAAGCGTTCACATCAATCACAACACGCCCACGCACCTGACCAGCTAAGATATCTGTCGCAAGTTGAGGTAAATCGTCAAACTTTTTGACAACAGTCATCTTGTCGAGCAAAGCCAAATCAAGATCCTGCTCAAGACGCGCCCAAGCACGCTCACGCAAGGCCATTGGCGCCTGCACACTATCAATGCCGCGCAAGGTAACGCCCCGCAAAATAAAAGGCATCACAGTCGCTGGCAGATCAACGCCTTGCGCCAAACCACATGCCGCAACAACACCGCCATATTTTGTTTGCGAAATTGCATTGGCCAATGTGTGGCTGCCAACCGAGTCAACAACACCAGCCCATAATTCTTTATCCAACGGACGCCCCTTTTCACTCAAGCTTGCCCGATCAATAATGCGACTTGCCCCCAATTCTTTAAGGTAATCAGATTCCTGCGCGCGCCCTGTTGAGGCAACAACTGAATATCCCAACTTACTCAACAATGCGATAGCAACACTGCCAACTCCACCTGCTGCACCCGTTACCAAAATTTCACCTTGATCGGGAGTCACACCCTCTTCAACCGCCATGACACAAAGCATGGCCGTATAACCAGCTGTTCCAATGGCCATGGCCTGTAGAGGCGAAATGCCACTTGGTAATTTCACAACCCAATCACCATTAACGCGTGCTTTTTGAGCATAACCGCCATAATGGACTTCGCTTAACCCATAACCATTTTGCAAAACCTTATCGCCAACAGAAAACTTGGGGTTGTCAGAATGAGTAACAGTACCAACCAAATCAATGCCGGGTATCATTGGAAAAGAACGAACAACCGGCGAAGCACCGGTCATGGCCAATCCATCTTTAAAATTTAAAGTTGAGTAATCGACAGCAATTGTCACATCACCTGGCATTAAATCATCTTCTGTTAAAGATGTAGCTTTTAAGCTTTGTTTATCATCGGTTTTTTCTAGCAGCATAGCCCGGAATGATTGAGTCAAAAGTTCTCTCCTTTAATTTCGAATGTAAATCGGCATGTCATTGAACATGAGCTTACTTATAAAACAATTACACATCGAAAGATATTGGCTGCCCACGATTTGGCGAGACAATCTCTGCTTCTTGCATAATAAGCGCGCCGCGAATAATGGTTGCAATCGGCCAACCCTTAACCTTATCGCCGGTAAATGGAGACCAACCGCATCGGCTCGCCAACCAGTCTTGGCGAATTTCTTCCTCGCGGTTCATGTCCACTAAAGTAAAATCAGCCGAGGCACCAACTGCCACAATCCCCTTGTCAGAGAGTTTAAACAGTTTACGTGGATTATAGCTCGTCATTTTGACAAGATGATTAAGACTTAACCGCCCATGAGACACATGATTAAGCATTAATGGTAAAAGTGTCTGAACGCCTGGAAGACCAGCGGGACTATGCGGATAGGTCGACTCTTTTTCTTCAATCGTATGTGGCGCATGGTCAGAGCCAATTATGTCAACAATGCCATCTTCAATCCCTCGCCATAAACCAGCGCGATGGCGTGCTTCGCGGATCGGCGGGTTCATCTGCGCATAGGTGCCAAGCCGCTCATAGCAGTCAGGCGCAAAGAGCGTTAAATGCTGTGGCGTTGCTTCAACAGAAGCAATATCTCTGTTCTCAGCAAGAATGGCAATTTCTTCTTCGGTTGAGATATGAAGCACATGGATTTGTTTTCCGGCTTCGCGCGCTAGTTTGAGCAAACGCTTCGTGCACATGATAGCGCTCTCGGCATCACGCCATACAGGGTGTGTCTCGACACGGCCAGTTTCGGCCAATGGACGTCTTTCGCGTAAACGAAATTCATCTTCGCTGTGAAATGCCGCGCGGCGATTAATGGCTTTTAAAACAGCAGCAACGCTCTCATCATCGGGCACCAAAAGCGACCCAGTTGATGATCCCATAAAGACTTTAATCCCCACAACACCCTCAGCGCGTTCTAATTCAGGGATAAGATCAATATTATCTTGAGCTGCCCCGGCATAAAACGCAAAGTCGCAATGCATTCGGTTACGCCCGCGCGCGACTTTATCAGCAACAGCCTCTAATGTTGTTGTTGCTGGTTTGGTATTGGGCATTTCGAAGACACCAACAATGCCCCCTAAAACTGCCGCTCGGCTTCCACTTTCAAGATCTTCTTTGTAATCCAGGCCTGGCTCGCGAAAATGGACTTGTGTGTCTATAACACCGGGCAAAACATGGAGACCAGTGGCATCAATGATACTGCCGGCATCGGCTTTTGAAAGGTCACCAATCTCTGCAATACGATCGCCATTAATACCAATATCGGCAAAACCTGTCTTTTCATGCGTAACTAACTGTCCGCCACGAATAATTTTGTCAAATTGAACCATTTTTCTTTAACCTATACATGAATGATTACACCAAAAAACTCTATCGGAATTAGCCGCTAAGATCACTGAAAATCGGTTGCCCTCTATGATTATTTTTCTTAATTGCCAGATCACTAGAACTTATCGACACGACACATTATATGATAAGTATCTTTCACAGTGCGGGGATGACCCGCTTAAATTAAATATACTCATTTCAGATGGGTTTTCAGGTAAAGATAAGAAGCAACCAAAGTGCAACAATATTTAACACAGCTTGACGAAAGAGGTTTTATTCGCGTAACAGGCGAAGATCGAGTGACATTTCTCGATAGTCTGCTCACCCGCAAAATACCAGATCAATCAAATAGTCCAAGCAAAGACCAAGAAAGCTGGTTGGCGGCATGCCTGCTTACTCCTCAGGGTAAACTTCTCGATGAATTTTTGATTTTTATTGAGGCCGAAGCATTATTAATTGACTGCGCCTTATCCCGCCGCGATGAGATTATAAAACGCCTTCTTATGTATAAATTGCGTGCACATGTTGAAATTGAGGCCGTTAATGGCCACCCCTATATCCTGTGGTCGCAGGATCAATCACCCGTATCAGACAAAAAGAACAAGCTCGATCCGCGTAATCCCCTACTTGGGGCGCGCTTCACCTCAGCCCCGCCCCCAAATGAAGCACCCGTCAGACCTGCCACTGACTGGCACACATGGCGTATTCACCTTGCCATTCCCGAGGGCCCAATCGAAATGCCACCCGGAAGCATTTTTCCGCTCGACTATTGCCTTCACCTCACGAATTATATTTCATTTGATAAAGGCTGTTTCATTGGTCAAGAGGTTACATCGCGAAGCTACCGCCGCGGCACTTTAAAAAAATCAATTTTTGCTGTTTATGTTTCAGACCCTAGTAATGCACTTTACAAATCTCACACCCTTCCCGCCGATATTACGAGCGATATTGGCACACGCGGCACCCTTATTGCTGTCAATCAAAATGCGGAGGGCTTTGCCCTCTTAAAGAATGATGTGACCCCTCTTGAAGTTCTGTCATCTGGCCCTCTAAATCTTGAGCTAAAAACAACAACTTAAAATTGGCAAAACGCTACGAAGCAGGTAATGTGTTACGAATCACCTAAGGAGTTTTGTAGTGTCTGGAGTTGTTATCAGTGGAACTGGGTTATTCACCCCAAGTCAATCAGTTAGTAATGATGAGCTTGTCGTCGCGTTTAATGCTTTTGTGGACAAGTTTAATGCCGAAAACAAAGATGCGATTGACGCAGGCTCGATAGAGCCACTCACGCATTCATCATCGGAATTTATTGAAAAAGCCTCCGGCATCAAAAGCCGTTACGTTATGAATAAGTCAGGCATCATTGATCCCGACACACTTTGCCCTCAAATTGAAGAACGCTCGAATGACGAGCCAAGTATTTTAGCTGAAATGTCGGTCAATGCGGCTCAACAAGCGATTGCCGAGGCCGGCATTCAAGCAAATGATATTGACGCTGTTTTGGTCGCTTGCTCTAATTTGCAACGCGCCTATCCCGCTATTGCCGTAGAAGTTCAAAATCTGCTCGGTATTGACGGGTTTGGCTTCGACATGAATGTGGCCTGCTCATCGGCGACATTCGGCATACAAACAGCCCATGACATGATCCGATCTGGGAGCGTTAAGCGCGTCTTAATGGTTAATCCAGAGATTTGCACCGGTCACTTAAATTTTAGAGACCGGGATAGCCACTTTATCTTTGGGGATGTTGCAACAGCTGTTATTATTGAAGCTGATGACGTTGCGACAACGGGTAAAGGCTTTGATGTTCTAGGAAGCCGCCTTAAAACACAATTTTCAAATAATATTCGGAATAATTTTGGTTTCTTAAACCGAAGTGCACCAGAACACGCAAAAAGCAAAGACAAGCTCTTTGTCCAAGAAGGGCGCAAAGTCTTTAGAGAAGTTGTGCCAATGGTCGCTGAAATGATTAGTGATCATTTAGGTGAACACGAAATTCCAGTAGACAATATTCGTCGTTTTTGGCTTCACCAAGCCAATAAAAACATGAATGACTTGATTGCCAAGAAAGTGCTCGGTCGAGAACCAAAGTCAGAGGAAAACCCTCTTGTGCTCGACCAATATGCCAATACAAGTTCAGCCGGTTCTATTATTGCGTTTCATAAAAACAAAGCTGACTTTGCATCAAATGATATCGGGGTTATTTGTAGTTTTGGCGCGGGCTATTCAGCTGGATCCGTTATTTTACGCAAACGCTAGCTCCTAGGACCTAGGTCCTATATAAATATTTATGCTGCAGACAGCTTCAATAGAAATCAAACCTTTCTTTATTGGTTATCTATTACACTGTAATGCATTGTGGTACATGTAACATTATGAGTGATGTTGAGCAGCACGGCGCAGTCTTAATTGACCTAAGCGCCGCAATCATAAACCTGAGAGAAGATGAGCCCGTATGCTGCTTAGTTGGCGGGCAGGATGGTTTGCCGAAAAGGCTTCCTTTTGGCCCCTTCTTTCCTCCCGAACATAGAACAATGGAAATCGGTCTACGCCAATGGGTGCGGGAACAAGTGGGCGTCGGACTGGGGCATGTCGAACAATTATATACATTTGGTGATAGAGGGCGTCACCTATCACCTCAACTTGACCGGGATCATGTCGTTTCAGTCGGCTATTTGGCTCTAACGCGATTTGTACAAACCGAAAATAATGAAATCGATGCCTCAAACGCGCAAAATAACGAACGACAATGGGGCCGTATTTATGAGTTCTTTCCATTTGAAGATTGGCGAAACGGACGGCCCGCAATAATTGACAGCGTCCTCCTGCCGGCAATTAAAGATTGGTGTTTTCATATACCAGATGAAAACCTGCGTGGAGAAAAAGAAAGGCGCGTTAGCATTGCCTTTGGTACGCTTAAAAATAATTGGGACGAGGAACTGGTCCTGGAGCGATACGAATTGCTTTATGAAGCAGGGCTCGTACCTGAAGCCCTAACAGATGAACGTATCGAGAAATATCACGCATCGTCTATCAATGATAACCCAACTATATTGGGCAAGCCACTTCAGCTCGATCATCGCCGCATATTGGCCACTGCATTAGGCCGCTTACGTGGGAAAATGAAATATCGCCCTGTCATATTCGATCTCGTGCCCAAACTGTTCACGCTTGGCCAGCTACAGGCCGCGAGCGAGGCCGTTTTAGGGGTCAGTTTGCATAAGCAAAATTTTCGACGTATGACAGAAAAATCCAATATGTTGGAAAGCACAGGAAAAATCGCACGTGCCCGAGGGCGACCCGCAGAACTTTTTTGTCTCCGACAAGGAGCTAGGTTAGAGGGCACATATTCAGGGCTTCGCGTGCCAATCGGGCGAAACAAAACCTAAGCTTTATCATCCTACAGCTTGACAATCAGCGCTTAGACACCATATGTTAAGCATTGAATTATGCTCATTTTGAGCATAAATAATAGGAAAAGTCCAAATAAACCGTTTTTTCAAGGAAATAAGGTTTAGGGCGATACGGTGAAATCGTGATTGCTGAGAATATTTTAAAAGAAATGGATATTTCATATACGCCGGGATTAGCCAAAGAAATGGCCCCGCTTTATGACCGCGTCGCCTCTGTCATTCCAGAGATTTCATGGGTTCAATTCGCGCCATATATCAAAGCAATCAACCAAGTTAAAAAAGAAAAAAATGCAGTCATATTGGCGCATAATTATCAAACACCAGAAATTTTCCATGGCGTCGCAGATGTTGTAGGTGATAGCTTACAGCTCGCACGCGAAGCGGTGAATGCCCAAGGGGATATGATCATCCAATGCGGGGTTCATTTTATGGCAGAAACGTCAAAACTTTTGAATCCAAACAAAAAAGTTTTAATCCCCGATATGGGCGCAGGGTGCTCATTGGCCGAATCCATCACCGCTGAAGATATTCGTAATTTACGAAAAGCATATCCCGGCGTGCCGGTCGTTACCTATGTCAATACATCGGCTGATGTAAAAGCTGAAAGCGACGTGTGTTGTACCTCATCTAACGCTGTTAAAATTGTTGAGGCTCTCAATGTTGATCGGGTCTTATGTTTACCCGATGAATATCTTGCTCAAAACATTGCCAACCAAACCAATGTTGACGTCATTAGCTGGAAAGGTCGTTGCGAGGTCCATGAACGCTTTACGGCGCAGGAGCTACGCGATTACCGAACAAATGATCCCGGCCTACGCATCATAGCCCATCCAGAATGTGCGCCTGACGTCTTGGCAGAAGCAGACTTTAGTGGGTCAACTGCGGCAATGATCAAATGGGTTGAGGATCTGCAGCCTGAAAAAGTATTAATGGTTACAGAATGTTCAATGAGCGACAATGTAGCGGTTGAGAACCCAAAGGTTAATTTTGTTCGCCCCTGCAACCTATGCCCGCATATGAAGCAAATCACATTGCCTAAAATACTAGAAGCCCTCATTCTTGAGCGTGAGGAAATTCACGTTGACCCCGCAATCGCAGTCAAGGCCCGACAAGCTGTTGAGCGCATGATTGAACTGAGCAACTAATGCGAAATTCATTTGGCCCATTGTCAGGTAATATTATAGATGCTGGCGATGTCCTCATTATCGGCGCTGGCCTTGCTGGCCTTTTTACAGCCCTCAAGCTTCAACCGCGACAAGTAACCGTAATGGCTGCGGGCCACCATACAACAGGCTCTGCCAGCAGTTGGGCGCAAGGCGGTATTGCAGCTGCAATTGGCGATGATGACGCGCCAGCATTTCATGCTGAAGATACAATTAACGCTGGCGACGGCTTAGTGGACGATAAAATTGCCCGTATTTTAGCTCAGGAGGCACCAGCCCGCATTGAAGACCTTCTTGACCTAGGCATTCCATTTAATCGACATGACAATGGCACATTAGCTTTAGGCCGTGAAGCTGCACACAGCCATAATCGCATTGTTGGTGTTAAAGGTGACCTTGCAGGTCATGAGATTATGCAATCGCTTATTCAGCGTGCACGGGCAAATCCCGCCATAAGATTTATGGATGGCTTATCAGCATATGAGCTGGCTGTCGAAGATGAACGTGTCGTTGGTGTTTTTGCTAAACCGAGCGGGACAAACACTGCTGAAGCCCCTCTCTTGATCCGCGCGCGCGCTGTTATTCTTGCTACAGGCGGCAGCGGGCATTTATTTGAAGTAACAACCAATCCAATTTTCTCAAATGGCGAAGCGATTGCGATGGCAGCCCGCGCCGGTGCAGTTATTGGTGACATCGAATTTGTTCAATTTCACCCCACAGCTTTTTTCGGTTTCGGCGACCCTGCCCCATTAGCAACGGAGGCCTTACGCGGCGAAGGCGCTTGGCTGGTTAATGGCCTTGGCGAACGCTTTATGTGCGATATACACCCGGATGCTGAACTTGCCCCTCGCGATATTGTGGCCCGCGCTGTCTTTCGTGAAAAACAAAGAACTGGCTTTGTGGGGCTTGACCTTACGCGCCCTGACCTTGCGTCTCTGACAAACCATTTTGCTAATCATTTTCCAACTGTGGCGGCAACATGCGCGCGGGAAAATATAGATCCGCGTCAAAACTTATTACCTGTTGCGCCTGCCGCCCATTATCATATGGGAGGTGTTGCAACCGACCTCAACGGACGCTCCTCACTTCCTGGCTTATGGGTTTGCGGTGAAGCAGCTTGCACTGGGGCACATGGCGCCAATAGACTAGCGAGCAATTCCTTACTCGAGGCGCTCGTCTTTGGCGCCCGCATTGCCCAAGATGTAAATGCTGTTATACCGCATCGAAATATATCGCGTCCGCGGCCAGCAGAATTAACATTTGAACAAGATGCAAGCATCAGCTTTCCTTACATCCAAAAATTACGCGTTGCGATGTTTGCCCATGCAGGGGTTGAACGCAACAAAGAGGGGCTTCAAACACTCATTAAAGACATTGTAAGATTAAAGCGAAGCACGATGGGTCGCGCACCATTTGCCAATATGCTCACAACATCCCTCATGATCGCCACAGCGGCATATCTCCGCGAAGAGAGCCGTGGAGGACATTTCCGCAGTGACTTCCCAAGTAAAGCAAGCAATGCTGTTCGCACAACAATGACGCTGGACAGTGCCCGTAATATTGCCGATAAAATCGCCAATGACGAGCGCACACCCAGTTTACAGCCCGCGCATGAGGCAAAACGATGACATCCACCCCCATTGCTTTAAATCCTGAGCGCATTCGCGCCCTGGTTACCCACGCCCTTATGGAAGACCTGGGAGATGCCGGCGATCTTACATCTCTTTCTGTGATACCTGATAATGCGATTGCTCAGGTCGATATTGTGGCACGTGACACAGGCGTTTGTGCCGGTCTCGATTTTGCCGAGGAAGCTTTCAAACAATTAGCCCCATTCAATCAGGTTTCACGATTTGTTAAGGATGGAGACCCATTACAGCCGGGCACTAAGCTCATGCATATTGAAGGTCATGCCCGGTCTATTTTAAGCGCTGAACGTGTTGCGCTGAATTTTATGGGGCACATGTCGGGCATTGCAAGCGAGACAGCAAAACTTGTGAAATGCATTTCAGGAACCCATGCCAAAATTTGTGATACACGCAAAACCACTCCTGGCCTTCGGGCCATTGAGAAATATGCCGTACGTATGGGCGGTGGTTTTAACCATCGCTTCGGTCTCTATGATGCAATTTTAATTAAAGATAACCACATTGCCGTTGCCGGTTCGATCTCAAAAGCACTTGAGCAAGCCTTTGCCTATGCTGGCCATATGGTTCAGGTGGAAATTGAGGTGGACACGCTTGACCAATTGCAAGAAGCGCTCGCTTCTGGCGCAGGTGTTATTTTGCTTGATAATATGAGCCCAGAGCAACTCAGCCAAGCTGTTGAAATCACAAACAAACGCGCAAAACTAGAGGCGTCGGGACGCGTTTCACTAGAAACCGTGCGCGACATAGCCTTAAGCGGTGTTGATTATATCTCTGTAGGACGCATCACTCATTCTGCGCCATGCCTTGATCTCGGACTTGATATTACCATCAATACATAAATTGCGACTAGCGCGGATCAACATAAAAAATATGCCGACCGATTTTTGAAACACGCTCTAATTTTTCTGACCAATATGGGGTGACATAATCAGCGTGATAATGTGTGGCGTCGGTAAGCGTCGGGAATGGTGAAATATTAGATAATTTATAGTCAGCTAACCGAACAGCTTTTTCCCATAACTCCCGATTATAAGCGCGGTCCGAACGTCCATCACACGCAAAAGAAAACTGACATCTGTTTTTGCGATATTCACCTTGAAATACAACACCACAAATAGATGCAGGATAACGCGGGTCACGTGCGCGGTTAATGACAACATCTGCAACCGCCACCCAACCTTCGGGCGGTTCGCTTCGCGCTTCAAAATAAATGGCTTGAGCTAAACACTTCCTAGCATCTTCGCTGGTCTCACGCGTATAATGATCAACGAGCGATCCCGTAAACAAGGCTCGCATAGCAGACGTATCTTCTTTGAGCTGCAGCACCACATTTTGATCAATCACCGCAAGTGTGTCTTTGATTTTATCCTCAGACATTCGAACCAGTTGCATCACGATCAGCGCACCCAGACTGACCAGCAAAAAGGCTGAAGTCATAATTTGCAGTCGCGACAAAACCGGCTTTGCAATCAAGGCGCGTAGAGACATGAAACGCAGAAGAGATGGACGAATTTGTTCGCCATCCCTGACCTTCTTGCCGTTTTTTTCTATATCTTTATTTCTCATGCCTATGACGCGCCACCCTGCCGGTTTAGTATGCTATGTACCTATAATGCACTAAATATAGTATTTAGATCAATAGTAACCAGATATTGGTTATTTTTTCGTTAAAATCCGGGCCTGAGCGGCCGAAAGGCGCGCGATGGGTAACCTGTAAGGCGAGCAAGAAACGTAATTTAGCCCAATTTCATTTAAAAAGCGTATTGAGTTCGGATCACCGCCATGTTCACCACAAAGCCCAATTTTAACATCACATCCGCTTTCATGAACGCCTTTAACAGCAATCTGAATAAGCGCACCAACACCCTCTTCATCAAGATGCATGAATGGATCAGAAACAAGCAATCCTTTAGCAACATAATTTGGCAAAAAGCTTGCCGCATCATCTCTGCTAATCGCCATTGTCATTTGTGTTAGATCGTTCGAACCAAAAGATATAAAGTCAATAAAGGGGGCTAACTGACCTGCAATCAGCGCCGATCTTGGCGTTTCAATCATTGTACCAAACAAGATATTCGGCATGGAGCCGCTCTCGGCGATCCAGGCATCTTTGCGCTGTTCAAATAATGCCCGCAAACTTTTCAATTCGGCGACACTTATAATAAAGGGCACCATAATCTCAATGCGTTGCGCCTCCGCTTTACCATTAGACTTGATCGCTTCAAAGATCGCATCAAGTTGCATTTCATAGATTTCGGGCATGGTTATACCCAAGCGGCAACCACGATGTCCAAGCATAGGATTGGTTTCATGAAGCACTTGCATACGCGCTTTAAGTTCGGGCAATGGCATATTGAGCTCTTGAGCCAAACGCGTAGAATCCTCTTGTGCTTTAGGCAAGAACTCATGCAGCGGTGGATCCAGCAACCGAATGGTGATGGGTAAGCCATCCATGATATTGAATAAGTCGACAAAATCTGACACCTGAAAAACACGCAATGCATTAAGCTTTTCCTGACGCACGGCCCGATCATCGGTAATGATCATTTGGCGCATAAGGTCAATGCGAAGCGGGTCAAAAAACATATGCTCTGTTCGGCACAAACCAATACCATCTGCTCCAAATTTTAGGGCCATCTCGGCGTCCCGCGTTGTCTCAGCGTTTGCCCGCACACCCAACTGGCGTCTCTCATCAGCCCATCCTATGAGCGTAGCAAAATCGCCGGTCAACTCAGGCTC
This sequence comes from Alphaproteobacteria bacterium, assembly GCA_965656255.1. Taxonomy (GTDB): domain Bacteria; phylum Pseudomonadota; class Alphaproteobacteria; order RS24; family RS24; genus JAYODZ01. The sequence continues at coordinate 17,967 of CBFHJI010000029.1, forward strand.
TTTGGTCTGAACCTCACCATCCATGACGCGTCCGGTTGACCCATCAATGGTGATCACATCGCCACTTTTAAAGACACGATCTCCGATTTGTGCCGTCTGAGCATCAAAGTCAATGCGCACACCACTTGCACCAGATACACAGGCACGCCCTAAGCCGCGCGCCACCACCGCGGCATGACTTGTCATACCCCCGCGCGAGGTCAAAATGCCATTGGCTGCATACATGCCATGAATATCTTCTGGGCTTGTCTCCATACGCACCAAAATAATATTTTGACCATTTGCCTTTGCAGCCTCTGCTTCATTCGCCGTAAAGACGATATGTCCAGAGGCGGCACCTGGAGAGGCCGGCAATCCTTTGGTTAAAACATGAATATGGGCATTTGCATCCAAGGTTGGATGGAGCAATTGATCAAGCGAATTTGGATCAATACACAGCAAAGCCTCATCCTTGCTTAAAACCCCTTCGGCGACCAAATCGACCGCGATTTTGAGAGCTGCTTGTGTGACGCGTTTAC
>CBFHJI010000030.1:0-18351 GCA_965656255.1 Alphaproteobacteria bacterium
CGTATAAGGAATTTGTAAAATTTCCAACAATCCTTGCACTTCGCCATCTTCACCGCCCAAACCATGAAGCGCGTTAAAGCAAACATCAGGCTTAAGTTTTGATAAAACAGATCCGAGATCGCGGCCCACATCAATATCCGTGACCTGATAACCAAGCCGCGCTAAAGCCGCGGAACATTGAGCACCAGACATAAGACTAACCTCACGTTCTGCTGACCACCCACCCATCAAAACAGCGACATGTTTTTGGCTCATAATGGCACCCCAATACGCTTAATTTCCCAGTGCAACTCAATGCCGCTCGTATCTAAAACACGCTGACGAACTGTCTCGCCAAGCAGTTCAATATCTGCTGCCCGCGCGCCGCCATGATTGATCAAGAAATTGCAATGTTGCTCTGAGACCTGGGCGGAGCCAATCTCTAATCCGCGACAGCCGGCAGCATCAATAAGCTTCCATGCTTTGGGCCCCTCCGGAGATGCGCCACCTGGATTTTTAAATGTACTCCCCCCTGTCCGCGAGCGGATAGGTTGACTGGTTTCTCGACTATCGGAGATGTCTATCATGCGCTCTTCGATAATAGTTTTTTCAGCACCAATTGTTGTAAACCTTGCTGATATGAAAATGAGCTGCCCTGCTTTTGGATTGGTACGATAACGCATCCCCATATCCTCGGCTGTCAGAGAAACTTCTTCCCCATTTAGCGTGAACGCCTGCGCGTCAATTAAGCGATCTCGCGTTTCACCCCCATAGGCACCAGCATTCATCGCTAACGCGCCGCCAATTGTTCCTGGAATGCCACTTAAAAACTCGAGTCCTGAACGACATGCGTCACGGCATTGGCGCGCAACTGTAATGTCACGTGCCGCCGCGCCTGCTGTGACAACACCGTCTTCATCAATATCAATATCCGAAAACCCTTTACCCAAGCGGATAGTAACCCCAGCAACACCCCCATCGCGCACCAGTGTGTTTGATCCCGCCCCTAAAATGGTAACTGGCAAATCGTTTGGACGATTTATCAGAAATTCCTTCAAGTCATTAGCGTCAGCAGGTGTAAACAAGACCTCAGCCGCACCTCCGGCACGAAACCAAGTGATATCACTGAGTGACTGACCCTCAACATAACGGCCACGAACATTTGGCAGGCGGTCAATACATTTTTGTGTTTGCTTTACAACACTCATGCGCTTTGTCCTTCGACCAATTCATAAGCTATTGCAGAAATACTGCCCGCGCCCATACAGACAATGAGATCATTTTCATGAACAAGTTCCGATAATCGATCTGGCAAATCTGCAACATTCTTCACCAACTCAACTGACTGGTGCCCATGCGATCTTAACCCTTCAACAAAATTAGATGCAGAAAACCCGTCGATTGGCTCTTCGCCAGCGGCATAAACAGGCAGGACCAAGACCATGTCAGCGCCATTTAAACATGTACAAAAATCCAAAAATAAATCGCGTAACCGCGTAAAGCGATGGGGTTGAAGAACTGCAATCACCCGCCCTTTCGCAACCGAACGCGCACTCGACATAACGGCAGATATTTCAACGGGATGATGCGCATAGTCATCAATCACTTGCGCGCCATTAAAATGACCAACAAAGGTGAAGCGACGCTTGACCCCCTTAAACTGCGCTAACCCTTGTTTGATTTTTTCAGGGTCAATAGATAGCTCTAATCCAACTGCAATAGCTGCCAAAGCATTTTGCAAATTATGAGTGCCTGCCATAGGCAAGTAAAGATCATCAATTGCGTGATGTATCCCTTTTTGGGGATCACGCACTAAAACGGAGAAATTTTGTCCCCCATCATTAAGACGGACATTTATAGCACGTATATCAGCCTGCTCATTAAACCCATAGGTGACAAGGCGGCGTTCGGGAATTTTTTCAACCAAAGCCTGTACTTCAATATGGTCCAAACAAACAACACCAACCCCGTAAAAGGGGATGTTTTCGATATAGCGCTTAAAAGCATCTTTCAGCGCATCAAAGCTGCCATAATGCTCTAAATGCTCTGGATCAATATTTGTGATAACCGCGATTGTTGACGGCAAACGGACAAATGTTCCATCACTCTCATCCCCTTCCACCACCATCCAGTCACCCTGCCCCAAACGAGCATTTGTGCCATAAGCATTGATAATGCCACCATTAATCACTGTTGGATCTAATCCACCACCATCAAGGACGCTGGCAATGAGGGATGTCGTCGTCGTCTTGCCATGCGTGCCAGCTATTGTAATCGCCGGCTTTAAACGCATAATTTCTGCAAGCATTTCAGCCCGGCGAACAACTGGAATTTTTTTTGCCCGCGCACCCTGAACTTCAGGATTATCTTCTTTAACAGCAGAGGAAATAGAGACCACATCGGCATCGATAATATTGGCAGCATCTTGTCCAATAAACACTTTGATGCCAAGCCCACGCAACCGATGTACATTTGCGTTCTCCGCCAGATCACTCCCTTGAACACGAAAGCCTTGGTTGTGCAAAATTTCTGCAATTCCACTCATACCAATACCGCCAATACCAACAAAATGAATGCAGCCAATTGCACGCAATTGTCCTGGAGCCTGCTCTATATTTTTTTCACCAAACTGGCCAAGAAATGATCCCATCATTTGTCATCCTCTTGGTTTTGATAAAATGACTCAATTTGCACCGGACGCCCTGTCGCCAAACAATCTGCATAGCGGCCAAGCTTAATTGTAGCATCTAAAACCCCGACTGATTTCGCCGCTTGAGCGACTTTGCTCAACTTATTTCGATCGTTCATCAAGTCATCAAGGCGCGCCGCAAGCCGACCCGCCACAAAAGTCGCCTGTGGCATTACCCACGAACCGCCTTTTGAGACTAAGTCCCGAGTATTATTGAGTTGATCTGCATCAAGCGAGCCTGGTAGCGGCACCAATATACTTGGCGCTCCAATTGCTGCTAGTTCACTTACCGTTGACGCACCCGCCCGGCTAATAACCAAATGCGCCCTCCGAATACGGCGCGGCATATCATCAAAGAAGTCTCTTATTTCAGCATAAACCCCAGCATCATGATAACGCGCGAGTAAGTCTGTCATATCATCAACACGCGCTTGATGGACGATCCGCAAACGACGTTTATGAGAATCTGACAATCGACTAATTGCATCTGGGACAACTTGATTTAAAACCCGGGCACCTTGACTGCCGCCAAAGACCAATAAATCAAAAGCTCTTGCTTGCGACAAGAAACGGTAGCCGCTTTGCGTCTCAGCCAAAACTTTTGGGCGCAATGGATTGCCTGTTCTGCGCGTCCGTCGACGTGTTCGCTCAGAAAGGCCAATCGTATCTGAAAAGCTGGTAGCAACATAAGCGCCGAGTTTAGCAAGCATGCGGTTAGCGCGCCCAAATACGGCATTTTGTTCGTGGACAAGAACAGGAATTCTTAATAAACACGCCGAAACACCAGGTGCAAAAGACGGGTATCCGCCAAACCCAATCACAAGTTTCGGGCGCAAACGAACCATTAAAACCAAAGCTGATAGAAGACTGAAGAATACGCGTATTATGCCAAAAGGAATTTTCAAAAATCCTTTTCCGTATATTGTTGCCGCTGACATGACGTGAACTTGAAGGTCGCCAAATTCGCTTTTAAAATTCATCCCACGATTATCTGTGACAAGACGCACATCATAATCGAGGCTTTGCAGTTCTGATGCTAGAGCCAAGGCAGGAAACACATGCCCTCCCGTTCCACCAGCGGCGAGCAGAATAATTGGCTTCTTGCTCATTGAACAACCTCCCTAACAGCAACAATACGCACATGGCTTGGACGCTTCGTATCCTGCCGCCCAATTGTCCCACGCCTTCTTGTCAGGCCAACAATCATGCCAATGGTCAAAGCAGAAGCGAGTAAAGAAGAGCCGCCGTAAGATATAAACGGGAGTGTCATCCCTTTTGACGGCATAATATCAAGATTGACCGCAAGATTAATGCAGACTTGCAAGCCAAGCAAACACGCCAGCCCTCCCACAGCAAGTTGAATCCAATGCTGAGATTCCTTACGAACGTGCCAAAGGCACCTAGAAATAATAATCGCAAACGCCGCTAAAATTAGAGATGCGAAAATCAAACCACCCTCTTCAACAGCAACGGCAAAAACATAATCTGTATGCGCATCAGGGAGGATTGATTTCACACGGCCATTACCCGGACCAACACCGAGAACACCCCCCGCAGCTATTGCCGACATTGCTTGATCAACCTGATAAGTATCTCCCGAACTTGGATCCATGAATCGATCAATCCGGCTTGCAACATGGGGATATGCTGAATAGACATAAAGCGCCGCAACCATTCCAATGGTTATTAATAGCCCCAGCAAACGCATGGATGCCCCTGCCAGGAAAAACACACATGTCCAAACCAGCGCAAGCAAGGTCATCTGCCCAATATCGGGCTGTAATAAAAACAACCCACACAACATGACCAATATTCCGAAAGTATAAAAAGCGCCCAAGCTTTCAAACCTTGTATTATGGCGCGCAAACAACCAGGCGCATATGACAATAAAACTTGGCTTAATAAATTCTGATGGTTGAATAGAAACGCCCAATATATATAACCAACGCGTGGCCCCTTTGATCTCTTGGCCAAATAAAATTGTTGAGATCAAACCGATCACAGAGATAACCAAAGCCAGCCCCGCCAAGCGCAAAATATTTAATGGCGATAAACTGGACACGGCAATAACTGAAATAAAGGCGAGCACTAAAAAGATAAATTGCTTTTTGACAAAGAAATATAATGACAAACCAAGTTTTTGCGCAACGGCAGGACTTGCCGCAACCGTCATCACCATGCCAAGGCCAAGCAAGATTACAAAACAAACCAACAGCCAACGGTCAACTGTCCACCACCACTGGGAAACATGACCTTGATCGGATCTGGCAAGAATGCTCATAACGCAGCCTCAGCAATAATTTGGTTCGCACAATCCGAAAATGCCTGGCCTCGCGCTTCAAAATTTGCATATTGGTCAAAAGATGCACAGGCCGGCGACAAGAGAAGCGTAGCTGATTGCGCATTCATCGCAGCATCCCGGTGTGCCGCTTTCACTGCATTTTCAAGAGTGTGACATATTTCACATTTAACACCCAAAGAGGAAAGAAATTCAGAGAATGCGTCCTGCGCCTCGCCAATGAGATAGGCTTGCTTAACCTCACTCATATCCTGCTCAAGACCGGCCAAACCGGATGCTTTAGGACGCCCTCCGGCAATCCAATAAATATTTTTAAAAGCGCGCAAAGCATGTCCCGCCGCGTCAGCATTGGTTGCCTTACTGTCATTCACAAAGAGCACATGATCTTTCTGCCCAATGATTTGCATCCGATGTTCTAAACCTGGAAATGTTGTTAAGGCGTGACGAATGCGATCAGCCGAAGCACCAAAATAGAGCGCGACACCAATGGCAATACCAGCATTTTGCGCATTATGGCGCCCAGCTAATGCAGGTAAATTGGTGAGGTCAAAAACCTCATGATCAACAACCAAGCAGCCATCAATCAATTTAATATCAGCGGCCTGATCGCTGGTTGCGATCGACTTAACAGGCGCCTTAATATTTGCAAGGAGCCCACGTTCGACGGCGCCATCCACACCCACCAAAACCAGACCATTCTCTGTCACAAAATCAAAAAGGCGCACTTTGGCAGAAATATATCGCTCCATGGAGCCGTGCCGATCGAGATGATCAGGAGAAATATTGGTCAATGCAGCAACAGTCACCTCAAGCCGTTGAAGTAGGTCAATTTGATATGAAGATAATTCAAGAACAAAAATAGTCTTTGCATCTTCATCCAGCGTCATATCAAGAGCAGGCAGCCCAATATTGCCACCCATTTGCGCTTCATACCCTGACTCTTTTAAAATATGTGTTGTTAGTGCTGTCGTTGTTGACTTTCCATTCGTGCCAGTAATCGCCACCACACGCGCTGCTTTATCTTTAAGACCATCCGCAAGCAAATCCATATCACTCTCGATAGGAACACCGGAAGCTTGCGCCGAAACAACGACCGGATGAGGCGCTGGGTGTGTAAGCGCAATGCCGGGACTTAAAATAACCGTATCAATACCATCAAGGTCATCGGTAAAGTTTTTAACGTCAGCGCCTAAGGCTTGAGCGTGCTTTTGTTGAGCAATATTATCATCCCAAGCTATAACATGATTGCCTGCCGCAAGCAGAGCACGCACTACGCTAAGGCCGGTTTTACCCAGTCCAAAAACGCCAATACGACCCTTATATTTTGGCAGCTTAATCATGAATTACCTCAGCTTTAATGTTGCAAGGCCAATCAGCGCCAAAATGACGGAGATAATCCAGAAACGAATAACAACGGTTGGTTCCGACCACCCACGCAATTCAAAGTGATGGTGTATAGGCGCCATGCGAAAAACGCGTTTGCCTGTCAGTTTAAAAGAAGCAACCTGAACAATCACAGACACAGCTTCAAGAACAAAGAGCCCACCAATAATGGCGAGGACAATTTCATGCTTCGTTGCGACCGCGACGGCGCCCAAAGCACCACCTAATGCCAAAGACCCCGTATCACCCATAAACACCATAGCCGGCGGCGCGTTAAACCACAAAAACCCTAGCCCAGCACCAATAAGAGCGGCACAAAATACCGCAAGCTCACCGACGCCAAGAATAAAATGAATTTGTAAATAATCGGCGAAAATAGCATTGCCGGTAAGATAGGCGATAAAACCAAAACTCGCGGCAGCAATTAATGTAGGAACAATTGCGAGACCATCTAAACCATCAGTTAAATTAACCGCATTGGACGAGCCGACAATAACAAAGGCGCCAACACAAACAAACAAAGGAAGCCCCAGTGATAATAAATAATCTTTTGAGAGCGGAAAGGCGAACTCAGTCGCCAAATCGGCAGGCATGGCATTAGAGATGAAGTAAACACAAACAGCCCCAAGCAAAAATTGAATAGATAGTTTTTGCTTACCCGTAATGCCTTTTGAATTTCCATATTTTACTTTGGTATAATCATCGACAAGACCAATGAGACCAAAGCCAAAAGTTGTCCCAAGAACGAGCCATAAAAACTCATTGCTCAACTGTCCCCATAGTAAGGTGGAGATCACAACTGAGATCAAAATCATCAGACCACCCATAGTCGGAGTGCCGGCCTTAGCGATGATATGGGATTGAGGGCCATCCTCGCGGATAGGCTGTCCCTTGCCTTGCATTCTTTTTAAATAACCAATCAGCCACGGACCTAGCACAAAACTTAAGATAAGGGATGTTAGCGTGGCACCGCCCGCGCGGAAGGTAATATAGTTAAATAAATTACTGCCTTGAACGTCTACGAAATATGTTTGGAACAAATAATACAGCATTAAACACCTAACTCTTGGAGGGTTTTTGGGTCAACAAAACTTAAAAAATGATCAACAATAAGGCCCATACGCGTGCTATTTGAGCCTTTCACCATCACGACGTCATTGTGGCGAATTTCACTTTCAAGAAGCGGCAAAAGCGCATGAGGGTTGTCCACATGAGAGCCCCGCTTTGATCCATCAAGCTTGGCATTCAAGGCCGCCATATGCGGACCGCATGTGTAAACGAAATCAATATTTTCATTATTAATAAAATCAGCCAGCTCTTCATGAAGACGCTGCGCCATATCACCAAGTTCAACCATATCACCCAAAACGATAATATGGCGTCCACCGCCGGCTTGCCTCATATTACTCAAGGTCGTAATCGCTGCGCGCATTGATGTTGGATTGGCGTTATAACTCTCGTCAACGAGCGTGAAAGAATAATCATTAAAATCTATAACATGGCGCTGCCCACGACCTGAAAGCGCTTCGACCTGCGCTAACTCTAAACCAGCAAGCGCCAAATCAGCGCCTATGCAATTAACGGCCGTCAAAACTGCCAAACTATTGAGAATGTGATGCTCTCCGGGCTCAGCAACTTTATAGGTTATGGCCCGTCCCTGAACCCGCGCATCGACGCAACTGCAGGTTTGATGTTTGTGAATTTTAACTGGGTATGTATCAACAACATCGCTCGCGCCAAATCCGACAATCTGACAATCTTTGCTCAGCGCCCTATTTCGTAACTGCTCATAGAATGCGCTATCAGCTGGCAAAATTGCCACCCGGTCCCCAATCAGACCATCAAAGATCTCCGCCTTTGCATCCGCAATGGCTTCTAGCGACCCCAGCGTCTCAATATGCGCCGTACCAATTGTGGTTATAATAGCAACATGCGGTTGCACCAATTGAGACAAGAGTGAAATTTCGCCCGCATGGTTCATCCCGATCTCAAAGACACCATAATCGGTATCTCGCGGCATACGCGCCAAAGTGAGCGGCACTCCAATATGGTTGTTAAATGACTTCTCCGCTGCATGTGTCTTGCCCGAACGAGAGAGACATGCCTTTAGTTTTTCTTTAACACTCGTTTTTCCAACACTGCCGGTAACGGCAATAATATGAGCTGCACTTCGTGCCCGCGCTGCACGCGCCAAATGCGTGAGACCCTCAAGGACATTCGGCACTGAAAATATTGCTAGGTTTGGATATTTTTCATGGAGCCCATCAACCTGTGCATGCCCACGCTCTACCAAAACCGCGCTAGCACCTGCTGAGATCGCATGCTCTAAATAGTTATGCCCATCGCTTTGATCACCAGCCAAAGCTACAAATAAATCACCCGCACTCAAACTCCGTGTATCGATTGAAATACCAAAAATAGGATTATTATTGGCTTCAGCACCATGCGCATGCCCCAATGAAGGGACAGCAGCAAGAGCTTTGCCGATTTCTTCAAATGTCCAAAGCGGCATTTTAGGCATGATCACCCTCCGCTTTTAAAATATGCGCGCGAGCGCATTGGACATCATCAAAAGGATGCACGTGGCCATTGATTACTTGCCCACCTTCATGGCCTTTTCCAGCAATTAAAATAATACTGTCATTTTTGGCTTGGTCGAGCGCCAGAGCAATGGCGGCTCCCCGGTCTGCCACCTCAATAGCATCACGGCATCCTGATATCACCATAGCGCGAATAGATGCCGGATCTTCAAACCGCGGGTTATCATCTGTAACAATAATATGATCAGCGCCATCTTGAGCGGCCTGACCCATCTCAATTCTCTTTGATTGATCGCGATCACCGCCACATCCAAACACAACCCAAAGCGCACCACCTGTTGTGTCTTTTAACGTTGCCATGGCACGCGCAAGCGCGTCCGGAGTATGAGCATAATCAACATAAACATGAGCGCCACGATTTGTTTTTCCAACATATTCCATACGCCCGCGCGGCGCTGACAAACCGGGTAGTGATGACAGCAAGTGCGGCATTGTCAAACCTGACGCTTGGGCAATACCAAGAGCAACACCTAGGTTTTGACATTGAAATGAACCAACCAAAGGCAAAAACAAATCCAACTCATCGCCAGCGTAATGAATCTTAACATCCTGCCCATGGGCATGGCCCATTAGGCCTTGAACATAAATATCTGCATCAGTAGACCCACATGTGATGAGCTTAATTCCGCGCTTACGAACAATCTCAGCGATACGTTGGCCTTGAACTGACGATATATCAACAACCCCAACCCCATCAGCCGACAGAACATCTTCAAATAAACGCGCCTTAGCCTGAAAATAGGACTCTAGATCTGCGTGATAATCGAGATGGTCATGCGTTAAATTTGTAAAGCCCGCGACTTGCACATGAACACCATCAACACGGCACTGATCAAGTCCATGACTAGATGCCTCCAAAATACAATGCTCAACACCAAGAAACGTTAAGTCGCGTAAAATGGCATGAAGCTGAACTGGGTCTGGCGTAGTGTTTTGCAAAGGCAAGCAATACCCATCAGCTTCGACACCTAACGTGCCAATGCTGGCAGATCGTAATTGACTCATCGACCACAACTGGCGGACCAAGGTCGCGACAGAGGTTTTTCCATTTGTTCCGGTAATAGCCGCGACACATTTAGGTGCAAATTCAAAAAAGTTACGCGCGCAAATCGCCAAGGCAAGCCGCGGATTTTGATGCGTTAAAACAGACACACCCTCCAAACTTAATTGGTCACCCGCAAGGATTATCTGAGCACCACGGGCAACGGCGTCACCAACAAAATCTGAACCCTTGGCCTGCGTACCGTCGATAGCGGCAAATAAGTATCCGGGTAAAACAGACCTGCTATCGGCGGACAAACCAAGAATAGGCTGGTCCTCAACGCCCGAAAGATCAATGCCCGTATTTTTTAAAAGCTTAGCGGGAAACATTGCGCCCCCCCTCATAGCTGTCATCAAATATGCGCTGGCGCGCTTGGATGATTTGTATTTCATCGTCGGGCGTTTCGGGTAATGCTTCTCGCGCCGACAAACCCAAAAGCGGTGCTGACTTTTTTATGATTTCGCTAGCGGCGGGCGCAACATTCCAACCTGCGAGATTATAGCCATATGTCTTTTCCGTTGCACGCGGCTCATCTAACACAACAAGCAATGCGAATTGAGGATTATCATGGGGGAAAGCAGCAAAAAAACTCGTCAAAATTTTATCGTCTGAATAACCACCCTTAACCGGCTTATCCGCAGAGCCCGTTTTGCCCATAACAAAATAACCTTCGGCCTCACCATTGCGAGCTGTTCCCTCAACCACTGTATCGCGCAACATATCACGCAAGATCGCGCTGGTTTCCTCGGAAATAACGCGTGTTCCAATCGCGCTACGAACAGGAAGTAAATGCGGATAATAAAGCACACCGCCATTTATCATCGCAGCCCCCGCCACCAACATCTTTAAAGGTGGCATCGCAATTCCGTGCCCATAAGAAGCGGTCACACGCTCAATATCGCCAAGACGCTCAGGTGGGCGCGCTCTGCCGCGCTCTGGAATTTCAAGGCTCAACCGATCATAAAACCCTAAATCCGTCCAAAAGCGGGCCTGCTCATCGGCATTAAACAAAAGTGCAATTTTGCCAGAACCAATATTAGAGGAATGAACCAAAATTTCGCGAGGGGTTAATGGTCGTTTCTGTCCATGCAAATCATCAATAGGATGTTTGCCAATCTGAAGCGGCTGAGATGTGTCAAATGTGTCATCGAGCTGAATACGTCCAGCCTCAAGCGCCATGGCAACAGTGAATATTTTAAAGACTGAACCAAGCTCATATTCGCCCAATGTGGCATGATTAAAGTGCGCCGCTTTACCAAATCCCATCGGCTGATTTGGGTCAAAGTCAGGCAATGACACCAAACCAAGAATTTCTCCCGAATGAACATTGAGCATAATGGCGGCGCCATGTTTTGCTGAAAAAGTCTGTACAGCCTTAGCGAGCTCTTGGCGCATTATATTTTGCACCCGAAGATCTAATGTTGTGACTAAGGGTTGAGACCAGTCACTATTTTGATCCAAATAATATTCAAGACCCGCCAGCCCTTTTTGATCAACGCTCACAAAACCCGTAACATGGGGAGCGATATTACTGCCGGGATAAACCCGCGTACCCTCTTGGCTTAGCTCAAGATAGGGGTTGCCCAAGGCCAGAACCTGCTCGCTTTGTGCCGGACTTAACCCACGAGCAATAACAACTTTTCCTTCACGTCCCAGTTGTTTTTCTATTCGTGTTGCGCTGAGGTTCGGCAAGACGTTAGCTAAATTTTTAGCTAAAGAATCCTTTGCCGTAATTTTATCCGCATTTGCCGTGAGCGTTGTTGTTAAAATATGTGTCGCTAAAACACGGCCGTCGCGGTCAAGAATATCAGGCCGCAAATGCCGCTCTTCTTTTACAACAGACGTGCCGGCTGCCCGGGCATCACTCCAAAATGTTAGCTGCATCAAGCGGCCAGAAATAATAGAAAAAACAGTCGCAAACAAAAAAGCGGCAAGAATGACGCGACGACGCGTGCGCATAAGCGCATATGTCTCAAGATTGACCGCATCCAAACGTGCAATATCTGGGCGCGCCGCTGCCCAATCACCACCAATCTTAACCAAGCCCTTGTTTTTAGCCATTACTGCGCCTCCGCAGTTAGGACAGGGCCGGTCGTGGAGACATAATGCTCACGCCATTTTGTCGCTTCAATGAGCTGGTTGCTCGACGCATAAACCAATCCCAAATATGTTTGCGATAAATCTTGAAGACGAGCTGGGTCGTTCAGACTTGCCCATTCAGCGCGTAATACTTGCTGTTCGCGCAAAGCATCAACATATTTAAAATCCAGCTTTTGCAAAGACCGCGCTTCTGCATCCGCGCTATAGCGAATATGGTAAAGCGCACCGAATAAAGAAATGCTCAAAAGGACCAGCGTAATATTGACCAATCTAATCATGCGCGCAGCTCCTTACGTGCATCAAGGCGCGGCAGGAGATCCTCCGCCGGCCAAGGGCTTGCCTTTGTCCTTATCGCGCCGCGTAGACGCGCTGAACGCGACCGAGGGTTAACAAGAACCTCCTCATCCGTTGCAACAGCGCCTTTACGCGAGATAAGATCAAAGCTTGGCGGCAAAACATCGAGCGCCGGCATATGCCTCGAACCCTGACCACTTTGACCAGAGCGGATCGACAAAAACTTTTTAACCAAACGATCCTCAAGCGAGTGGAATGTCACAACTACCAACCGGCCACCTGGGGCAAGACAGTGCTCTGCTGCAATTAAGCCATCCAATAATTCGCCCAATTCATCATTCACAAAAATTCTTAATGCCTGAAATGTTCTTGTGGCAGGATGAGACCCCTTGCCCCGATGCGGTCCAAGAACCGAGGTCACCACATCAACAAGCTCTGACGTGCGCATAATCGGGCTCATATTGCGACGATCAATAATAGCGCGCGCAATCGCCCGCGAGCGCCGCTCATCCCCATATACAAAGAGAATTTGAGCAATATCAGTCGCATCAAATTCATTCACAACATCAGCCGCACTCAAACCATCTTGGCTCATACGCATATCAAGTGGCCCGTCTCGCATAAAGCTAAAGCCTCGCTCAGCCTCATCAAGTTGCATGGACGAAACACCAAGATCAAGAACCAGCCCGTCTAATTTTAGGAGGCCGTACTCGCTCATCAAATCAGCCAGCTTGCCAAAGCAGCCAGAGATAAATTGGAACCTTGCGCCAAATCGTTCGGATAAACGCGCAACATGCGGCATGACATTTGGATCGCGATCAATCGCAATTAACGTGCAATTAGCGGCATCCAAGATGGCCTCGCTATAGCCACCCGCGCCAAATGTACCATCAACATAAGTTTGACCGTCCTCAAGCGCTAAAGCGTCGAGAACCTCATCCAACATAACCGATATATGAGGGCGCGACATGTCGGTGTTCATAAGGTCGCGCTCTTCCATTAGACCCCCCCTTGTGAAGAGGGAGCGTTAATTGACCGCAAAAGCGTTCGGTTTTCCATTGCTTTCTGACGCGCATCTGCGCGATAAGCCGCAAAACGTTCCGGCTCCCAAATTTGGAATTTCTCTCCCAAACCCACAAAGCACATTTTGTCTATAATCTGCGCATGAACCAACAAAGCCTCAGGCAATGTCACACGGCCATCCGCATCAAAGGTTAATTGGTGACTATCCCCAAACAAGGAGGCCGCAAGCGCGTCGCGCTCTTCGGTAAAGAGATCCAAGCGCTCAACCATTGTGTTGATATTTTCCATCAAGGCACGCCCACCACCTTCAACAGCATTCACCGTAAAAGAGGGGTAAACAAAAATACCATGAGGTCCCTGAAGGTCTGGACTTTGGGCGGTTACGACAGCGCGAAACAAAGAGGGCACAGACACACGCCCCTTCGCATCTATTTTCGCCGAAATTGTGGACATGAACATTGCCACGTCGTCACCCTCACCTTCATTGCGCGGCTTTCCCGCTCATCATTCAAACGTCATAACCCATGTAAATTTATGGGACATTATGGGATAACATGGGATTATATGGGTGTCAACGGGATAAATGCCTGTTTTTAGCCATTCTAAGCATCATTGCGCGCAATTTCCTCTGGCTCCATAAGCAAGCTGAAAACCTGCATTTACGGCCGCATATCCCAGGCTGGCCGCCATTCATATGGGATAATCATAGTTGGTCACGACAGTGATCGCCCCCAGGTCTAGGGAACAGATCAGCTAACCTATAAGGCGACGAAGCTTGGCATCATATAAACCAAGCGAAAGGACAGAGTTTATTGAAAATTAATGTCCCTCAAGTCACACCAAAACCAATGACCGGGCGTGCCATAGAAATAGACACTGAAGAAAAGAGCTAAATCAAAAGTGATCAGAGGGTCGATAAGCCGGGTTCTGTAACCTAAGCAAAACTTAGGCCAGCGATCATTCATCTTGGCGACGCGTTACCACGCCGCTCCAGCAACCTACCCGAACGACGATCCGAGAATAGATCATGCGCCATTCCTATTTGGTCTTGCTCCCGGCGGGGTTTACCATGCCGTTCTTGTTACCAAAAACGCGGTGCGCTCTTACCGCACCCTTTCACCCTTACCCAGCATGCTGGGCGGTTTCCTTTCTGTGGCACTTTCCCTCAAGTCACCTTGGCTGGATGTTATCCAGCGCCGTATTCCCGTGGAGCCCGGACTTTCCTCACTGGCGAACCAGTGCGATCGCTTAACCCTCTGATCACATTTGGTCTACGCATTTGAGACGCCAACGTCAAGATAAGCAAAACGATCCAACTTAAAAAAGGAATGCAAAACAGGCTGCGCAACACAAGAAGCGCCATAAACATGGATCATTAAGCTCTATCAAGAAAATTTAAAAAGCGTTGCCATTTCGCGCGACTAAACAGGGCCCAGGCTTATAGGAGGCCAACAGGAACCATTATCACGCGCCTAGACAGATTTGAGCACGGCATCGAGCATATTGCGAGTTTGATTGCCAGCAATTCCGTCTACATTATCGGCGCAAAAATGTCTCTGAAAGCCAATAATGACGGCCTCTGTTTGAATGCCGAAATCACCATCAACTGTAATCCCATAGCCATATTTGCCAAGAGCCATCTGCAGATCTCTAACCTCATCACCTTTATCACCTGACTTGAGCGACTTATAGGTTTTGGTCGGCACCTGCTTCGGCCAAAACCCAATACCCTCATCCGCAAAATCTTTCCATGGAAATGTATTGCCAGGATCTTGCTTGCGCATTGGGGCAACATCGCTGTGCCCCACAATATTTTGCATTGGTATTTGATGACGCTGGATAATATCAGCCGCAAGCAACTTGAGAGATTGCAACTGAGGGGTCGCGTAAGGAATAAAATGACCAATCGCATCTATACCGTCATGATCAAGTTCAATTCCAATTGAATAAGAATTTACATTCTGAATGCCGCGCCAAAAAGCGACGCCTGCATGCCAGGCACGCTTGTCCTCATCGACCATTTGGAAAATTTCTCCATTACGCGAAATCACATAATGCGCCGACACTTGAGAGCTTGTATCAGAAAACCGTTTAATCGTTGACTCGACACTGCTCATCGCCGTGTAGTGCACAACCAAAATACTGACCTCTGCACCCTCCCTATCTCCAAAATTCGGAGACGGCCAATCTCTATTTATATCCAAAACCGATTCATTGTTTTTATCATCACTCATGAGCTATCCCTTTCTTATTATTATTTTTTTAAACCCTAACGCACATTACCACGAGGCACAATTAGTGCTTTATAAACGCGCGCCTTCAATCGGGTGGTCACCTTTACGCAAAGCAATCACCAATACGCCAATTAAGGTAAAAGCAGACCCGACCCAGAAGCGAAGCCCGAGATCATCACCCCAAACGAATACACCAAAGCTTATACCAAAAATAGGCGCCATCAAAGTCAGCGGGGAAACAACAGAAACATCATAACGTTGCAGCAAATAATACATGCCAGCATGGCCAATCAGGCTCGCGCCCAAGGCCGTATAGAAAATTCCCCCAATCGCCATCCAGCTTGCACTTTGCAAAGCAACCATCTGATCTTGCTCAAACAAAAAAGAAACTAGTAGCAATGGAGGCCAGCTTAGGACACCAATCCATGCTTGCATCTGAAAAACGCCAATATCACTCACGCGCTTCATCACGATTGTCCCAAAAGAGGCACAAAAGACAGCACCCAGAACCAATAACAAGCCCAGACGTTCATTCACAACCTCGGGGTCGAAACTAATGATCATAATGCCGACAAAAGCGAGAATAATACCAAGCCAACGACGCCACCGCACAACCTCACCCAGAAAGATAATCGATAAGATTGTCGAAAAGGGAACACCTAATTGCGTCGCCACTGCGATAGATGACACATTTTCAGCAACCGACATGCCGCCATAGAAAAGTGCAAAATGCAGAGAGCCCATGGTCACAGAGATAAAGGCGATCTCTTTCATTTTGCCTTTTACAGGTTTTAAAAACATCACCAATACAGCTGAAATGAGCATATAGCGCAGCGCTGAAAAGAAAATGGGTGGCAATTCACTAACGCTTGCCTTACCCGCAACAAAGGTAAAGCCCCAGATCAGGCAAATAAAAAATAAAAAGAACAGGTGATTGATCGCCATAATAAAATCCATGTAGCATGCGATGCCGCACTAAGCTACAAATAAGCGCAAATAGATAGAATGGTAATTAAATGTCTCAAGCTATGATTTTGTTTGATCTCGACGGCACCTTGGCGGACACAAACCGCGATCTTCATGCAACAATGAATTATATTTTAAATCAATATGGTTGCGATCGCGTTGAGACCGACCAAGTCCGACACATGATCGGTGGCGGGGCGCGCATGATATTAAAGCGTGGCTTTGACGAAAATAAGTTTGAGATAAGCGATTCCGAACTCGATATCGCCACCGAACGCTTTGTTGATTATTACGATCAGCACATAAATGATGAAACCGTGCTTTTTAACAATGTCGAGAATATTCTAAAAGCCGCAAAACGCGACGCCATTAAAATGGCTGTAGTCACAAACAAACGCGAAAGCCTTGCCGCAAAACTTTTATTCAGGCTTAACATTCATCATTATTTTGATGAACTGATTGGCGGCGACACATTGCCCGAACGCAAACCCAATCCATTGCCGATTTTAGAAGCTATAAAACGTCTTGGCGGAACCGCAAAAAACGCAATCATGATTGGCGACAGCGAAGCTGATACAGCAAGTGCGATGAAGGCTAATGTAAGTTGCATATGCGTTAGTTTTGGCTACCGCCGTGTAACCCTCGAGGAGCTAAACGCAGATTCTATCATCGATGATTTTGCGCAGTTACCCCAAGCAATGGCAACCCTAAAGCCAGATCTATTTTCCGACTTTAGGGTTTAACCATACGTCTCAATATGATTTTTCTAAAGAAATCAATCGCTCTATGACGCGTCTGCGGTATCAAGCGAGTCACGCAATTCACGCTTAACAAATTTTCCACTGGCATTCCGCGGAAGAGGGTCATTACGCAACCAAATATAGCGCGGGATTTTGAACTTCGAAATAAGCTCAGCGCAATGCGCACGAATTTCATCTGCGGTCACGCTCGCGCCGGGGGCAATCACAATTGCCGCACCAACTTCTTCTCCCAAGCGATCATCAAGAACCCCAAAAACAGTACATTCAGAAACAGCATCATGTTTAAAGATGGCCGACTCTACCTCGGCGCAGTAAACATTTTCGCCGCCGCGTAAAACCATATCTTTGGCTCGGTCAACAATGAAGACAAAACCATCTTCATCCATACGCGCAATATCGCCAGTCCTTAACCAGCCATTTTGAATGGTCTCAGCTGTTGCATCAGGACGATTCAAATAGCCCTTAATGACATTTCCACCTTTAACACATAACTCGCCAAGCTCCCCTGTCGAAACCGGATTGCCATCGGCATCGACACATTTAGCCTCAAGGGTCGGAACAATTGGTCCCGCGCTAAATGGACGATCAAGGAAGTAATCTTGAGAGACAGCGGAAATAATTCCGCATGTTTCAGTCATGCCGTAACCCGTTGCGGCTTTCGCATTTTTCAGCGCGCCGTTGATTTTACCAACAAGGTCGGGTTGTAATTGAGCGCCACCGCCACCTAAAGCAGTCATTGATGATGTGTCATATTTTTCAAAATCAGGGTGAGAAATAATCTCACGCGACATGACCGGCACACCACTTATGCCTGTAATCTTATGCTTCTCAATCAGCTTTAATGCTTCGCCAGCATCCCACTTATACATGTGAATGATCTTGCCACCTGTCAGTGTTGCTGGCTGAACGACACAGTTATTCGCAGTGACATGAAATAAAGGTGTCGTGACAAGCGTCACTGCGACCGGCCCCTGGCCTGGT